>CAYGDE010000055.1:0-2370 GCA_964348615.1 uncultured Gammaproteobacteria bacterium | reverse complement strand
TAGCCCTCTACCAATTAATCGTAAAACCTCATTATTGGGAAAAAACAGTCCACGGATTTCATCATGCAAAAATTGCCCAAGACCAGGCCAGGGCCGAAATCAAAGCCCAAAAAATTGAAGCTCGCCAAAGAAGATTCGCCGATACCTACGCTCTTGCCCGGTCGGGGATAGCCACTGGTGGTGCCCTAATAGCTGCATCTATTTTTGCCAATTTTGCCAATTTTGCCTATAATGCATATCTTGGAAGGCGCATTTCTGTTGAAGATTTTGGCCTTATCTCTCTTGTTGGTACATTTCTTTACCTTTCGACAGTTCCAGTTGGCGCTCTCGCAAAAACTGTCACTCATCGTAGTGCCTTTTTACTAGGCAAGTACGAAGTACCTCTTAAACAATTTTGGTCTTATGTCAGGCTACGCGCCATTTTTGCAGGAACACTTGCCACTATAATCTGGCTTGCTTTAACTCCAATTCTGGCAACATTCTTTAAATCACCATCTTATGGTCCATTTTTGCTTTTTGCCCCAGTTTGGTTTATCGGCACGGCTACTGCTGTTGACAGTGGTTTCTTAACGGGAAGCTTAAAATTTAAAGTTTTAGCTCTTCTTGTTGTCGTTGAATCTATTATTAAATTTTTAGCTGCTTTCATTTTCGTTGAAAGTGGCAATTCCCACCTTGTTTATGCCGCAACACCAATTGCGATGGCAATAGCATTTCTAGTAGGATGGCTTTTTGCAGCTCGCGTTAAACAACAGAAAAAAATTATTAACTCGGAAATTCTTAAATTTCCCGCCCACTTTTTTGTCACATCTATATTCACAAAGTTTTCCTCCATAGCTTTTTTAAGCTTCGATCTTATTTTGGCAAAACACTTTTTGCCACCCGCAGAAGCAGGTCTTTATGCCCTACTTTCCCTAGTTGGTAAAATGGTCTTTTTCTCAGGCTCCCTTTTTAGCTCATTTATTAATCCTTTAGTTTCAAAAGAAGAAGGTGCCAATGGCAAAAGCCACCATGTTTTTTACAAATTATTTTTTGTGTCGACCTTTCTTAGTTTTGCGGCTTATTTAGTGGTCGGCTTGTTTGGAGCCTACACTGTTCCTTTGCTACTTGGCGAAAAAGCCGGGCCAATACTGTATCTTTTGCCCACTTATGGTCTTTCTATGCTTTGTTTTAGCATAGCCAATACTTTCGTCACCTATTATCAAGTCAGGCGCAAATATCTCTTGTCTGTAGTGTCCCTATTTTTGGCATTTGCTCAAATTCTGGCTATCTATTTCTATCACTCAAGTTTAGAAGAGATAGTTCTTGTGATGACAGCAACAGGTGTTGTTAGTCTTCTGATAACAGCACTTATTTACCTAATTTACGAACCCCTTTCTGTTTTAGGAAGAAACTTAGTAGACCTTCTTGGTGTTATTACATTTTCTGCTCCAAAACCAAGCCAAACGTGGACAAGGTCCGCAGCAAATTCTGAGAGCTTAAGAATTCTTATCTTAAATTGGAGAGATACAAAGCACGTTTGGGCAGGTGGTGCCGAAGTTTATATTCACGAAATTGCCAAAGGATTTGTCGGCAAGGGGCATCTTGTAACTGTTTTTTGCGGTAACGATGGCAAAAGCGCAAGAAGGGAAACAATAGATGGTGTTAATATCGTCAGACGAGGTGGATTTTACACTGTCTATATTTGGGCGGCTCTTTATTACGTTTTCAAATTCCGCAGGCACACAGATATAATTATTGACTCCGAAAACGGCATTCCGTTTTTTAGCCCTATCTACTGTCGAAAACCTGTTATTGGGCTTGTTCACCATATTCATCAGGAAGTATTTAGGAAACACCTCAAATTTCCTCTCGCACAAATTGCTCAGGCATTGGAAGCGAAATTAATGCCATTTGTTTATAGAAATTCAAAAATGATCACAGTCTCTAATTCCTCAAAAGAAGCAATGGAAGCAATAGGCCTAGGTAGGAAACAAGGCATCTCAATTATTAACCCTGGTGTGGATTTGGAAAAATTCAAGGCCTCTAAAAAAACAGAGGATCCTTCAATTCTATACTTGGGTCGGCTAAAACCTTATAAATCTATTGATAGGCTCATCGCTGCTTTTGCAATGGTCGCTCAAGACATACCCAACACGACTTTAACAATAGCAGGTGCGGGAGAAAGCCGATTAGAGCTTGAGGAGGCAACTAAAAAACTTGGAGTGCAAAATCTAGTTAAGTTTTTAGGAAGGGTAAGCGAAAAAACAAAGACAGAAATTTTAGCAAATTCATGGATTGTTGCCCAACCCTCAAAAATAGAAGGATGGGGAATTACTGTTATAGAAGCCAATGCTGCAGGTACTCCAGTAATTGCTTCAGATGTTCCTGGTC
>CAYGDE010000054.1:0-2604 GCA_964348615.1 uncultured Gammaproteobacteria bacterium | reverse complement strand
TAACAAGGTATCCCTACTGGAAGGTGGGGATGGATCACCTCCTTTCTAAGGAGTTTATGGCACAAGAACCTTTGTTCTTGCGTCGAAAAATTCCAACTCTCACGTGTTGGAAGTGACGATTGTTGGAGTCGTTAAACCAACGGGTTGTTATGTGCCCAACACATAACCTCTATTGAATATGGGTACCACTTTTCAGGGTTTAAAATAGTTAGATAGTTGCTAGTTACCAGAGACCAGTATTGAAGTTGGTTTTATGCGGTAACTAGCTACAAAACTACTTTTTTGGTAGAATTAACCTCGCACTTAGCGAGGTTTTTTAATGGCTGAAAGATCTAATTATTCAGAAAAAGAGTCGGTTTGGAATTCCAAGCTTTTTAAGTTTGGGGTGGTTTTTGCAGGAGTTGGAGCCATGATTGGTTCTGGCGCTTTAATAACTGTTGGAGTTGTTGCTTTAGGTGGAGCCTGGGCAATGTGGAGGGGGAAATAATTATGGCACAAGAAAGATCTATTGGGAGAACAATTTTATACGGAACATTGAGAACAAGCGAAGAAGTAGGTTTTGTTGGTGGAGCTGCAGTTTCTTTTGGTAGTTTTATATCTCATGATTGGATACTTGCGGGAGTATCTGCCGGGGTGAGTATTGCTGCCAAAGCAGTACCAACGAGTGTTAGGGCAGTAAGATCAATTAGAGCAGAAAGAGCAAGGAATGTTAATAATTCGGCGCGTTAGCCCCCGCTTTATTAAACTTCGTGGATATGGCCTGGTAGCCAAGTGGTAAGGCAGCGGTCTGCAAAACTGCTATACGTCGGTTCGATTCCGATCCAGGCCTCAAACTAGCTACTAGTAACTAGTTGCTAGGGATTAGTTAGAGTGGGTCGTTAGCTCAGTGGTAGAGCGTTACACTGATAATGTAAAGGTCGATGGTCCGATCCCATCACGACCCACAGTTTACATTTTGTTGCTGCGGTCCTCAGCCATTTTTGTGGCCTCCGGGCCTAAATGTAAAGGTCCTACTTATACTTCAGTTTTAAAAGGATTATTGCTGCGGCGTGGAGGCCGACGATGCTGTTGCCATATCTAGATTATAATAATCTTTTTTTATCTTGAAGTTGTGCAAGCAAATCTGGTTCGCTGTCTTTTGTTGTTTTATCTACCCAAAACATTGCAATTACTGTTTCTGCGGGTAAAAGAGAATCACCTGCTGCGGATCCACTTAAATAGGCAAGATCATCGCCTGGGCATGCAATAAACATAGCAATAGGTACCATAGCTCTTCGAATTCTGTTCTTTAACCCCTTTTCTATTGGTTGTTTAGATTGACGCAGCGTAATTTCCGCGACTCTTTCCATGCAAGGAATTATAGCACTAGAACTTATGAAATATGGCCTCAAATTAAGATTTAAGTTAGAATTGAATTTATGCCATTACAACCAGAACCTGAAAGCAGCCCAGTACAACCTGTAGAAAAACCACACAAAAGTTTTGGTGTTTCCTTAAAAGAATCGGCACTTGCTCGACTAAATTTTTTGAGGGGTATTGGTTCACGTCAAAGGCAAGAAATGGTAGAAGCACCACAACCTAAGACTTTTGATGTGATCACAGAACAGCAGATCGAGGAATATAAAATTAAGCTTAAAAATGAGCACGATTTAGATCTTTCAGATGTTAATGTGCATATTGTAAAGCCTGGAGACGAGCTTTTTGACAAACAAGAGTTGATAGTGAAATTTATGCCACATTTAGATGATCCGAAATATTCTGAACTTAGAGAAATGTTGGAAAGTTATGACAGAGAGCCGGGAAACATAACAGTTAAAAGCGTCTTATCAAAAGCAGCAGAAATGGGAATTATTTTAGACGGGAAATTGCCCGGTTTTGCTATTACTTACGGACACGATAATATTTTTTTCTTTGCGATACATGAGGATAATGCCCAAGAAATGGCGAGAAATTATGCTAGAAAGGAAAGGGAAGAGAGGGATTTTGAAACCGTAGATGAGGCAAAAGATTATTTAAAAGAACTTGGAAAAACGGCTTTTTTGCACGAAGCTGGACATATAAAATTTGGAAGGAATAAAGAAGACCTTTTTCCAAAATGGAGGGAAATTATTGCCAAACATCCAGATTTAAGGGATAGGGTAATTGAGATTCAAAGAGACAAATACGAAGATGAAAGCGAGATTCCTGTTGAGGAGGAAGCATTTGCAGACTGGTTTGTTTGCATGGTGGACCCGAAACTAAAGACGCGTTTAATGAGAGATCTTATAAAAGTACAATTTGATGAAGCTGGAGTTTCTGGCGCTATACCAGTGTAATCAACGAATTAGTTTTTATTATTTTCCCGTTTTTTATTTTTTTGTTGTAAAATTGCCAAGCGATGTTTGAAAACTATTTGCAAGTTCGAGACTGGTTGGAATCTTATATCCCGGAAGTTTGGGGAAAAGAAGAGTTGGGCCTTTTGCGGATAGAGAATTTACTTTCGCTTCTTGGAAACCCAGAGAAAAAATTCAAATCTATTCATGTTGCAGGAACTAGTGGAAAGGGGACTACGTGTTGGTATATTGCGAGGTTAATTGCGACCAGTTACCAGAGACCAGTGAAAGT
>CAYGDE010000053.1:0-2642 GCA_964348615.1 uncultured Gammaproteobacteria bacterium | reverse complement strand
CTACTCCGCACCATAATTTTTATTTTCTGCCCTTGTTTTGGCAACTTCTACACTTTGTTCAATATCTTGTTTTTTCTTTTGCTCTTGAAGTTGTTGCTTTTGCGCCTCTTCTTGCTTTTCAACCACCTCTTCCTGCTTTTTCTCGCTTGCCCGCTTTTGTTCATATTCCTTGTAAATATTGGCAATTTTGGCACGAATCACACCAGATTCTTGTTTTGAAAAATCGTCGTCGGTCTTCTTCATTTTGGCAAGCTGTTCTTCTTGTCCACCGGAACCACTCCCGCCAAATAATTGTTGGGTAAATGATTGCCCAAATTTTTTAAATTCATCAACCGCAGAATCGTCCACTGTAGATTTCGCAGGGGTAGGACTATCCGAACCACCAGTAACCTGGCTGGTTGCAGTCTTCGCAAAACCTTTTAACTGGTCCACTGCCGATATATCGTCTGCGGGTGAACTATTACCAGTAGGGGTTGCTCCTGTTACCTGATGGGTTGCAGCTTGCCCAAGTTTTTTCAGCTCCCCACCCAAAACATCAGAAATACCGGAAAAGATGCTACCGTCATCATCTGCCATAAATCCATTGTAACAAATGGTCTGCTAGCTTTGGGTCCGCCCCTCAATCGCACGCCGGATTGTAACCTCATCGGCATATTCCAATTCAGCACCGGTTGGTATTCCTCTCGCAATCCTTGTTGATTTAACTCCAAGAGGTTTCACAAGCCTTTGGATATACATTGCAGTTGCCTCCCCTTCCATCGATGGGTTCATGGCAAGAATGAGTTCGTCTACTTTATCATCTTTCAACCTTTTTAAAAGTTCGCTTATCTTGAGGTCTTCCGGACCAATATTGTCCAAAGGTGCAATTACTCCGTGCAAAACATGATACAAACCGCCAAATGCACCTGATTTGTCTATCGCCCAAACATCTAAAGGGTCTTCGACAACACAAATAATAGATTGGTCACGCGCAGGATCGTCACAAATTTCGCAAGGGTCGGTTTCGGTTATATTTTGGCAGATAGAACAAATTTTGGTTTTTAATTTTAAATCGCGGGTAGCTTCCGAAATTTTTTGCGCCAAAGAATCTGGCGCATGCAAAAGATAGTATGTTAATCTTGCCGCAGTTTTAGGTCCAATACCTGGCAAAGATTCAAACGCTTCGATTAAATTCGCAACACTTTTTGGAACTTTCACAAAAGAAGGCTAATTTCCGCCGAACATATTTTTGAGGCTATCCATACCGCCCATTTGCTGCATTTTTTTGGCTGCCTCTTTTTGAGATTCTTTAACTGCTTCATTTACAGCTTCAACAATATCACTGTCGCTTTTACCGTTGGTTTCAATCAAAACAAACCTTTGAGCAAGGGTAACTTTTACATGAACCCCATTTTTATCAAGCTCCACAACTTCAGCATCCAGGGTTCTCTGGATCTGCATCGCTTCGTCGCGCATCTTTTTTAGCTCTTTTAGTTGTTGTAGTTTATCAAACATAATAAAATTATTAGATTGTTAGATTGATAATATGATACTGCATCTCCAACTTCAAAATCAACTGAATTACAGTTATAATAAACAACAAGCATGAAAGTCATAATATCCAAACAACACAGCCCGCTCTCGCAGCAAATAGAAGATTACGCTACTCTAAAAATCAGCAAACTTTCAAAATACAATCCTAGGATTTTGGAAATAACTGCTCATTTAATCACGGAGGTTGCACACCGTGGAGCTGACGACGATTACCATTGCGAATTGGAAATAAAAATTCCGGGAAACGATTTAACTATTCGTGACAGTGAACGTTCAATGGACAAGGCTATCGACAAGTGTGTCGAACGGGCCAAAAGGTTAATTGTCAAAACCAAAGAAAAAACGATTTCCAAAAAACACAAAGAGGGCGAAAGGGCTAGAAATAAAGTTTAAAAGTCTACAGATTTTTCCTTCACAATCGTCGATTTCGCACGCGCCACGTTATAAGGTTCAAGGCGAATAATTCTGCATTTCGAAAGTCCGATGGAATCTAGCTCTTTTCTCACTTCATCTTCGCCTGCCCACTGGTCATAACCCAAACAAACAACGTCAGGCATTTGTTCTTTTATATGGGCATAAAAGTCATCGGGCGCACCCAAAATTGCCTTGTCTACAATTTTTAAATTGGAAATCAATTCCAATCTTTCCTCTTCCCCAAAAAGAGGTTTTTTTGCTTTAATTTTAAAAACATTTGAATCCCTTCCCACAGAAACAATCAAAAAGTCTCCGTACTTTTTTGCCTGTCTAAAAAAATCCAGATGCCCAGGATGCAATCCGTCAAAAGCCCCGAAACACATCACCTTCGTCATAGTATGAAGAATATCCAATATCTAATGTCCAATGTCAAATATCCAATCATAGTTTCGACTTGTAATTATCCACAGTTTTTTTCATTATGGAACTAATTATTGCTACAATTTCTCTTCCCTCTCCACTTAACTCCATCGCTTCATTTCTGAATTTAGATGAATTTGTTTCTTCAATAATTCTTATCCAAAACACTGTTTCCTTTCCCTCTTTCCTAACAATTGTAAACCCATGCAAAAAATCTTTTGTACTAACAGCGCCATCAGCCTCCTGATCATTGGCACCCATTGACGTAACAGATC
>CAYGDE010000052.1:0-2768 GCA_964348615.1 uncultured Gammaproteobacteria bacterium | reverse complement strand
TGGAAATTGCAACTCTTGCTGGTGGTTGTTTTTGGTGTACGGAAGCCATTTTTCTGCGCCTTAAAGGCGTAGAAAAAGTCACTCCAGGCTATACTGGTGGCAACGTCATAAAACCCACCTATGAACAAGTTTGCTCAGGAACAACAGGCCATGCAGAAGCTATCCAAATTGAATTCGACCCCAAAATAATATCGTTTGAAAAATTACTGGAAATATTTTTTAAACTCCACGACCCAACCACTGCCAATCGTCAAGGGAATGATGTCGGTACACAGTATAGGTCTTTAATTTTCTACCATTCTGAAATTCAAAGAAAAACCGCCGAAAAAATAAGATCGCTGATGCAAAAATATTACAAGGACAAAATTGTTACCGAAATTGTAGCCGCAACAAACTTCTACGAAGCCGAAAGCTATCACAAGAACTACTACAATTCCAATAAAGGAAAGCCATACTGCCAAATAGTAATTGACCCAAAAATCACCAAGCTTTACAAGGAATTCGCCCCTTTGACCATATAAAACTGTTTCTTTTTTGCATCCAATCTTTCAATTGCATACCTCAGCATTGTTCTGGGCATTTTTTGGTAGTGTTTTTTTAAAAAACCTTCCAAAGTAGCCTGGTTCTTTTTCCCAACTTCCCTTAACATCCAACCAGCTGCTTTATGGATTAGATCATGGGAATCGCCAAGAAGTATTTCTGAAATCGCAAGTGTGTCGCCAAACTTATTTTTCCTAATAAAAGCCTGCGTAGAAACAATGGCAATTCGCCTCTCCCAAAGATTTTTAGACTGTGCAAACGTGTATAAAATATCCTTTTGCTTTTCTTGTAAATATTCACCCACTATATATGGTGCCGAACAATCAACAAGGTCCCAATTGTTAACATTCTTGGCATTTTTAACGTAAAATTCGAAGATTTTCCTTTTTCCCGCCTCATCCGACTTATCAAATTTACTCACCAAAATAACCAAAGCCACAAATCTATACTCATGGATTTTGGAAAGCAGTAATTTCTCAATATCCCTCAAACTTAAATCCAGATACTTTTTTGCGGTCTCCCGCATCTTGGGCACAGTAATTCCCAAAAAAATGTCTCCTTCCCCATATTGGCCTTTACCTGTCTTAAAAAACCAGGCGGACACCTTGGCTCTTTTTCTGTCTGCAAGATTTTTTAAATTGGCTTTTAACAAAGAAAGTGACATCTTTACCTAAAATGGATCCCAATATCCTCAAGCGGACTATAAGGTACAGCAACATCCTCATTCGACAAATCAAAGCGGTATACCTTATAACCATTTGAATACGAATTCACATATGTTGGTACAGTTTTGATATTGATGCCATTTTTCATCCATATATCTGTGTCAAAATCGGAATTTAGTGGTGGTGGTGCAGTCACCACATAAGTAACTGGTCTCTTCTCAAAATATTGCGCCCTATTTTTGCCATCTACCTTATTCCTATAAACCATGGCGTAATTTGCAGAATATCCAAACTTGTCTGGAGAATTAACAAAATATCCAAACTCACCAGGAGTATCTGTAAATACATCTGAGGCAATTGCATTCAAAGACTTCCATGAATCACGGTTGAAATCTGCATTCGTATCTGGCTTCATTACCTGTCCAATTGCCGCAATTTCCGAAATAACCACCACTAAGAAAAAAAGCGGTAAAAGCACCTTACCGTATTTATTTGCCAAAACCGAACAAAAAACTAAAAGGACAACAGGGTAAAAAGTGAC
The DNA here is from genome assembly GCA_964348615.1 of uncultured Gammaproteobacteria bacterium. Classification (GTDB taxonomy): domain Bacteria; phylum Patescibacteriota; class Microgenomatia; order Curtissbacterales; family GWA2-41-24; genus DATIHT01. The sequence goes on along the minus strand of CAYGDE010000052.1, from coordinate 1,022 downwards.
AAAATGATGCCTTAGAAGAAAAAAAGGCACAGCTAAGCTAAAGATAAAAAATCCCATGAAAAAATACAAAAACGTAAAATACAGGCGCTTCGATTCGCTTGCAAATAACACTCTCATAAAAACAACTACAAAAAAACCAACAACTACACGATTTACTTGCCCAATATCAACAAGCTTAATACCATCGTTAAACATATATTCCAACCTATTTATAAATACTCTCGAATAGTGCTCTCCACCACCTCCTATTGTTGATTGGGTAATAAATGCCCATAGGTTTCTTAACTGGAAAAAATCATGTCGCAATTCAAAAACAATGTAAGGCAAAAGGGGTATCAAAATCAGAAAAAATGCAGATGCATGCAAAAGTTTTTTACCCTTATATTGAAAAATTAGTGCAAGCGGGACGGAAAGTAGAAAAAGAGGCCATCCTGTAACCAACTCCAAATGAATTAAAAATCCACTTAAAAAAACGTTAACTGCCAAATACTTCAGCTTTAAAGTTTCTATATATTTCCAAAAGGTATAAAAGAAAAAAATAGTTAAAAGAGTTGCACCATCTGGATGCGAAAATGTGTTTGTTCTCCAGACCAAATACGAAGAGGCCAGAACAATAAAATAGTATCCAACCCGCTTTGAAAATAAATTTTTACAAACCCAAAATCCTCCCGCCAAAAAAGCCACCGAAAGAAGTATCCAAAAACCCTCAACAACAACAGGGTTGCCATTGGAAAGAAAATAGGCTGGAAAATTTAAAAAGTACCAAAAAACTCCATGATAAACCCCCGAAGCTCCAGTTCTTGCCCCAATTAATATATAACCCTTCTCCTCTATCTCGGCAAGAAGCATAAAATCGCGGCCAATGTCTGAATGGAAATACAAATCGCCGTTTAAAAAAAACCAGGAAGCAATAAGAATGTTAAAAGCAGTCAAAACAAAACAGATTTTTTTGTAATGTTTCCCCCACATTTTTTTAAAAGTATAACAAAAGCCTTAAAATATACATATGGGAATATTTGTAG
>CAYGDE010000051.1:0-3102 GCA_964348615.1 uncultured Gammaproteobacteria bacterium | reverse complement strand
TAATGCTTGTTGTATTTGGGTTTGTTATTTTAATTCTTTCTTTTATCATTGCGTTTTTTTCTTTAATTTCTGAGGAGAAAAAACAACGACATACAGTTTTGGTTCACCCAGCGCCAGAAAATCCTCACCCTAATGTTTCTAAGGAGGAAATAGTGAAAATGGCTGCAAATAGTCCAGTATTTCCACAAACGCCAAAAGACGAAGAGGTTTTGCCTGAACCTAAGCAAGAAGATACTCTTGTGGTAAAAAAGGTTGTAGATCAGGCTTTTCCATGGGAAGAGGATGATGTTTTGCCGCAAGAAAAGCTTCCGGATCCTGAGCCCCTTGCGCAGCAGACTAAAAACAGAGATTCACTTTTTGGGGAATTTAAAATACCTAGAAAGGAAGAGTAGATTTTAAGGTTTTGCCTCTGGGTCAAAAAGGCTTGCTTTTGTTTGAAAGGTAGGCTGGTTTCCAAACTTTTCGGATCTTTCTACTTCTCTTACAAATATTGTGAGAGATTTTGTTGTGTTGCTTCTTACATATGCTTCATATTTATTGCCACCTGAAATAAAAGAAATAAGCCGGTGTGCCAGATCGTCTGGGAATGCGCCAAGGTATGTGCCGTTTTCAAGACAGACGGAAATCGAGTGGTTTTTAGGGTTAATTTCCAGTTTGTCTCCACAGTTTAGACCAGCAAGGATTGAAGGCGGAGCAAGGTTTAATAGGTTAATAAGTTTGGTTCTGCCAGGTTCGTCTAAAAATACTTTGGAAATGTTGATAGGCGGGTTCTGGCCGTTGTTTGTGCCATTTGGGGGAATTAAAAAAGTGCCGTTGGATTTTGAAAGTTTCTCGATATTTTTAAGGGCAATGATATTGAAAGGGTCTATAAGTAATACTTTTTTGTAGGTTTTGATGGCTTTTGGCATAAGGCCAAGACAAGCTTGAGCCCTTGCCATGCGATTCAAGGCTTCTACGTTGCTTTCGTCGCGTGAAAGAAGCCGCTCGTTTACTTTTAGGGCATGACTCCAATTGTTGTTCAGGGCTGCTGCTATTGCTTCTTGGGCTAGGGATTCGAGGCTATCTTGCGTGTTTGCACTGCTGTTGACAGTTTGCATAATATTCAAACACAATAGATTAGTTAGAAATTAGTGTCAATGGGTGAAAAATTTGAAACAATATCACAAAGATTGAGTGTAAATTTTGTTCAACTTGCTGAATTATTTTAATCCAGGTCGAACCAGAATTTGAAAAATGGCCTTAGAAAACCTAAAATAAGTGCATTATGTCAGGACATTCCAAATGGTCGCAGATAAAAAGGCAAAAAGGTGTTGCCGATGTTAAACGTGGAGTAACGTTTACCAAAATGGCGATGGCTATTACTATTGCAACCCGCGAAGGCGGGGGAGGAGACCCAGACAGTAATTTCAAACTAAGACTAGCAGTAGATCAAGCTAGATCTGTTAATATGCCCAAGGAAAATATTCAGCGGGCAATAGACAGAGGTTTGGGAAAAGGTGGCGAAGGTCAACTGGAATCTACAGTTTACGAAGGGTATGGGCCGGGAAAAGTAGCTCTTATCGTTGAGGCGGCAACAGACAATAAAAATAGGACAACTGCAGAAGTTAAAAATATAATTGAAAAATCCGGTGGAAGTTTTGTTTCACCAGGAACAGTTTCTTGGATGTTTCAAGACCAAGGGGTAATTACTTTGCCAAAGAACGGAAAGAGCATAGACGAGTTTTTAGATTTGGCTATTGAAGCAGGAGCAGAAGACGTTGCAGATTTGGGAGAAGAGGTAGAAGTTTATACCAAACCAAACACGCTAGATGCTGTTCGTAGGGTGTTTTCTGAAAAAGGGTTAGTGCCCCAAAATGCCGAGCTCACAAAAAAACCGACAACCTTGGTTGAGATAAATGATGCAGAAACTGCAAAAAAAATACTTGCCTTTTTAGATAAACTTGAAGATTTAGACGATGTCGTCAAAGTACATTCTAACTTCGATGTCCCAGAGGGTTTGCTGAACTGACATTCGAATAGAAATTAACAGACTAATTTCGCAGCCCCTAAAATTTCGCTATTTTCAATTTTGGCAAAGCGGGTTTTGTGGCCTGGCAAAAGTTGTTTTAAATACCTTTCTACTTTTGGTCTTAGGCTGTGCCAAAATAAACTGCCTTCCATCACAAAAATTAGATCGGTTTTTTTAAATTGTGTGATTGATGCGATTTGGCAGGTTACAAGCCCGGCCGATTTTTCAAAAAGTTCTATAGCAATTTGTGAAACTTTTGGAATCGACTGATTTGCTATGGAATTTAATTGGGCAGTTGATCCTATAGGGGCATATTTGAGATTTTTTTCCGTTAAGATTAAGTTAAACTGCTTGTAAAGGTACGCCCCGGCAACTTCTTTTTCGAAAAGTTGACTGCCGCCTATTTTCGAGAATGCGTCGATTTCTTTTGTCTGTTTGCTCACATTAAACTTATTGAAATTTCCCGATTCCAAGTTAACTGGAGTTTTTTCGTCTTTGAAGATTGCGAAATTTACACCAGTTCCAATAACACCTGCCGCAATCTGGTCACTTGAGTATTGTGTTAATGCCGAAAGTAATAAACAAATTGTGTCATTGGCGACAGAAACTTTTATTCTGCTTTTGGTTTTTTCGAAAATATATTTTTCTATCTCTTTGCCGACTTTTTTGCCAACAAGCCCTATAAATTCATGTTCTTTTGTTCCGTTTAATAAAATTCCGTCAAATTTGTTGTTTTCAAAAATTGGTTTTATTGGGAAGGTAAAATTAAGTGCGAGGTGTTTGGTTTTTGGATCTAAATTGTGCAATACGAATTCAAGGAAATTCTCTTTGGTAATGAAAGGTTTAACAAGTACTTCTTGTTTCCTTAGTATTTTTATCTTCCCATTTTGGTATTGAACTTTTGCTTCCTTGCAAACTGTACCGCCTGTAACAATTACTTGAAATTCTTCACCGTCATCTATAATTTTTGTTTGGGGTAGATGGTGGACAATGTACGCAAGGCTGGTTTTTTTGCCGACATTTGCGTCTTTAAGTTCTTTAAGAAAATTCGCCTGAACTTTTTTAAGAAAGGTAATATCCATTAACTTAAGAGG
>CAYGDE010000050.1:0-3178 GCA_964348615.1 uncultured Gammaproteobacteria bacterium | reverse complement strand
CCCATAGTTTGATTTACGCCCGCAAAAACTGGTATAATTAAACCTAATTACTATGGCACGATTAGACTTTTACGAAGGAATTGAATCTTGGAAAAAACCGGCCCATATAGCCAAAACTTTGGCTGCAAAAACCTATCTTAAGGCGCTCTCTAGCTTAGAGATTATTGGTATTACCGGGAGTGTTGGCAAAACTTTAACCCAAAATGCCATTGTTTCAGTACTCTCGCAAAAGTTTAAAACAATTACTCCGGACGAAAATCTGGATCCAACTTTTAGAATCCCTCAAACAATCCTCAAATCCAAACCCTGGCATCAAAAACTTGTACTTGAATACGGAGTCGAACATCCAGGTGAAATGGAAAATTATCTACAAACTGCAAAACCTAAAATTGCGGTAGTAACTGCAATTTCCCCAACCCATATTAAATATTTTGGAGATGAAAGTGGAATATATGCGGAAAAAGTAAAACTCGTTGAAGCACTTTCTAAAAATTCCCACGCAGTTTTAAACGCAGACGACCCCAACGCAAAAAAGATGGCCACGCATACTCAAGCAAAAGTTTGGTTTTTTGGCAAAAGCGCAAAAGATGGCGTCAAAGTATCACACGTAGTTACTACTCTCAAAGGCACGAAGTTTAGAATGCACTACCAAGGACAAAAGGCCTCCGTTTCATGGAAAGTTTTGGGAAAACATCAGTTAACTTCGGCATATGCTGCAGCAACAGTAGGAATAATCAGCGGGCTTACTTTGAAGCAAATTGCCAAAGGTCTTTCGCAAACAAAAGTTCCAGACCACAGATTGGCCTCCATAGTAACAAAACATATTAATTTAATTGACGATTCATATAATTCTTCCCCAAAAGCAGCCGAAAAAGCCCTGGAAACACTAAAAGACATTGGCAAGCACAAAAAGAAGATCCTAATTCTTGGGGAGATGAGAGATCTGGGTGATTTTTCACAAGCCGCGCATAAAAAACTGGGGGAAAAAATAGCCAAATCGAATATCAATTACCTTGTAACAGTTGGAAAAGTGGCAAAGCAAATATCAAATGCCGCAAAAAAGAATAAATTCAAAGGCAAGATCTTAGAATTTCCAAACTCTAAACTGGCAACAAAGGAAGTTAAAAAACTCGTCGGGAAAAATAGCCTTATTTTAGTTAAAGGCTCAAGGCACGAGCATTTAGAGCGTATAGTTTATGGACTTTTGGGTAAATCTACCAAAATTAACTGCTATCACTGCGGCGAGCTAAATTGAGATATAATTTAGTTTATGACTCAGATTCTTGGCCTCATCATTCTATCCTTCGTAGTTATCAGTATTCTTCTCGTTCCCTTTATTAATATTCTATACAACATCAAGTTCCAAAGACAAAAACAAAAAACTAAAGATGTTTTTGAAGTCAGAACTCCAATTTTTGACTTACTTCATTCTCATAAAGCTGGAACACCTTTGGGCGGGGGAGCACTTATTATATTTGTGGTAACTACTTTGTATTTAATAATAGTGGGCACAGCTCCATTTTTTGGTATTCAAATGACTTCAATTTATCCAATCAAAGCTGAAATGCAAATTATACTCTTCACCTTTCTTTCTTTTGGCGCACTGGGGCTTTACGACGATATTAGAAAAACCTTTGGATTTCAAAAAACTCACTTCTGGGGGCTTAGAGCAAGATACAAACTACTTTTCCAGTTTTTACTCTCGACCATAGTTGCTGCACTAATTTACTTTAACTTAGGAATTGATATTGTAAACATTCGCTTCATAGATGTTTTTCATTTGGGAATTTACTATATCCCGTTTGCCGCATTTGTAATTATCGCCTTTGCTAATGCTGTTAACATTTCAGATGGTTTAGACGGGTTAGCATCAGGTCTACTGTTAATTTGCCTTTTTGCCTTTTTGGTTATTTCCTCGTCTATTTTAGACGCCACAACCTCTACATTTATCGGACTTTGGATAGGTGCATTAATTGCCTTTTTGTACTTTAATATTTGGCCGGCAAGAATATGGCTTGGGGACGTTGGTGCGCTTTCTTTTGGTGCAACACTTGCTGTCATTGGCCTAATGCTGGGTAAACCTTTTGGTCTTGCAATAATTGGGGGAGTATTCGTTGTTGAAGTGGCATCTTCTTTAGTTCAAATACTTTCCAAAAAAATTAGACACAAAAAAGTTTTTGAAGTGGCGCCAATTCACCTCTGGCTCCAATACAAGGGGTGGGAAGAAAGTAAGATTGTATTTAGATTTTGGCTGGCCCAAACCATGTTCGCAATAATTGGTCTTTGGTTATCTTTCTTCTAAGTTTATGCATATAAAAAACAAAAAAATCGCAATATTCGGCTTGGGGCTGGAAGGTGTATCTGCCGCAAATTTCTTAGGCCACGCAAATGAAATAACCATTATTGATCAAAAAGACCAAAGCGATCTGAATGATTTTGCAAAAGAAATAAAAGTCCCTTACGCATTTATCAAACAAGACAACATTACCCCGGATCTAAAGTTTAGTTTAGTTATTAGATCCCCAGGAATAAGACCGGACCACGATTTTATTAAAGATCAAAAGGCCAAAGGGGCAACAATTTCTTCTGTCACGCAGATATTTTTTGATCTTTGCCCTTGCCCGATTATCGCAATCACAGGGACCAAAGGAAAAGGCACGACTTCCACTTTAATTTATGAGATGTTAAAGGCCCAAAAAATAAACGCTCAACTTGCTGGCAATATTGGTCTTCCTGCTCTCGAAATCCTGCCCAAGCTTACAGAAAAAAGTTATGCTGTTTTGGAGCTTTCCAGTTTTCAACTAATTGACCTTAAAAAAAGTCCACACATTGCTGTAGTTTTGATGACCACAACCGAACACCTTGATTGGCATATTTCCCAAAAAGAATATCAAGACGCAAAATCTGCAATAGTTAAATACCAAACAAAAAACGACTATGCAGTTATTAATCAGGATTTTAAAAGTTCAAAATCTTTTTCAAAAAAGACAAAAGCGAAAGTATTTTTTGTTTCAACCAAACAAGAAGCAAGCGGTACGTTTTTTAAAAATGGTAAATTAATAACAAATGTAAACGCAAAAAAAGAAGAAATCATATCAGCAAGTCAAGTATCTTTGCCGGGTCCGCACAACCTTCAAAATACTGCAGCTGCAATTACTGTAGCCAAAATATTAAAGAT
>CAYGDE010000049.1:0-3281 GCA_964348615.1 uncultured Gammaproteobacteria bacterium | reverse complement strand
GATATTGCTTCGTTTTGGAGCAAAGATCCGCATCTTATCGAAAGGAATCTCGGCATTGGTGAAAAAACAGTGGCCGCTGTCGACGAAGATTCTGTTACTATGGCAGTGGAAGCTGCCTATATTGCACTTTCCCGAGCAAAAATCTCACCCCAAAAAGTAGAAGCTGTAATTGTTGGTTCAGAATCTCATCCATACACTGTTAAACCTTCTTCCACAATTGTTGGCCAACTTTTAGGCATTGGCCCCAAATACCAAGCACTAGACACCGAATTTGCCTGTAAAGCGGCAACAGCAGCCATTGAACTAATTGCAGGCCTTACCACGTCCAAAAGAATTACCTATGGCCTTGCAATAGGTTCAGACACAGCACAATCCAAACCTGGTGACCCGCTAGAATACACAGCAGCATCAGCAGCAGCAGCATTTCTTTTGAATTCCAAAAACGCTATTGCTCAAATCTACGAGTTCACATCGTACAGTACCAATACCCCAGATTTTTGGCGAAGAGATGGGCAAAAATATCCTTCTCATGGCGGAAGATTTACCGGTGAACCCGCGTACCTTCATCATGTAACTCAGGCATCCCGCCAGCTTTTGGAAAAGTTAAATGCCGACCCTAAGGATTTCGACTATGCCGTCTTTCATATGCCCAATAGCAAATTCCCGCGGCAAGCGGCAAAAACCATAGGCTTTACGCCAAAACAAATGGCCCCAGGATTTATCGTCGAAGAAATGGGTAATCCATATTCCGCATCTTCCCTCTTAGGTCTTGCCAAAGTTTTGGATATTGCCAAACCAAACCAAAAAATATTCGTTTGTTCCTATGGTTCTGGTGCGGGAAGCGATGCTTTTGCAATTAAAACAACCGAAAGAATTACTGCCTTCAAAAAAAACGCCAAGAACAAAGTGGCCGAACAAATTGCCAACAAAGAATACTGCGACTACGCACACTATCTGAAAATAGCCAAAAGCAGAAATTATTATCTATGAAAGTAACAGTAGCAGGATGCGGAATTACAAAATTTGGTGAATTGTGGAACAAATCTCTTTTAGATTTGGCCCAAGAAGCCGCCCAAAGTGCACTGAAAGACGCCAAAGTAGACCCTGAAAAAATCGATGCTGTTTTTGTTGGCAATATGCTTGCATCTGCTCTTCATGGCCAAAATCATCTAGGACCAACAGTTACCTCTTTGCTCAATCTCAATTGTCCTGCATATAGCGTGGAATCAGCGTGTGCTTCCGGTGGAATTGCTACAAATCTCGCCTACCAAACCTTAATTTCCAAAAAGTATCAAAACGTCTTGGTCTTAGGGGTTGAAAAAATGACCGACAGCCCAAATTCCCAAGTAGCCCTGGGCCTTATGGGTGCAGCTTCCGAAGAAGAACGCAAGGCTGGCCTTACTTTCCCTGGTCTTTATGCACTTTTGACCAACGTTCATATGCAAAAGTACAAAACTACCAGAAAACAATTAAGCACAGTTGCTGTTAAAAACCACCACAATGGAAAACTAAACCCAATTGCTCAATATCAGTCGGAAATATCTCTAGAAAAAGCAATGGCAAGTCAAGAAATTGCATCTCCCCTAAATCTTTTCGACTGTTCACCAATTTCAGATGGAGCAGCAGCAGTTGTTTTAAGTGCTCAAAGCGATTCAACATCCCAGGTTACAATCACGGCAAGCGAAACAGCAACAGACCATGTTGCCATTTCCCAAAGAAACTCCCAAACCGAGCTACTGGCTACCAAAATTGCAGGCAGGAAAGCCTATAAAGAAGCAAACATCAGCCCAGCAAAAATCAATCTTGCCGAAGTTCACGATTGCTTCACGATTGCAGAAATTATGGCAATAGAAGATCTTGGCTTTTGCGAAAAAGGCCAAGGCGGCAAATTCACCGAAAAAGGGGCAACCGCACTTTCTGGAAAAATTCCAGTAAACACTTCAGGCGGACTCAAGGCCTGCGGACACCCGGTTGGGGCAACGGGAGTAAAACAAATAATAGAAATCACTCACCAGCTTCAGCAAAAAGCCAACAAGCGACAAATAAAAGGCGCAAAAGTCGGCCTGGCCCACAACGTTGGAGGTAGTGGCGCAACAGCAGTTGTGCATATTTTGCAAATTTGATTATGAATAAATACCCAGCCAAAATTTGGCGTGATTCTCAAAATTTAAACGGTTTCTTGGGAAAAGATGGCAAGGTAGTATCGTACTCCACAATCTACTCCGCCCCAGAAGGTTTCGAACACCAAATACCCTATCATGTTGGCATAATAAAATTAGAAGACGGGCAAAACATCACCTGCCAAATTGTTGATTGCGCAAAAAGTGCGCTTAAAATTGGCCTTAAAGTCAAAACCGTAATCAGAAGAGCTGGCATGTCCGAACCTCATGAACTCATAGAATACGGACTAAAGGTTAAGCCTTTGTAAAAATTTATGTTAATAAAAGCTACGTCTCCTGCCAAAATCCACTTGATTGGCGAATACAGTGCAATTTTTGGCAAACCAGCTATTCTTTTCCCTGTAAACCTTCATCTAACGGTTGTTTTAAAAGAGTCGAAAAAGAAACAAATCAAACAACCTTTCCAACTGGCAATCGAAAAAATAGTAGAGTCTAAATATAAAAAGAAAATTCCCTCCTACTCCATAGAAATCGAATCGGATATACCTGTGGGTTCTGGCCTTGGCTCCTCTGCTGCACTCTGTGCAAGCCTTGCAAAAGCACTTTTCAAAATGCTCAAAATTAAACCTACCCCAAAAAGCATATTTAAAGCAGCCCTAGAAGGCGAAAAGGTATTCCACGGTTTCCCTTCTGGTTCCGACCTCTGGGCTGTAATTTTGGAAAAACCCATTTGGTATGTAAAAAAAAGTCCACAAGAAATAATTGTTAAACCATTGCCAAAACATAAAAAACTTAATATCTCTCTTGTCGACTCTGGCAAACCAAAAGAATCTACCAAACAAATGGTTGAAATGGTAGTGAAAAAAAACAAAAAAATACTGGATAGCTTCGCCACATCCCAAGAAAAGCTAACCAAACAAATGCTAACAGCAATCAAAACAAACAATTCAACAAAGATTGCCAAAATAATAACCGAAGCAAATAAAAACCTTATTTCTTTGGGAGTCGTCTCAAAAAAAACCCAAACATTAATTTCAAAACTCGAAAAGAATGGGGAAGCTGCCAAAATAACCGGGGCAGGAGGCAAAAAAACTGGATCTGGGATGGTTATTGCATTCCACAAAAACCCAAAAAAACTCAAATGAACAAAATCACAGTTTC
>CAYGDE010000048.1:0-3516 GCA_964348615.1 uncultured Gammaproteobacteria bacterium | reverse complement strand
TTTTTAATGTTAACCGCCGCCGCCTTTCTTTTTTTAAATGAAAAAAAATATCTAAAAGTTGCCATTGCAATAATTTTGGCATCGCTCACCCGTTTTGCGGGCTCGTTTCTGATAATTTCTTTTGCCTACCGCATGTTCTCTTCAACATCTTTTGATCCTAAAAAAATATTCAGTAAAGCTTTATTTGTAATATTAAGTTCATTTGGACTAAGTGCGTATTCTATTTTTCAATTTTATAAACTAAATAATCCTATTGGTTTTATAAGCAACCAAACATTTTGGCAAAGGGAAATAAACGATCCGATTTCAACAATTGTTGGCCACATTTTCAAAATTTTTTTAAATTATAACCAGCCGTTTGACCAGTATTTCGACCTTGCTGTGACGTTGTTATTTTTAGGACTATTGATAGTTGGCGCAAATAAAATAAAATCATCCCTCTGGATATTTTCTATGTTGGTAATTCTTATTCCGGCATCAAGTGGAACTTTAACAAGTATGCCCCGGTATGCGCTTGGGTCATTTGGAGCCTTTATCGTCTTGGGAGGTCTTTTAGAAAAGTATCCTAAATTTAAGTTACCCGTTTGGGGTGTATCGCTAGTCCTCCAGGCAATTCTGGGAGTTAAGTTCGTCACTGGCTACTGGGTGGCCTAAGCCTAACTTTTTCTGAATGTGACTTTTCTTTGCTCTGTTTTTACGTTTCCAGCAGAATCTATAGCCTTTATTTCTATGGTGCTTTCGCCCTCGGAAACAGGTACGAAGACTTCAAATTTGCCGTCAAAATCTACGCTTGCTAAAAACCCATTTGCATATACCTGGGCGTCTTTATCGGTTTGGCCAACGACAGCAATTCTATTATTGCCTGTTATTGTTTGGCCGTCTGCTGGGGATTCTATTTCTAGCTTTGGGTCTGTTTTATCTAAAATAACCTCTGCAATTTCTGACTCATCGCTTGTATTCTCTCCAATTATTACTTTTGCGCTGATTTTGTTTTCTCCATCTTTTAAAACCAAATCGGAATATTCAAATTTGCTGCCGTCCACAGTTGCATCGCCATCTTTTTCGCCATCCAGATAAATTTCTACTTTTTCTCCGCTCGAAATAAAACCTTTTACATCAAGCCTTGAGCTATTTGTTGCTTGGGGCAATTCATCCAAAACCGGTGGTTGAATAGAAAACGATTGTGAATCAGTATCTTGTTTGCCAACAAAAACTAACCCCAAAAGGTCGGTAAACTTGCCCAGAAGTGAAATGCCAACCGTGAAAATGAAAATTGCCATTACCAGACTAACAAAGGACAGAATGACAATCCTTCTAATAATAGTTTTCTCCTCTTTTCTCGCGAGTCTTTCGATTTTTAATCTTCTATTTTGCATTTTTTTATGCCATTCTGAGCCGGAGGTGAGAATCGAACTCACGATCCACTGTTTACGAAACAGTTGCTCTACCACTGAGCCACTCCGGCATGTGGCACCAACACAATTCTAGCTTTTTAGCAGGGAGGATTCAAATTGGAAAGAATTTAGATCGAGAGCGGGATACCAGAATCGGACTGGCGCCTCAACCTTGGGAAGGTCGCGTTCTACCACTGAACTAATCCCGCGTAAAAAGCACGGATATTAGTTTACCAATTTTGACAAAGTTTATCGAGGAACGACTATTGTTGTTCCAGAAAAGACCAGCGGGTTTCCGTTTGGCAGCCTTCGTGCGCCGTTTGCGCTAAACAAAATTGTCCACTTAGAACCGTCACCGTACATTTTTTCGGCAATAGTAAAGAAGGTATCGCCTTCAACAACTTTGTAACTTGTTTCTTGATTCCCTAGTTCCTCAGTCTTTGGCATAACTTCTTCCTTGGTAGGCAAAGTAAGCTTTGTTCCGACATAAAGCAAATTTGGTCTTGAAACGTTATTTAACTTTGCCAAAATTGGCCAATATTTTTGGTCTCCATAAACTTTTTCAGAAATTTTAGAAAGCGAATCGTTGGCAACAACAATGTACTCGCTTCCAGCTTGTGGAGCTCCCTCTTGTCCTTGGCTTATTTGAGTTTGATCCCCAGTTTCAATTTGGCCAGTGCCGCGTTTTGAAAGAAAGTTTGCAACTAAAAGCCCTAAGATAATTACGATAATCGCACCTAAAATAAGGCTAGGATAAGACTCCTGCCAATTAAATGTAGAAAAGAAATCACCATTTTTAGTAGATTTTTTAGGCATAAATTCCTCCTTTCCAGACAGAAGATTTAGAAGATGAACCTAAATTATCATAAGCGAAAGGAAATTTAAAGAGGGAAGTTTAAAAAAAGTGCGGTCGCGACCGGATTCGAACCGGCGGTCTTCACCGTGACAGGGTGACGTGTTAGGCCAACTACACCACGCGACCTCAAAGGGTAAGGTGTAGTTTACACTCCAAGCTATTCCCTAGTCAATTATAATAGGGAAATGGCAGGTCATTTTATTTCCAATAACGAAATTGCCAAAATGCTAAGGGAAATTTCCGCAAGCTACCAAGCAATGGGCGAAAATCGCTTTAAAATAATTGCATACGAAAATGCAGCAACAAGCATAGAGCATGCAACAAGTGAATTAAAAGACCTATGGGAACAGGGGAAATTAGATGATATCCCCGGCCTGGGGCCATCAATTCAAGGTCATCTGGAGGAACTTTTCAAAACAGGCAAAGTAAAACACTTCGAGGCAGTAAAAAAAGATATGCCATCCGGCATGTTTGATCTTTTAGGCATTGTTGGTATGGGTCCAAAAAATGCTTACAAACTTGCAAAAGCACTGAATCTTAAAAATAGGGCAGATTTAGAAAAAGCTGCCAAAGAAGGAAAAGTAAGGAATCTTCCAGGTTTTGGCCAAAAGAGCGAAGAAGACATCTTGGCGGCAATTGGTGAAGCTAAAAACAAAACCCAAAATAGATATCTTCTTTCTGAAGCTTTTCCAGTCGCAAAGAGGGTTCTTGATTACCTAAGAGCGCACAAAGACTGCGAAAGGGCAGAACCTTTAGGCTCTTTGCGCAGAATGGTTGCAACGGTAGGGGATATCGACATAGCAGTTGCAAGTTCAAACTCAAAAGCAATTATTGGTCATTTCCAAAAATACAAAGAAATTTCCAGGGTATTGGGTGCTGGTCCGCGCAAATCATCTGCACTTCTTTACAACGGAATGCAAATAGATTTATTGGTTACTCCTAAAAAAGCTTTTGGTGCGCTCCTTCAACATTTCACAGGTTCTAAAAATCATAATATTCATCTTCGTGAGTATGCTCTTAAAAAAGGCTGGTCCGTTTCAGACTATGGAATAAAAGTAGGCGGAAAAATAAAAGAATTCAAAAAAGAAGAAGAGTTTTATAAGTTTTTACAAATGGACACTCCAATCCCCGAAATGCGTGAAGACACTGGCGAAATTGAAGCTGCTCTTGCTCACAAACTGCCAAAGGTTGTTGATTTGAAAGATATAAAAGGCGATATCCATTTGCATTCCAGCTATAACATAGAGCCAAGCCATGATTTAGGAA
>CAYGDE010000047.1:0-4007 GCA_964348615.1 uncultured Gammaproteobacteria bacterium | reverse complement strand
TTTAGTCTTTTGGCTGGTTTCCATTTGTCCCATTTTAATCCAGATAATCTTTGTGCATCTATTTGGCCTTTTAAACGTTTTGCGAGGTCCTTAATATCTGTAATTGCCCACTTATCTTCTTCTCCTCTGTAAAAAATTAAGCTGTAGGGAACGAAAAGTACACCCATTTGGTTGAAAGTCATTGCTAGATTTTCAAGAACACTAGTTTCTCCACCCTCTGGGGAATACACGATAAACCCAGCAACCTTTCCTTCTAGTAAGAAGCCATTTTCTTCAAGCGGGGTCAAACTATCTATGAAATCTTTAAGTACTCCAGGTTCATCAAACCAATAAGTTGGTGTAGCAATTACAAATCCATCTGCTTCAATCATTTCTCTCTGCAGTTTGGACTTGTGTTTTAATTTATTACCTAAAATTCCTGAAAATGGGTGAATATGTTCTCTATTTAGGTTAATTTGAGAGATTTCAATTCCAAGACCTTTTGCCTCATTAATAAATAGATCCAATAGCTTACCTGTATGCCCCTCAGCTTTATGTGAGCTATTTATTGCCAGGATTTTGATTGGTTTATTATCCACTTCTTAAATAATAACAAATTATAGTCGACAGGTTTGATCTTCGAGTCGATTAAAAATATCATTTATCTGCGAGACTTACTCAATCAGGGTGTTCCATTCCAATCCCTGTTTACCTTCAAGGATTGAAGGGTGCCCCACAAATTATTCTTCAAACCAAACTTGATATAGTGTCCCGACTATAGAACAATAGGAAATAGGTATGTTTCCCGAAAAAAACGGTTTAACAAACGAAGAAGTACGCGAAAGGTTTGAAAAGTACGGGCCAAACGTACTTCCTGAACAACCGTTGCCATCTAACTTCTCTGTATTCTTTTCTCAAATTAAAAGCCCACTAGTTTATATTTTACTTGTAGCTGGCCTTATCACCATAATGCTTCGCCATATTCCGGATGCTGTAATAATTTTTCTGGCGGTTTTTATAAATACAGTTCTAGGTTTTATTCAAGAGAAAAAAGCAAATAACGCTTTTGCTGCCCTTAAAAAATTTGCAACTCACCATGTAGAAGTAATTAGAGAAGGAAAACGCGCAAAATTAGATGCAGCAAAACTAGTGCCAGGGGATATTGTAATTCTTGCACAAGGCTCAAAAGTCCCGGCAGATGGAACATTGGTGTTTGCCAACAGGGCATATTTCGACGAAGCAATAATTACAGGCGAAAGCATTCCAATTGCCAAAGGCGCAAACGAAGCAGTCTTTATGGGAACGACTGTGTCGGCAGGACAAGCCCAAATGAAAATAACAGCAACTGGTGCAGAAACAAAAATAGGAAATATTGCACAAAAAATACAAGAGATAGAAAGAGAAACTCCATTAAAATTGCAGCTTGCAAACTTTAGTCAAAAGCTTGTCATATTGGTCCTATTTTTAATAGGTTTTGTTTTTTTAATTGGAATTATTCGCGGACAAGAACTTGCTGAAATGTTTACAACAGCAGTCGCCCTTTCGGTTTCCAGCATTCCAGAAGGCTTAGTAGTGTCCCTTACTGTTGTTTTGGCAATAGGCATGCAAAAAATCCTTAAACGCGAAGGTCTCGTCAAAAAACTATCATCCGCAGAAACTTTAGGGGGAGTAACCACTATCTGTGTAGATAAAACCGGAACACTAACTGAAGGGAAAATGCAGGTTGTCGATTTTGTAGGCAACAAACAAGATCTTGCCAGGCAAATGCTTCTGGCCAACGATCTTGACGACCCTATTGTTATTGCGGCCTTTAATTGGGCGAGAAAAATCATTCCAGATTTTATTGAAAAACATCCACGTCTAGATAGCATTCCCTTTTCTCCACAGCGCAAGTTTTTTATCAGTCTTCACAAATGGAATAAGGATAAAAACATGGTTTTTGTAAATGGGGCACCGGATGTTTTGCTTTCTGCATGCGAAATGAAAAAAGACCAAAAAGACCAAATCTTAAAAAGAATAGAAGAAATTACCACGCAAGGTAGAAGGGTAATTGGATTGGCAAAAAAAGAAGTGGCCAAAAGCACAAAAAAGCTTTCCCACCACGACGCCAAAGATGGCCTAAAATGGGTAGGGATATTGGCATTTTATGACCCTGTCAGGCCATCCGTCGCGCAAGCACTGGAACTTGCCAAAAAAGCTGGCATTAAAATAAAGGTCATAACTGGCGATTACCCACAAACCACAACCTATGTTCTTAACGAATTAAGGATACATATAGATCCAAAAGAAATCATTTCTGGAAATGATTTAGAAAACACGTCGCCGGATGAACTTGCCAAAAAGGTCAACACCTTAAGCATGTTTGCCCGTACTTCTCCAGAACAAAAACACAAAATAATAGAAGCCCTTCAAAAAAACGGTGAGGTTGTTGCCATGATGGGAGACGGAGTAAATGATGCGCCAGCATTACACGAAGCCGACATTGGAATTGTAGTTTCCGAAGCCAGTGATGTTGCCAAAGAGTCTGCAGATTTAATTCTTTTAGATTCAAACTTCGCAACAATTGTTGCAGCAATCGAAGAAGGTAGAGCGATTTTTGACAATATCAGAAAAGTTATACTTTATCTTTTAAGTGACGCTTTTGCTGAAATATTTATTGTCTTGGGAGGCATACTTCTTGGTCTTCCACTTCCCTTAACCGCTGTTCAAATCATCTGGATAAATCTGGTCTCAGACGGTTTGCCAGGGCTTGCATTAACAATCGACCCCAAGAGAAAAGGCATCATGGACGAAAATCCGCGCCCTCCTGCCGAGAGACTCGTCAACAAGTGGATGATTGCGCTGGGAGCGACTGTTAGTATCTTTGCCGGCAGCATAGTGCTTGCAACCTTCTTCTTCATCTACAAATCTACAGGCAATCTTGAACTTGCCAGGTCCATGGCCTTTTTTACACTCGGTCTAAATTCCCAAATATATGTTTTTTCCACAAGGTCACTTTTAGTGCCTTTTTGGAAAAATCACCTCTTCGAAAACAAGTGGTTAATTTTGGCAGTATTTGTGGGTCTGCTTATACTTTTCGTTCCTTTTTTAACACCACAAACCCAGGCATTTTTTGGAGTAGTACCGCTTGATGTAAGCTTTATGCTAATTTCCTTCGCACTTGCGATTGTCGTGTTTATGGCAATTGAGGTATTCAAGCAAACTTTTCACTTGCTTTTTCACCCCAATACTCGCTAATGTTGATATAGGCCCAAAGGGGCAAGAAGGGAGGTGAATTTTCAAATGAGCGTAGAAGATTTATCCATTGCAGTTTCTTCAGTAGTTCTAAACGCCGTTGCAGACTTTATTAACTTCATTCCTGCATTTGTAGGCGGGTTGGTTGTTTTAACAATTGGTTTAGTTTTGGGTGCTGTTGTTTACAGGGTTGTTTTGGGTGCACTAAAGGCTATCCAAATGGAAAAATACCTTGCAAAATATGGCCTTATTAAAGTTGAAGGCCACGAGGTAGAATGGCCTGAAATTTTGGCAGAAATTGCCAGGTGGTCCATTATTATTACCTTTTTAATTCCAACCTTTTCAGCATGGCGTCTAGATGCTGTAAATTCTGTTCTAAATAGGGTTGTTTTGTATATTCCAAATGTCATTGTTGCCGTTGTATTGGCAATTATTGGCCTTGTATTTGCAAAACTGGCATACAGAATTGCTTATAGCTCTGCAAGATCTCTTGGTCACGACCTTTCTCATACGGTAGGTTTAGTTGCGCAGTGGTCAATTACGGTCTTTATTGGTTTTTTGGTGTTGCACCAGTTGGGTGTTGCCCAAGAACTTTTAAGAATCTTGTTTGCTGGGCTTGTTGCGATGATTGCTCTTGCCGGCGGTCTCGCGTTTGGTTTTGGTGGACAGGGGGTTGCAAAAGATTTACTTGAATCTGTCCTGGCAAAGTTTAAGAAGTAAAACAGCAGGGTAAGAAAAGTAAGTTATTTTAGAAAAAACTAGAAGTGGGTTTTGTGGATTTTTTGTGGTAAAAT
>CAYGDE010000046.1:0-4567 GCA_964348615.1 uncultured Gammaproteobacteria bacterium | reverse complement strand
GATGAAAGTCTTCTTAATATATATAAAACTTCTAATTTTCCCTGTACTTTTGACCATAAACCGGACTATTTTGCCTGGAGTCCAGGTGTGGATAGACCCATTTACCAACGTGGAATCTTTGAGGGCGGTTAACTTCTTTATGCCTCAGGTTTTAGGCGGATTTTTGCTTGCTGTGGGGTTTTTGTATTTGGCGTTTTGGGTACGAAATAAGTATAAAATTGCCACTTTTGCTATTGGGTGGTATTTTATTTCACTTTTGCCAATTTCCTACCTTTTGCCTCAGGACACTATTATGCAAGAGAGATATATTTATCTGGGATCATTCGCCTACAGCTTGGTGTTGGGTTGGTTGTTAAGTCGAGGTTTGGGTGTCAAAGGTGTTTTGCGGGTTATAACGATTATAACTGTTATAACCATTATAATTGCCTATTCTGCCCGTACATATATTCGCAATTTGGATTGGAAAGACCCGATTACTATGTGGACGAAGTTGGTAGGTGAGTTGCCGGACCATCCTTCCACTTTAAACCAGCTTGCCGGAATGCATTATGAGAAAGGTAATTTTGATGAGGCTTTGGGCCTATATTTGCATATTGCGGAGTTACAGCCTCGGGCTGGGAATGTTTACTATCAGATAGCCACAATTTACCAACGTAGAGGAGAGCACAAAAAGGCCAGCGAGAACTATTATTTGGCTTTAAAAAATACGCCTTTTGAAGCTGTTGATCATGAGGGAAATAGTGTTGTGGGTTATACGAAGGAGGAATTGGTTAGAAACATAGAGGAGGAATTTGCTTCGAATAGTCAAATTTATCCATGGCTGCCTTACCAATTGAGCCAGAGAATAATGGTTTGGTTACCAAAGGACTGGAAAACAGTTAAGTTAGGTACAGGAATTCGTATTACCCCGGATGACGATTTTGTTGTCAATCTGATTCCTGGAGTACTTTTGGAGAATGAAACAGCTGAAAGTTATTTGAAAAAGCAAACTAAAACTTATGGAAAACTGCAAAACGAAGGTTTGGCTAGTGTACCTAATTTTGATTTTTCCTATGTGCGTGTATGGTCCACATTTGCTGAATCTTCAGGGGAAAGAGAGGGTAAAAGTAGTGGCCAAACATTGCAATTTTTTCTGATTAATGGTCAAACAATTGTCGAGGCAGTAGTTTCTCCCGCAGATTCACCAAACATGGCCCATTTTGAAGAGACTGTAAGGTCTATTATTGTTTTGTAAATCTCCAGCTCAGCATTTTCCAAATAGCAATTAGGCCATCTTTGGTTTTAATTTTTTTGCCTTCGTCGTAGCCTCGGGGAGCAGTTTTTATGGGTAGTTCCAAAATTTTTTGGCCGTTTTTTAAAAATTTTGCCGTGAGTTCGACTTCGATGTCAAATCCGTTTGATTCTAGCTTAGGTGCAACTTCTTTTTTAAAAAGCTTGTGGCCGGATTCCAGGTCGGTAATCTTTTGTTGGTAGAGGAGACTAAAAAGAAAGTTTAAGACCTTGTTTGCAATCCAATGCGAGGGGAGTAGAGTTCTTTTTTTGCCCCAAATCACAAGTGGATAGTTAATAAACCTGCTGCCGTAGACGACTTTTGCCTTACCTTTTAAAATTGGGTCTGCAAGTCTTGGGAGATCGTTTGGGTCGTATTCTAGGTCTGCATCTTGGATGGCAATTATTTCTGATTGCGCGTGTTTTATTCCGGTTCGAATTGCTGCGCCTTTGCCTAGATTAGTGCGATGATTGACTATTTTTACGTTAGACGACTTAATTTTTGCAAGAATTAGGCTAGTTTTGTCATCGGAACCGTCATTTACAACAATAATTTGCCATTTAATTGGGAATTTTACGCTTTTTACTTTTGAAATGATTTTTTCAATAGTTGCTTCCTCGTTAAAAACGGGGATAATGATGGAGAGTTTCATTCTGGTAGATTAGCATGACAAAGATTCTTGCGCAAACAAAAATTCAGCTTTTTCTGATTATTTTTTTAACAATACTTGCATATTCAAATATTTTTCGGGCAGGGTTTGTGATTGACGACAATATATTTGTTTCCCAGTGGGCAGCATCAAGAAACCTGTCTGATATTGGGCTTTTTCTAAAAGGCGACGTGCCTACAAATTATGATGGGGTTTACAGGCCCATAAGGAGTGTATTTTATGTACTTTCGTATTCGCTTTTTGGGGAAAATGCCCACTTGTACCATATTCAGGCTGTTTTAGTGCATTTGGCAGTGACTGTTTTGGTCTATTTAGTCACACTTGAAATTTGGAAGTTTGCTCGGGGTCCTTTCGGTAATGGCAGTTCGGTTCGCCATTTTGAAAAAGCGTTCGGTCAAACTTTATCAAAAACACGTAATAATTTTCCCGACCTCACTCAAGCCTCCGCTCGCCAAGACCGAAAAGGTAATTCGGTTGTTGGTGTTGGGCTCGCTTCGTCAAGTTTTTCGAAATGGCTACCCTCACTACCATTCTTGACAGCCTTACTTTTCGGCCTTCATCCTATCCATACAGAGGCGATTGATTATGTGACTGCAAGTTTTGACAATATTGCGGCTATTTTTTTCTTTGGCTCAATAGCAACTTATTTATATGCCCTTCGACTAGCTCAGGATAAACGAATGTATGCGAATGTGACGTCTGTGATTTTGGCGGGGGTGGCGTTTTTTACATTTGAAATGACATTGACATTGCCTCTTCTTTTAACGCTTTTGGAATTTTGTTTTAGGAGGAAGGATTTAAAAAATAACACAAAAAACTTAGTTCCGTATTATATTTTGGCGGGATTTTACGTTTTTGTAAGGGTTGTAGTTTTGCAAATTACCTCAAGGGGGGAATATTTGGTTGGTAGTTTTTACTTGACAATGCTAACTATGGTTAAGGCGATTGTTGTGTATATATCGCTTTTGATTTTTCCGTTTGACCTCTCTCTAAACCAAACTGTTGATGATGGGATATATTCGTGGGTTCACCCGCTTTCGCCCACTGCAGCAATTGCTAAACAATCGATTTTTGATTTGGATATTTTGTTTTTTGTGGGGGTACTTTTGGCGATTTTGTTTTTGGCCGTGGTGTTTTTTAAAAAGAAGCCAATCGTAACCTTTTCAATAGGTTGGTTTTTTATATCGCTTTTGCCGGTTTTGTATATTATTCCCCAAGGTCCTGTGATGCAGGAAAGGTACGTTTACATTGGGAGCTTTGGGTGGTGCCTGTTAGCTGTATACATCTTAAATTCAATTTCAAATATCAAATATCCAATGTCCAATATCAAATATATTCCTACAATTATTCTTGTGTTGCTATTGGTTTTTTATGGCTCGCGAACATTTTTGCGCAATAGGGATTGGAAGGATTCGTTTGCTATTTGGTCAAGCATAGCTGCTCAGATACCAAGTGACGTGATTTCTAATTATTATGTTGCCGGTTATTACAAAGAGAAAAAAATGAATGATGTTGCAATTGGTTATTACTATCGCGTTCTTGCGACTGAAGATAAACTATACGAGGCCCACAATGCGCTTGGAGAGATTTATCTTTCAGAAGGACGACTAAATGTGGCTATTGTAGAGTTCAAAAAGGCACTTAGTATTAACCCAAAATTAGGTTCAGCTTTGAACACGCTTAATAATTTGGAATTGTTTAGGTCTTTTGACAATTACTCGTCAAAGTTGCCTGTTTTGGTTGCGGCAAGTATTAATTTACCTGCACAGGAAATTAATTTGGAGACAAAAGGCGGGCTTATTTTCAAGATGCCACTTGTTTGGCAAATTATGCAGGACGGAAAGAGTCTGGTTTTGGAAAATGCGCAAAAAAGCATTAACATCAAAATCACCGAATTGGAAAGCTGGGAGATAGCTTCCCAAAAAGCAAAAAAACTAGGGAGTCTTGTTAACCAGGGTAGCGCACAGTTGCCGAATTTCGAAAAGGCGGATGTGAAGATTTGGGAGGATCAAGCGCAAAAAGTTGTGCTTTTGCAGTTTTTTCTATATAAGCAAGATAAAGTAATTGAAGTAATTGCCATTCCTGCTTCAAATAAAGAAGACCTCGATAAAATTTTAGGCTCCATGAAGGTTACCGGCGAGTAAAAACTGCTGCGTTTTGGTCATGATAAGCCAATTGCCATTTACCATCGTTCACAAGCTCTTTTAATCTTAAATATAGTGGTTTTTTGGGGGAGATTAAGACCGTATCGTAGTTTGATTTGTCGATATCTTTCTGGTTTTGCTGAAGTGCATAGTAATTTTCAAAGGCGCTGTAGCCTGATTCATCCCGCCATAGTGCCATACGCCCGTCCATACTGGGCTTGATTTCTTTGTTGTTCCAAATAATGTATCCACCCCAATCGTAGTGAGTATATAGATTCTGTCCGAGACTGTTTTTTTTAAGAAACTTTATTGATTGGGGAGAGCAGCTTACATATTCAAGGCAATATTTATCCCAAGTCATGTTTTGGAACTGGGATAGCGGCATTTTGGAAGACAGGGCGAAAATAAAAAATATGAACACAATAATTGAGCATAAAACAAAGTTGATTTTGCGGTCTTTTGTCTCTATTGCCAAAATAATTG
>CAYGDE010000045.1:0-4955 GCA_964348615.1 uncultured Gammaproteobacteria bacterium | reverse complement strand
GGGCGGATTTAGATGTTTCTTTTGCGGAAGCGCCAAATTCAATTAGGCTTAAAGCCCTTAAACCAACTGTTGATTTTTTACTTTCACACGGAGCCGCAAAAGTAATAATTGCAGGCCATTTAGGTAGGCCAACTGGGCCAAACCCCGCACTTTCACTTCGAAATATTGCACCATTTATTGAAACCATGCTGCAAAGAAGCGTTATTTTTTCTGATGTTTTGGAAATAAAGTCTTTGGAAAGCTTATTCCTATTGGAAAATTTGCGTTTTTGGCCGGGGGAGGAGGCATGCGATGTGGAATTTTCAACCAAGCTTGCAAGTTTGGCGGATTGTTATGTAAACGATGCTTTTGGAGTAGTCCATAGAGCACATGCTTCTGTAGTTGGAGTACCTAGGCTCCTACCGCATGCTGCGGGGTTGCATTTGCAAGAAGAAGTGAGTCAATTAACTAAATTAATTGAAAGTCCCAAACGGCCATTTGTTGCCATAATAGGGGGGGCAAAGCTGGAAACGAAGCTGCCGGTTATTGAGAATTTGGCAAAAATTGCGGACTATGTACTTGTGGGCGGGCTGATTGCGAAAGAATATACACAAGTTGCCACCCCTCACGAATCTAATGTAATGACCGCTACATCAAATCCAGATGGTTTGGACATAGACGAAAAGTCGGCCCAAAAGTTTGCCCAAATTATTAAAAGTGCGAAAACTGTTGTTTGGAATGGGCCAGTGGGTAAATTTGAAGACGGGCATGATTTTGGGAGCAAGGCAATTGCCGCTTCGATTGTAGAGTCTAGTGCTTATTGCGTTGTGGGCGGTGGAGAAACGGTGGATTTTTTGGGAAAAAGTGGATTTTTGTCTAAGGTTTCCTTTGCATCATGTGGTGGTGGGGCAATGTTGGAGTTTTTAGCGGGAAAAGAATTGCCGGGGATTGCGGCCTTGGTGTGAATTTCTTATTATTAAAAAATGGATAAAACTTCTGAAAACGTTCCCAAGCGATCTGAATTTTGGTTTGGCGCAGGTTTAAAAAGTGTTACTTTGAGAGGAAGACTTTTTGATAAAACAACACTTTTGACCGCTTTTTTGTTGGGACTTACTACGTTTGTTATCTTCTGGCCAGTAGTTTTGGCAATTGAATTCGAAGAAGCTTTTTTTACTCCTTTGGTGCCGCTTTTACTTTCAATCTTTGATGCATTAGGCATAGACGCAAACCTGGCTTTAAAAATCCTTTTTATGTCTTCTTTGGTGTTTTCAACAGTGGGTATTTATTTTTTGGTAAGGGATTTAACTAAAAGACAGGTTACAGCGATTTTTGCAGCAGCACTTTTTTTGGTTCCACCTGTACCAATATTTGTACTTTCATTTATACGAAACAGTATATTGGCACCGGAGCTTATTTCCGCAAAATCGTTTTTTACAGTTATTTACGGGGATGGTGCCCACTTTTTAGCGTTGGCAATTGTTCCTTATGCACTTCTTTTTTATCTGCGCTTTTTAAAAAGTGGAGGGAAAAGAGATTTTTTACTTTCAGTTTTAGCCCTTGTTGTTATTTTATTGGCAAATAGATCACAGTCTTTTTATGTCCTTTTAATTCTGGCTGTTGCAACTTTGTGCGATATGTTTCTTGGGCTTGCAAGAGAAAAATTAAAAAAGTTTATATTAGTTTTAATATTTTGTGCCGGTTTAGTCAGTTTTTGGTATACACCTTACTTTTGGCTTCAAAGTGTTAATGTGATTTTTGAATATTTGGTCAATAATATACGTTTACTCTTTCCGCTTCCTTTTATTATTGCTGTTCTTTCCCTTTTATTTTCTTTTGTGTTTTTTGGGAGGCGGGAAGACAGGCAGGGGATATTTATTTCGATTTTGTCGCTTTTTATATTCTTGGCAATAAGTATTGACTGGATTTTGAATGGCCGTTCATTTTTGCCTCATCCTCAAAGATTATTGCCAGATCTGTTTATGTTTTTGGCAATTTCTGCGGCCCTTACTTTTGCTTCAATTTTTGACAAAACCAAACTTGAGGTAAGGTTAAAGTTTGTCTATTGGCCAGTGTGGGTAAGAACAATAAGTACGCTTTTATTTGCAGTTTTTAGTTTTGTTATTTTTGGACTAACTGCTTATCTGATTTCGCCATTTTTGATTTCTGTTGTATCCGGACCGGGGGGCATTTGGACAAAGTTGAGGGAGGGAGTTATTGCAGATAGGGAAAAGACTCTCGAAATTGCCGGGGGAAGCTTTCAACTTATTTCTGGCAGTAGCGATAATTTACAGGAACTTCTAAG
This sequence comes from uncultured Gammaproteobacteria bacterium, assembly GCA_964348615.1. GTDB lineage: Bacteria > Patescibacteriota > Microgenomatia > Curtissbacterales > GWA2-41-24 > DATIHT01. The sequence continues at coordinate 2,674 of CAYGDE010000045.1, read as the reverse complement.
TGCAGCTGTTTCTTTTGTATTTGTTTTAATTTTGGTTTTTTTACTTTTTAATAAGTGGAAAAGTGATGAAACAAATACTGTTAAATGAAAAGTACGGTAAGTAATCTCCTTTTTTTGGCCCACATTGTTTGTGCTTTGGTTTTTTGTGTAATCATCATTTTTTTAAATTTTTCTTTGATTAGGTTTTGGTTTGAAGGTGAATTTAGCCAGAATATGGGTTCTATTGAGATTTCCTATATCCAAATGGCTAAGTTTTGGGCAGAGGGTGGAAGTTTATGGCGTCAGTGGTGGTATCTTGGGCACCCTTGGCATGTTTTTTACACACCTCTCTTGCCATTTTTAGAATTGGGACTGTTTGATTTTTTTAATGTGAGTTTTGGCCATGCATACCGTTTGATAACAGGTGTGGGATACGTCCTTGTACCGGTTTCCGTCTTTCTTTTTGTTTGGCAGATTGCAAAAAGCAAAACAGGTGCATTTGTGAGTGCGCTTTTTTACAGTTTTGTCCCTTCGGTTATCGCTTTATTATTTGACGAAGTTGCAGCGGATTCTTTGTCTGGGGGTTTGGAACCAAGACGTTTTGCGATATTGGTTAGGTGGGGGGAAGGGCCACATACGTTGGCTTTGGTGTTTGTACCGATTTTTGGCTTGTTTTTGGCAAGATTTTTAAAAAATGCGAAGTTTTTAGATTTGTTTTTAACATGTATGTTTTTAGGCCTATCGGTGTTGACCAACGCCATTTCTGTTTGGGTATGCGCTTTACTTTCCTTATCATTTCTTATGACAACTGTTGTAGACAAGGAAAATTTAATAATAGTTTTAAAAAAATTCGGCCAAGTATTTTTGTTGACTTTTGGCCTTTTAGCTTTTTGGTATAATTTGCCTTTTGTTTCGACTTTTTTTTCGGAAAGCGGGGGAGCATTGGGCAATTGGCTGGCAATATTCCCGTGGGGATTTGTGGTTTTATCGTTTGGGATTACTGCCGTATTTTTGGTAACGAGGAAATTATTCGGCAAGTTTTCTGGGGTGCCTTTATCAATCTTCTGGTTTCTAATGCTGTTTTTTGTTGTTTATGTTTATTATGCTTCAGGCCAAGACCATTTAGAATATGCCCCTCAGGCTTTAAGGCTTAATACAGAAGTTGACCTTGCACTTTCAGTTTTGGTTGGAACTGTAGTTTCTAATATTTATCTTTTTTTGCAAAAGCGGTTATTAGGTTTAAAAGCTGTCGGGAGTGTATTGGGTTTGCTTATTGTTAGTTTTATATCATTTTTCATCTTGCAATTCGGATGGAAGCTTTTGGGTAAATTACCTGTTCATACTAAGGATATTTCGACTGTTAGTATTAAGTCACCCGAAAATAGCAGTGAATTTAGGATTGCCAAGAAACTTGAGGAGGCGACACGAGGTACAGATGAAAGAGTTGTTGCCCCCGGCAATTACGGTTTTTGGCTTAACTACTTTGTTTCGGTGCCTCAAATTCGAGGGGCACTTTACCAGTCTTCCGCACATTTTTGGCCAGAGCATATTTATTACCAGCTGACGTCTGGGTCCGATGCGCAGGTTTCTTTAGCTTGGCTAAAAATTGCAAATGTTGGTAAGGTGGTTTTTACAGGCCCTGGATCGCCAGAACTCTACAAAGACTTTAAAGTGCCTGTAACTAAGTTTTCGGGCATATTAAATGAACAATACCAAGAAGGTGGGGATATAATTTTTAGTGTTCCCCTTAAGAACAATTCTTTGGCAAAGGTAGTAGATTTTGAGGCTATTTCGGCAATTTCAAAACCCAAAAATGCAATAGATTCAGAGCCAATTTTTGCCTATGTAGGCGAGCTTGAGAAAAATTCCCAAAAAAAAGTGATGGTGCTGCGGGAAAGTGAATCGAAAATGAAAATAGTGGGTCAGCTAAATGCCGGTGAGGCCATTTTAGTTCAAGAAACATATGACCCTGGTTGGAAAGTAAAAGGTGGGGGTTGGAAGGTTTTGGGTGATCCTTTGGACTTTTTACTACTCTCACCCAAAAAAGAAGGAGCATTTGAGATCGATTTAATTTACTCCAAACCGTTTACTGTCTATTTCGGGTATGCGATCACTTTTATTACTCTTATTTTGGTTATAAAGAACCTGTTTTTCAAAAAGCTTTTTTGGAAAAGGGCTGTTTAGCTTCACTTGCCTATAATTGCTTCTGTAAAGCCTTTTTTGGGATAAGTTTGGTATTGGTAATGGTTGCAGCGGTTCGTATTCCGGGTCTTGGGCAGGATTTTTAGGCGCAAAAGTAATAAATACGAGTATCGTGCCTGCAAAAAAACCTAGTGTGAACATTCCCCAGTAGAGCATCATATTTGTATAAAGTTTGTAGTTGGTAGTGGGTAGAAGATAGTGCGTATGCAAGCTACTGCGTACTAATAACCTACTTACTACTGATTTTGAGGCAGCTAATTGATAAATGCAGAGGTGTAGCCACAACTATACGCTAAAAGTTAATTATTTTGCAATAGGGTATTTCTTTCTATAATTATTAGGCGGCATTTTGTAAAATTCAACCTAGAAAATGGATATGTTTGAGTAGAGAATAGATGCTATTTGATATATTTCACTGGACCGGAGATTTTTTCCTATAAGACCCTTATTTTTTAACCGCGTTTTTCCCGATTTAAAAATTATAGACATTAAT
>CAYGDE010000044.1:0-5057 GCA_964348615.1 uncultured Gammaproteobacteria bacterium | reverse complement strand
TGTCTACGCGACTACCAAACTTCCAAAAGAAATCGAAGAAATTATAGCGTCCGAGACTAACGTAAAAAATGTCTCATTTGAAAAAAGCTCAAAAATATCGCTGGACACCAAAATCACCCCCGAATTAAAAGCCGAAGGAGAAGCCAGGGATATTATCCGTAGTATCCAACAGGCCAGAAAAGAGGCAATGTGTGAACTTGATGAAAAAGTTGTTGTGAAATTACCTTCTTGGCCAAAACAATTTGAGAAGCAAATACAACAAGAAACCCTCGCTTCTAAATTGGAAAAGGGCGAGAGTCTTCAAATCATCAAATCGTAAGTTTATGCGTCGCAGCTTTGATACCTCACTTTTTGCAATAGTATTGGCACTTGGCGCGTTTTCAATAACTACCATATTTGCAGCCGCAAAAACACAAGCCCTAAATCAAACAATTTTTTGGATCCTAGGTTTAGTAATTTTTAGCGTCGTTTCTCAACTAGACATACGTTATTTAAAAAATTTCGCAAAACCAGCCTACGTATTTTCCATAATTACACTAGTTTTGGTTTTAATACTCGGGGAAACCATAAGAGGTTCTGTGCGGTGGATAGACCTTGGTATATTCCGTTTTCAACCTTCTGAAGTGGCAAAAATTGCAAGTATTCTCCTGCTTTCCCGTTTTTTTCAAAATAGAGACGCGCAAAAAATTCAAAATGTGGCTTTAAGTTTTTTAGCAATTTTGCCTCTTTTTGTACTTATTCTCATCGAACCAGATATAGGTAGCGCTGGTGCAATTATTGCAATTTGGGCATCCATTACATTTATTGCCGGGCTAAAGAGGGAACACATGCTTGCCCTCTTTTTGTCCTTTATACTTATTCTGGTCGTTTCGTTTGAGTTTTTAGCTCCTTACCAAAAAGACCGTATTGCTACCTTCCTAAACCCTGAAAAAGATCCGTTAGGAGCAGGCTACAACATAATTCAGTCTAGAATTGCCGTTGGGTCTGGCCAATTATTTGGTCTAGGTTTAGGCAAGGGTTCACAATCTCAACTTAATTTTTTACCAGAGTCTGAAAGTGATTTTATCTTTGCCTCAATAGCCGAACAATTCGGTCTTTTGGGCGCCGGTTTAGTAATCAGCCTACTCTTTGCAATGCAGCTCAAGATTTTCAAAATAGCAAAAAATATGAATAGGTTTGGGCAACTGTTAACTTTAGGCACACTTGGACTCTTTCTTTATCAGTTCACAATTAATGTGGGAATGAATATGGCGCTTATTCCAGTTACCGGTATTACGCTGCCATTTGTTTCGTATGGTGGCTCATCACTGGTTTCGAACCTTATACTTTTAGGTATGATTTTCTCAGCATATAGACATAGTGTTGAATAATTATGCCAACAGGTGATAAAATTCCACAAATCATGAGTATCTGGGCAATTATTCAAACTGGCGGTAAACAATACAAAGTTGAAGAAGGCGACCATGTGGTTCTCGAGAAGCTTGAAGGAGAAAAAGACGCCAAAGTTTCTTTCGACCAAGTCCTAGCCCTTGGGGGCGACAAAGTCGTAATTGGCACACCAACTATAGAAAAAGCAAAGGTTTCCGGCATGATTGTTGAAACTTACAAAGACAAGAAAATAAGAGTTGTAAAGTTTAAATCAAAATCACGCTATACCCGAACCACCGGCCACAGACACCAACGGACTAAGGTGGTCATCGAAAAGATCCTCGCATAAATATATCAGAATAGTCTTTTCTATAAACAAATATTGCTTGACAAGTCTGTGAAAATACATATACAATCTTAAACGATATGGCACATAAAAAGGGTGGCGGAGCCACAACTAAAAATCGAGATTCTCACGGAAAACGTCTTGGCGTAAAAATTTATGCTGGTCAAGTTGCGAATCCTGGGAACATTATTGTGCGGCAACGGGGCACTAAGTTTTACCCAGGTACAGGCACAATGCTTGGAAAAGACTTCACAATATTTTCTGTGGTCAAAGGTTTTGTTCAGTTTCGAAAAAAAGTTGGTAAAAAGTTTATTGAGGTAGTAGGGTCGTAATTAAAAATGGAAGAACCCCAAATTTTTGAAATTGACATCGATATGCTTCAGCCCAACCCGTTGCAGCCCCGCGGGTTAATTACTCCAGATTCAGTTGCAGAACTTGTAGACTCCATTCGTGAAAACGGTATTTTAGAACCATTGGTTGTTGCCAAAACCCCAGCAGGTTATCAAATAATTGCTGGTGAGCGTAGATGGAGAGCCTCTAAAATTGCAGGTCTTCCAAAAGTCCCTGTGCACATCAAAGAAACCACGCCTCAGGGTATGCTGGAAATGGCCATCATTGAAAATGTCCAAAGAATCGACCTTAATCCGCTTGAACGTGCCCAAGCATTTAAAAGACTAATGGATGAATTTAATCTATCAAGCGGCGAGATTGCCATAAAAGTAGGGAAAAGTGCACCGTATGTTTCAAACAGCTTAAGGCTTCTCTCCCTGCCGGACGCCCTAAAAGACGCAATTTCCTCAGGTGCAACTACAGAAGGCCATGCAAGGGCCTTAGCCTCTTTAGAAGAACCTCATTTAATAGTAGAAGCATATAAAATTATTCTTTCGCAAAATCTTTCAGTTCGTGGCGCTGAAGAATTAGCCAGAAAAATGAAAGCCAGAGAAAATATTGTGCCCAGGGCACAACAGCCACAACTTCATATTCAAAATGAGGAGTTAGACAAATACGAACAAGAACTCGGTCAACTACTTGCTACCGATTCTGTAAAAACAGCAGTAAAAATCACACACTCAAGAGCAGAAAGTAAAATACACATTGTTGCAAAAGGCAATCAAGAAGAAACTCTAAAGATCATCAAGCGTATTCGTGACTCTATAGTTAACGCCGGAAACACTCCTCAGGCCATTTGATTTAACACTTTTGACAAACGGCCAGTAAACGAGCCAAACTTTCCCTTTTAAAGAACTTTCACCAATTGTTCCAAAACTTCTCGAATCCGAAGAAGCGCCGCGGTTATCTCCAAGCACGAAGTATTGGTTGTCTGGCACGGTAATTGTTTCATTTCCTGATGTTGTTTGGGTTTCATAAGGTTCGGTTATTTTAGTGCCGTTTATATAAACAATTCCGTCTTGGATTCGAACAGATTCACCCGGAAGACCAATTACACGCTTAATAAAATCTACACTCTTTCCAGGTGCTCTAAAAACAATCACATCTCCTCTTTCGGGTTTACCAAACCGATAACTTATTTTTTCGGTTAACAAGAGTTCACCGTCTAAAAAATTGGGCATCATCGAATCGCCTTTAACCCTGTGAGGCTGTACCAAAAAAATGTAGACAAAGAAAAAAATAGCCAAAGAAATTAATGCAGTCTGAATAATTTCTTTAACTGTCGAAAAAATAGCTTCACTTGCGCTCATGAATTTTTATACCTTTTTACAATTTTAACAGAAAACAAATAACGACAATAAGCACCAAAGTAGATATGCTAAAATTGCAAAACGTAGGCCGGTTAGCTCAGTTGGTTAGAGTGTTCCGTTCACATCGGAAAGGTCGGGGGTTCGAATCCCTCACCGGCCACCAACAACAAACATGAATTTTATCAAACTACTTCTTATCCTCACATTACTTTCCATAATTCCTGGTCAGCTGATTCGAATTCCCGTCTCGGGAGCTGTAATCACGGTCTCTGATATGGCAGTTGCAGCAACAGTAGTAGTTTCAGCAGTTTATCTATTTACGGTCAAAAAATCCGTAAAACTAAATCCAACAATAACAATTCCAGCATTGATATTTACACTGCTCGCAGGCTCATCAACGATACTCGCATTAAATGTTTTTTCAAAAATGGAAGTTTTGACCTCATCGCTTTTTATTGTGCGTTTTCTTCTTTATTATGCAATCTCAATTATTGTTTCAAATGTAGTTGAAAAAAAAGAAATAGAAAGTTGGCAAAATGTTTTTATTGTTTCTGTATTTGCTTACACATCATTCGGTTTTTTGCAGTTGGCAGTCTTTCCAGACCTTTCGCAATTAGTACAATACGGATGGGATCCACATGTTCAGAGGCTTGTTTCTTCTCTTTTGGACCCAAACTTTTCAGGCGGTTTGATAACTATAGCAACCGCAGTGGCAATTAGCCTTTTTTTAAAAAGCAGCCAAAAAATATACCTCTTGGTATCTGCGATATTTTTTGTTGGCATTGTTTTAACCCTTTCCCGAAGCTCTTATTTAGCACTAATTGCTGCCTTAACCGTAATAGGTATTTTGAAATCCCCCAAACTTCTGGGAGTATTCGTTTTAATTGGCTTTTTTTCATACTTTGCAGTTCCACAGGTGAAATCTAGGGTAGAGGGGGCTTTTTCCTTAGATGAGACCGCACAAGCAAGGATACAAAGCTGGCAAAAAGCTATTGTCATATTTTCCAAAAACCCAGTTTCTGGTGTTGGCTTTAACACTTATCGCTATGCCCAGGAAGATTATGGGTTCTTTACCCAAACAGATCCAACAGGCGGACATTCAGGAGCAGGAAGCGATTCCAGTTTCCTTCTGGTTCTTGCAACAACCGGAATTATAGGAACGACTTTCTACTTATATTTCCTAATTTCAATCTTAAAAATAATTTTGACAGATGTTAGAAAAAACTATCTGCATCTTGCAGCTCTGGCTTCATATGTAGCACTTCTTATTCATTCCCAATTTGTTAACTCCCTATTCTTTCCGCAAATTATGCTGGCCTTCTGGTTTATTTTTGGCTTGGTTTTAAAAAACGATGAAAATACCAAAACAATTTAAGCAAATTCTCGCCCTCTTTATTTTCTGGCGTTTTGGTCTTTTTCTTGTTACCTATCTTGGCGCCAAAGTATTTCCACAATCTTACAACGGGGGGCTAGGGGCGCCAACATTTACAAAATCTTTCGACTACTGGCTTTCGTGGGCTCAGTGGGATGGGGGATACTATTTTTCTATTGCCAAAAGGGGTTATTTATTTATCCAAGATTATGCTTTTTTCCCACTTTACCCGCTTTTGGTTCGATATTTTGTAAATGTTACAACATTAGAC
>CAYGDE010000043.1:0-5237 GCA_964348615.1 uncultured Gammaproteobacteria bacterium | reverse complement strand
TGGCTTTTTGGAGAGCTTGTTCTGTCCACTGAGGTATTTTTATGCCGTCTAATGCAAAGACCCAAATTTGGTCCGGGAAGCCTTCTTTTTTGAATCTGCCTTTTTGTGCAAGGGTATTAATGTCCTCTGCCAAAACATCTGGATTAATTGGTGATTTGTCAAACAAACCTAAACTTCTGCCTGAAACATGTCCAGTTGAGGAATAGACGCCAATTCCTGGATAGGTGTCTGGTTGTAAAGCTACTGTCGGGATATGTCTTTCGATAAATCTCGGAAGTCCGTTTGTGCTGTAGACCATTGTGACTCTTGTGTCGAAATCTGTGTTTTGTAAAACACCTCTTGAAGCTGCATCTAGAGGTGACGGTAATTCATAGCTATGTGTTTTGATACGTTCTGTTTTAAGTTGAGCTAAAAGTGCTGACATTTCTTGTTCCGGGCTGTAACCTTCTTTATTTTGCCTTTTGTACTGTTCACTTCTGGCTACTTTTATCCATTCTTTAAGCAAACCCAAAATTGGTGATTTTGCAGTCATTATTCCTCTAAAGTTTTCTATGGGAATTTCAAGATCAAATCCGAATGCTTCTAAGTTTAAATCAAAACGATTTGTCCAGGCTTTTATTTCTTCAACTCTTCTGGTAGTTTGGGGAACGTTGAACCTATTGGTCCAATAGCCATCCTTATCGGGAAGAACTACCCATGCAGAAATTGGCAAATTAGGGAATTTCTGATTAATTCTTTTGATTAACCTTCCAGTAGGTTCGTCTAGGTTAATCATTGCAAGTGAAATTCCCCAGCCACGATCTTCTAAAAATTGACAAGTTTCTGGAGTGAGAATTCGCTCGATTGCTTTGGCGCGGGGTAGAGCATCAAGATTTTCCGGGTGTTCTTCGACAAAAAATCGGGCCTGAGTTTGTGGTGCGCGTTCCATATATTCCTTAAGATTTAAAAAGTCTTTGGCCAGTATCTGGGGTATTTCTTTCATTCATAGCGAGTAAAAATTGTAGTATTTTTTGCCCAGAATGTCAACCTATAGTTGTTTGTGAGAGGAGATGAGTTGGGTGTAAAGAGGTTCGAGTTTGTCTACGTATTTCTCAATGGAAAATTTTTCGGCGATTTGGGCGCTTTTTTGGCCGTATTTTTGCAGGAGTTTTTGGTCTTTTAACATAAACAGTATCGCATCTGTTACCTCTTCTTTTGTGGGGTTTACCAAAAGACCGTTTTGCCTATGGGAAACAATTAACTTCATACCAGGGTCATCAAGGGCAATAAGCGGGGTTTTGGCTGCTGCTGCCTCAATAGCAACAGTTGGCAGGTTATCTACTTTTGAAAGCATTAAAGACACATTTGCTACTTGATGGGCGCTGGCGACTAGTTTTTGGTCGAGAAATCCCGTGATGATTACATTTTTCTCAAGATTTAATTTTTTGACGAGTTTTTCGCATTTTTTGCGTGTTGTTCCATCTCCGACAATTACCAAAAGTGCTTCGGGCATTTTTGCTTTAACTTGAGCCATTGCCTCAATTGCCAGTTCAACATTTTTACCCTGGTCGAGCCTACCCACAATGGTAATTATTGGCCTTTTTGGGTCGATCTTGAATTTTTGCAGGAAAGGTTCTTTTTTTGCGTTTTTAAAAACTTTTAGGTCGATGCCATTTGGAAGATGTAAATTTTTTGTTTTGGTTTTAATCTCTTCAAGATGAATTGTTGATTTGGGAGAAGGAGATAAAATTAGGTCGAATTTATTGAAAAACGAACGGGCTAAAAGGTCTAGCGGTTTTTTAAAGGGTTTTTCTGCACCTGGAATAATTCGGTGGACATACTGGTCGAATGGTGTGTGGTAGGTGGCAATATTGGGAATTTGTTTCTTTTTGGCAATTTTTGTACCTAAGTAGCCTGTAAGGAATGTGTGATTATGGACAAGGTCAAAATCCAGGGCCATTAAAAGCTCCTTAGTTTTTTTGTCCATAAAATTACCAATACTATCCTCGGGCCGTGCAGGGAAACTAAAAGAGGGAAGCCTGTAAACATTTGGTTCTTCTTGGTGGTTGGAGTATTTTGGGGCAACAATAACAACCGTATGGCCCCTTTTTTCAAGTTCCGCCTTTAGTGTTGCTATATGGGTAACAATGCCGTTTATGGCAGTATGGTAGGTGTCGCTAGTGAACAAAATGTTCATTTTTGAATTCTTGGAGGTCCTCAATAATTTTCTCTTGGGTTTTTTTGGCAATTGGGTCAATTTTGGCATCTACTTCTGCAACAGGCATGATGTATAAAAATACAAAAAAGAGAACAGCCGTTGCCGCAAGTACAATTTTTGGCCTAAAGTTTGTATTTATTTGCTCCGACCTTGAATCGGAAAGGTTTTTGACAACAATTTTTTCAACAAATGCATAAGCCAAGCCATTTATTATGTAAGGTAAGCTTGCTTTTATGAATCCGTTCGTCCATTTGCGGTGTGAGGTGGAAACCGACCATGATTTTTTGAAGTGGGTTTTAATTTCACCGTGTTTTGCCAGCTTTTGCGCAAGCAGTAGGTCTTCATTTATAGAAGTAAATTCTTCGAATCCGTCTGTTTTTTGAAATGCCGATTTTTTGACCATGAAGTTTGCGCCAGAAAGTACACTTTTTTGGGTGGTATTTTTATAGAGTTTGGCTGCGGTTTTGGAAAAGTGGTTAATGATTATTCTTGTGGAGAAAGAGCCAGATTCGTGGTGGAACCAACCGCCAACAGCAACTAAATTTTGGTCTTTTTGTAGCGCCTTGGCCATTTTGGAGAGCCAATTTTGCGGCAAAACTGTGTCTGCGTCGGTTGATGCGATATATTTGCCTTTTGCAGCCTTAAAACCTGCTTGCCTGGCGAATTGAACCCCCTTTTTGGTTTCACAGATCACTACTGCGCCATGTTTTTTGGCAATTTCGGCTGTTTGGTCTTTTGAACCATTGTCTACAACAATAACTTCAAAACTTTGTTTGTAGTCTTGTTTTTGGAGGCTTTTTAAGGTTTTTTCGATAAAACCTTGTTCGTTGTATGCAGGAATAACTACTGAAACGCAAACTGGCTTCATTTTAGTATTTTATCACCTTAAAGATGTTTTTTTAAAGATAAATATGAAAGTAAACCTGCAGGAATAGGTATCCAGAAGGTGATAAGCCGAAAAACTAGAACGACTGCTAAAGACTTTGCAGGGTCCAGGCCATAGCCTAGAAATATCAAAATCATTGTTGCTTCTGCTGCCCCAAGCCCGGCGGGTGAAAGAGTAACAACCCCGCTCCAAAGAGAAAGCGCGTAAGCAAAGGTAACAAGGGGAAGAGATGGGGAGAGTCCAAAGGTTAGAAAAGAAAAACTTAAGGTAAGAATGTTTGTACCGTAGTAGACAAGACAAGCCAAGATTGCTTCAAAAAGTAAAAGTTTGTGAGAAAGAAGAGCTTTTTTGTAAAAAGTTATATTTCGTTTGAATTCTATGAGTTCGCGGACGATTTCAAATTTTGCGGATTTTTCGCGAATTTTATGCCAGATAAACTTGTGGAAAATCAATGCAGCAGCTATTAGCGAGATAACGATAGTGACTGTTATTGTGGCTATTAATTTGAAATTCAAATAGGGAAGATGGGGAATAAAAAACATAGAGGCTATAAAGATTGCAAGAAGAGTTGAAAAGGTAATTGCGCTCCAGCAGACCGAAAGAAAAATAAAACTTTGGGTGGAAATGCCTAGTTTTTTATAAAAATAGTAAGCAGCGCTAATTGACCCCACTTCTCCAACAGGAAAAAGATGGGCAGCCAAAACGTTTAAAGAGGCAATTTTTACGGAGTTTTTAAATTTCATTTCGACATTAATAATTTTGAGGATTGTTTGTGAAAGCCAGCCGTCGCCAATATACTGGCCGGATTGGGCAAAAATGCCGATGGCCAGAAAATAGTAATTAATATTATTTTTTAGTTCCCAAACTTGGGAAAAATCATGGAAGTGGGGGTAGAGTTTGGTGATTGCCAAACCAACAAGGATTGTTAAAAATACCCAGCGCAAGTATCGCATAAGGAAATTATACTTCCAGACAAAACAAAAGCCCACGTCAAACGCGATGGGCTTCTGTTTTGCTGGACACAATTTCTTTTAGAAATTATGTCAAATATTCAATTATCTTTTTGATTTCTTACTTTTTGATTTCTTCTTGGGTGTCGGTTTTGTTTTTTGGACTGTTGGCAGTGGTTCGTCTTCTTCTTTGGTGTACCACCAGGCGGCAACAATAACTAGGGCAACCACTACTAAAATTACCAAAGCTGTGCTTTTGTCGAAGCCTGAAGCAGCAGCAGGGGTGGGTGATGAAATTGGTTCGTTCTTGAAGTTTACGGTAACCACAACTGGCGGTTTTTGCGATTTGTGGTCGTTTGTAACCAGTTCTGCTTTAAGAACATGGTTGCCATAAGGAACATCGGTATATGAAGTGCTGTCTGTTACAACTTTTTTTGCAGATTCTGCTGTTGGGTTTTGGTCGTCTAACCAAACATGGATATGGCCTTGGCCAGATTTTGGAAGTTTATTTACTGTGTAATCAACAATTTCGAAATTGGTTGGGGCAAAAAGTATTGGAACCTTATTACCAAATATTGTTTGATTTTCGCTAGGGGTTACAACTTTTAGGGTAGGCAGGTTGCTTTGGGCAAAAGCGCTACTAGTTGCTACGACACTAATAATAGATAGGCCCGCCAATACTTTTGAAAATTCTGTGAATTTCTTCATGTAGTTTTGATAACAGGAGACAATATGCAACAGAGGCAAAAACGTGTCAAGAGTGATTTATATTTACCCAAATAAAGCTGATTTTGGGGTATAAAATTGACTCAGTCACAATTTTTTCGCTAAAAATTCGGGTTTGGTTTTTGTTTGGGAAATGAGGAAATTTCTAATTGACCTAGTTGATCTAATTACCTAAATAATTTCAAAAGCACCAATTTCTAAATTAGGATTTAGGGCATTGGTTATTGATTAGAGCAATTAGTAATTAGTGTAATTAGAAATTTACTTATTTCTCTTCTTCTCCAGCTCAATTTTGAATTTGACGAGAGCTTTTTTCTCTTTTCTTTTTTCAGAGGCTTTTTTGTGTCTTTCTCGCTCACGCACCTCGTCCATTATGCCTTCTTCGAGAATGACTTTTCTAAAACGAGCGATGAGCTTATCTTCACTCTCTCCGCGCTTTTTTTTGACGACGACCATGAATAATCGCCTCCTCCCTAGA
>CAYGDE010000042.1:0-5449 GCA_964348615.1 uncultured Gammaproteobacteria bacterium | reverse complement strand
TGTTTGCAGGGCCAGGTTCGGATTCCCTCAGCGGCGGAAGCGGCAACGATCTTATGCATGGTAACGAAGGCGTAGATACACTTCAAGGAAACAACGGGGAAGACCAGATGTATGGTGACCAAGACCTGGATAGTCTTGGTGGAGGCAACCAAAATGATTTTCTAGACGGCGGAGCAGGCGGAGTTGGAAATGTGGTCAATGGTCAAGCGGGCACCGATACTTGCCTCAACGGCACTTTCCTAAATTGCGAACTCTAAATTGACAATTTTCATCACTTTTTATAAAATTCGTATCAAATGAGTGTTGAAGTAGAGCACATTTTTCCAGTGCCAGGTAAAAAAGGTGTAGAAACAGCAGAAGTAACAAAAATTAATCCAGGCCCATCGCAAGACATAGAACATATGTCTGCTCTCCAAATAAATGTGCTTTGTGACGCCGAGGACAAAAGCGGAGAATTATCAATAAACAACAAAACGCTTCCCGAAGATTTAGTATCTGTCACCAGGTACCCCCTTGCTTCTTCAATAGAAGGAATTCCGTTAGATTTCAGGCAACAAATAAGATTTTCGCTACGGGAAGTTATAGAAATAACTTCAAAAATGTATAGCGATAGGTTAAGAATTTCCCATAGGTCGCAACGTCCTACTTATCTAGGAAACCTTCCGCCAAAAACCCCGGCATAGAAAATCTGGCCGCCAATGCCATTTTTGATATATAATGTTGTAATATGAAAGGCGTAATTTTAGCAGGCGGTCTAGGCACCCGCCTTTATCCGCTTACCCACGCCACAAATAAACATTTGCTCCCGGTTTTTGACAAACCGATGGTTTATTATCCTATTCAAACTCTCCTTACGGCAGGCATAACAGATATTTTAATTGTAGTAGGCGGTCCACACGCAGGCGATTTTATTAAGGTTTTAAAAAATGGCAAAGATTTTGGAATCAGGCATTTGGAATATGCATATCAGGATTCTGGCGATGGGGGAATTGCAGATGCGCTTAGACTTGCTGAAGATTTTGCAGATAAACAGCCAGTGACAGTAATCTTAGGAGACAATTGCACCGACGCCGATATTTCGGAAGATGTTAAAAACTTCAAAGATGGTGCGGTTATTTTTTTGAAAGATGTCGAAGACCCTGCGCGTTTTGGCATTGCAACTCTAGACCCAAGTGATCCAAAAAAGATTTTGGAAATTGTCGAAAAACCCCAAGAACCAAAAAGTAACCTGGCAGTTACCGGCCTTTATATCTACGACAACAATGTATTTTCCTACGCAAACAGCATAAAACCTTCGGCAAGAGGGCAGTTGGAAATTACCGATGTTAACAATATATATATAAAGGAAGGAAACTTGCGTGCAAGCAAGCTTTCCGGCTTTTGGTCCGACGCAGGAACATTCGATAGTCTTTACAGAACAAGCGTTTATTGGGCAAGGAAAAGTCTAGGCGAAAAAGAAGAAAAAGAACTCACGACATTCTGAAACAATTTATGAAGTTACTTGTAACCGGCGGTGCCGGATTCATAGGATCAAATTTTATCCATTACTGGCTCAAAAACCACCCCGAAGATAAAATTGTAAATTTAGACAAACTTACCTACGCGGGTAATCTCCAAAACCTTCAAGATATAGAGGAAAATCCTAACTATCAATTTATAAAAGGCGACATTGGGGATATTAGGGCTGTAGAAAAATCCTTAGAAGGGGTTGATACCGTTGTCAATTTTGCGGCGGAATCGCACGTAGACCGTTCAATTATAGACCCTGCGCCATTTATAACAACAAATGTTTTAGGTACTCAGGTGCTTTTGGGGGCCTGCAAAGAAAAAGGCATTAAAAGGTTTCACCATATTTCAACAGACGAGGTTTTTGGTGCACTGCCTCTTTCATCAAAAGACAAGTTTTCAGAGGAAACAAAATATGCGCCGAACAGTCCTTATGCTGCATCCAAAGCAGCGTCCGACCACCTAGTAAGAAGCTATGCAGCAACTTACAACCTGCCAATAACAATTACAAACTGTTCCAATAACTTTGGCCCGTTCCAATTTCCGGAAAAATTAATATCACTTGCAATTACCAATCTTTTGGAAGGTAAAAAGGTACCAGTTTATGGCGATGGTTTGTATACTCGTGATTGGTTATACGTGGAAGACCACTGTACGGCAATAGATCTGGTTTTGGAAAAAGGCAAAATAGGAGAAACATATTGCATTGGTGCTGCAAACGACATTCCGAATTTGGAAATTATCAAAAAAGTACTTAAACTTCTAGGCTTTGGCGAAGATCAAATTGAATACGTAAAAGACAGACCCGGCCACGACAGAAGATACGCAATAGACGCTGGCAAAATAAAAACAGAACTTGGCTGGAGTGAAAAATACGATCTGGAAACTGGACTCTCAAAAACTGTAAACTGGTATAAGGATAATCAGGATTGGTGGAAAAAACTAAAATGAACTACTCGTATTTAACTCTCAACAACCAGCAAGATCTAATAGAAGGGGTTGTTATGAAAAAGCTTGTAGTGCACAAAGACGAATCTGGCATACTTTTTGAAACACTAAGGGTAGACTGGCAAGATGTGTACAACCAAGAAGATTTAAAGTTTGCTATGCAGTATATGTCGCAAACCCCATCAGGTTTAGCAAGAGACGAAAATCAGTGGCATGTACACAAACACCAAAAAGACCGTTTTATTTGCTCATCTGGCCAAATTGTAAGTGCAGTCTTTGACCCGAGGGAAAATTCCAAAACCAAAGGGAAGTTAAATCTTTTTTTAATGGGTCCACAAAAAGAAGAAGAAATGTACATGCTAATTATTCCAGAGGAAACGTACCATGGTTTTATGGTAATTTCAAAAGAACAAGGCTACCTTTTAAACTTTCCTACCCAACTTTATAATCCCGACGATGAAGGTAGAGTGCAGCACTCAGACCCTATGTGGGAAAAAGTCAGAAGTGATTTTAATTTAAAGCAAATCTAATGACAAACATTATAATAACCGGGGCAGGCGGGCTAGTCGGTTCCAGATTTTTAGAATTAACCCAACATTCGCCGTCCGCGGTAGACCTTACAGCCTCGACTTCCAAAAAGCTCAAAAAATTCGAAGCGCTAAACCTTCTCACCGCCAAAGAAGACGAAGTACAAAAAGTTATTGGGCAAATGGATGCCCAGTGGCTTGTTCATTTCGCCGGTTACACGAACGTAGACGAGGCAGAATTGCAAAGAGACTCAGAAGATGCAATTTGTTATAAACTAAACGTAGAAGGGACAAGAAAAATAGTAGAAGCTTGCAAGAGCCAAGGAATAAAAATGGTTTATATTTCATCAGATTTTGTTTTCGATGGGTTAAACGGCCCATACAAAGAAGATGATGAAGCTGCACAAAGCAGTGGACAAACAAGCTGGTATGGCTGGACAAAACTGCAAGGGGAAAAAATCGTCCAAGAATCCCAAATACCTCACATCATAGTTAGGATATCCTATCCATACAGAGCCAATTACGAAAGATCGGATTTTGTAAGAGGTATGATAGACGGTTTTTCAAATGGTACACTTAAATCTAGATTTAAAAATCAAATATTAACACCCGTCTTTATAGACGATTTTGCAAAGGCACTAGATTTACTAATAGAACAGGACGAAAGGGGAATATGGCACATAGTCAACAACGACAGGCTATCCGCTTTTGATATTGCAGTGCAAACTGCAGAGGTTTTTGGTTTAGATGCGGCCGGCTTAGAAGCGGGGGATATTAAAGAGTTCCAACAAAACAATCCAACGCTTGCAAAAAGGCCTGCAAACGGAGGGCTCAAAAACGATAAAATAAACGGATTTTTAAAACAATTCGGCATGTCTATGCACAATTTTAAAGAAACTCTTATTGTAATGAAAGAACAAATGGAGGCCAAAGCATGACAATTACGGTTGTTGGTGCAGGATATGTTGGTTTGGTCACAGCAGCTGTTTTTTCGGAAATTGGTAACAAAGTTTATTGTGTAGATGTAGTGGCCGAAAAAATAGAAGGGCTAAAAGTAGGCAAGGTGCCATTTTTTGAGCCTTCCCTAGCCGAGTACATTCAAAGAAATGTTAAACAAAAAAGACTATTTTTTACTACCAGTTACAAAGAATCTGTTCCCAAATCGCAAATTGTGATTATTTGTGTCGGCACTCCCCCTACCCCTTCGGGAGAAGCAGATTTAACCTACCTATTTTCGGCAGTGGAAGAAGCGGCTAAAAATTTTTCCGGGTACACTCTAATTACAATTAAAAGCACGGTACCTGTTGGTTTTGAAGATGATCTTGAAGCTATTGTAAAAAAATATGCAAAAACGAAATTCGAATTTGCTTCCTCTCCAGAATTTTTAAGGGAAGGCACCGCAATCGAAGACACTCTTCATCCGGATAGAATAGTTATAGGTACCACCAGCCCCAAAGCCCAAAAAATGCTTCTTGAATTGCATGCCCCAATTTCCGGTGAAAGGTTAATTTGCGATATGAGAAGTGCCCAGCTCATTAAATATTGTTCGAATGCGCTTCTTGCAACCAAAGTTTCTTTTGCAAATGCAATAAGCATTCTTTGCGAACAGATGGGAGCAGATGTCGAAAAAGTAATGACTGGAGTAGGAGCAGATAAAAGGATAGGGAGGTCATTTTTATATCCGGGAGTAGGTTATGGAGGTTCTTGTCTCCCAAAAGACGTTTTGGCATTTATTTCGATTGCGGACCACTTTAATTATTCGTTTGACCTTTTGCGCTCAGTAGATGCAATAAACAACGGACAGATAGAAAGGTTTGTAAATAAAATAAGGGAAGCATTAGGTGCAAGCGAAAAAAGTGGCAAAAATTTACAAGGCAAAAAATTAGCAATTCTTGGTCTGGCTTTTAAACCCAATACCGATGACATGCGCGACGCTCCGTCTGTTAAGATAATAAACCATCTTAAAAACTTGCAGGCAGAAATCACTGCTTACGACCCCGAAGCCATAGAAAGTGCAAAGCGAGTTATGCCGGATATTATCTATGCAAAAGATATTGAAAGTGCAATCGAAGGGAAAGATGCACTTGTTTTGGTAACAGAATGGCCCCAATTTAAACTTTTAGATTTGCAAAAAGTTAAAAAAGCTCTAAAGCAGCCAATTATTATAGATGGTCGTAATGCTATCGATCGCACCAAGGCAAAGGAATTAGGTTTTAAATACTTCGGAGTTGGAAGATGAGAAAGGCGCTGGTTACAGGTATTGCCGGTTTTGCCGGCAGCCATCTTTCAGAGCTGCTCCTAAAAGAGGGAATACAAATTTACGGTTTTTATCACCCTAGTCACCCCACAGAAAATATCAATCATATTAATAATAAATTGAATCTTATAGCTTGTGATGCTTTAGATGCAAAAGCGGTGGAGGAATCGACCAATAAAATAAACCCGGATTTAGTTTTTCACTTGTCAGC
>CAYGDE010000041.1:0-5468 GCA_964348615.1 uncultured Gammaproteobacteria bacterium | reverse complement strand
GTTGTGACATATTGGCCGCAGTTTAAACCAAAATGCACAATTTGCCTTGATGATTACCTAACAGCTAGCTTACAAGATATAATTACAATATTCATGGAACTTACAAAATTTCCAAAAGACTTCCGAGAATCAATAATAAAAGAAATCTTCACACAAGCCCAAACCGGCAAATTCTGCCAACTCGTCTGCGCCCCAGGCGCAGGAAAAGCAACTATTCTCAAACTCATGACTATGAATTCTGACTTGCAAAAACTTCATCTTGGAGAAAAACTAGCCGCAACAAGAATCATTTATCTAGACCTACACGAACTGGAAAGTTTCGACAGGGAAAATATAGAAAAATTCTTACTCTTTGCCATCGATGAAAAAATAAAACCAGACAAAGAACCAATACTTCTTGCCAAACAACTAAACCGTACATTTGCCACCCTTATCGAAAAAGGCTTCAATGTTATCTTCCTTTTAGATCATTTCGATGAATTCCAAAATAGGCTTCCGGGCTCCTTTTTCCAACTAATAAAGGGCTTCAGGACGCTAAACAAATACAAATTTGGGGTAGTTTTTGGAACCCGCAGAGACTTAAAAGAACTAATAGATCCGCAAGTTTTAAAAGACTTCTATGATTTCTTTGTGGGAAATACGCTTTATTTAAAAATCTACGACCAAAAAGCAACAGAGGTTATGTTTTTGCAAATTGAAGAAGCGTTTGGCCAAAAATTCACCCCAGCCCAGAAAAAAAGCATCGTCGAAAAAACAGGCGGCCACGCAAAACTCACCAAGGCAATAGCAGAAACAATACTTAGGGAAAAAATTTCTCCCCAGGAAGAAAATTTAACCCAAAGACCGCTTATCAAAGAAGCGCTTTTTGAACTCTGGCTTTTTCTGACAGCCCAAGAACAGCAAATTCTAAGTTCAATTGCAAGAGACGAAAAAGTTCAAGAGAGTGAGGAACTAAAAAATCTTATCAATTTCAATCTCATTGAACCGGTTCAATCTAACAATTTTAAATTCACCATCCCGCTATTTGAACAATTCGTACACGACATCATCCCCAAAGAAGCGTCAGAAAAAATTACCTACAACCCTCAAACGAAAGAGATATTAAAAGGCGCAAATGTTATTTCTGAACTACTGTCCAAACAAGAATACCGTCTACTGCGGTTTTTAGTTCAAAATGAAGGGAAAATCATTGAGAGAAACGAGATCATTCAAGCAGTTTGGCCAGATGCTCAAGTGCAGGAAGGTATTTCAGACGAAGCTATCGACCAAATGATTTTCCGTCTTAGGAAAAAAGTTGAAAACGAACCCAAAAACCCAAAATACATTCAAACTGTAAAAGGTATGGGTATTCGCTTCTCACCATGAAAACCGGTGTAATTTTTGGCAAATTTTATCCCCTTCACGCTGGCCATCAAAACCTTATAGATACTGCTTTGTCGCAAGTAGACCTGCTTACAATTGTTGTAACTGGCAAAAAAGGTCAAATTATAAAACCCCAAATTCGAGGTGGCTGGCTTAAAAAAATCTATCCTCAAGTTAAAATTAAAGTCATCGTACACAACATTGCCGACGACGATGACGAAACTTGGGCAAAAAAAACTCCTATTTGGCTAGGCTACAAACCCGACATTATTTTTACATCCGCAGAAAAATGGGGTGATCATTTTGCAAAACTAACAAAAGCCAAGCACGTTGTTGTGGACAAAGGCCGAAAAAAAAACCCAATTTCGGCAACAATGATCCGCAAAAATCCCAAAAAATACCTAAAATATCTACACCCAATTGTCAGTAAGTTTTTCGAAAAAAAGGGGTATGGGAAAATAGACGAAAAAATTCTCTAAGGGGCTCAGAGAACCTTTTGTTGTACTAGGTAATCAACTATTTGTCTAGCTACTTCCTGCTTGCTCGCAAAAGGGATCTTTTTGGGGGATTTGTCGCCCATAACAACAACTACCTCATTGTTATCGACTTCAAATCCTCTGTCTTTTTGGGCAATATCATTCGCCACCACAACGTCTGCCCCGCTTTTTGAAATTAACCCGCGTGCGCTCTTAACCAAATCAGCCTCACTTTTCCCGAACTCTGCCTTAAAAGCCACAACTTTTACCTTAGGGTTTATTTTTTTAAAAGAATCGACAATTTTTGCTCTGGGCTTTAATTTAACTTGAAATTCCCGATCGCTTGGGATTTTTCCAGAAAAAGTATCATTTACAGAAAAATCGCCAACAGCGGCAGTATGCACAACTACATCATAATTTTTAATCTCGCGAAAAACTAAACCTTCCAAATCGTCAGCACTTTCAAACTCTTGCTGCTCAACAGAAAAATCAGGTAAAACTGCACTCTTCGCCCGAACAAAAAGTACCTTTGCCCCCCGCAAAGAGCACTCACGCGCAACAGCCACTCCCATTTTGCCCGAGCTCCTATTGGCAATAAACCGCACATCATCTATTTTATCTTGTGTAGACCCAGCCGTTATTAAAATTTTCCTACCGGAAAGTGATCCGGAAAATGAAAGAGTTCTCAAAATCTCATTTTTTATCTTTTCTATCTCCTCTAATCTTCCTATCCCAAAATATCCACAAGCAAGCATACCCGAAGCAGGTTTAATAATCTGATAGCCTCGCAGTGCCAATTTGCCAATATTTTCAACAACTGCAGGGTTGTTCCACATATTTGTATTCATGGACGGACAAATGATAACCGGGCATGTAACAGCAAGAAGTGTAGTTGTTAAAAAATCGTCGGCAAAGCCACAAGCAATTTTGGCAATGATATTTGCAGTTGCCGGCACAACCACAAAAACATTGGCCTTGTCCGCCAGTTCAATATGTTCGACCTTTTTCGATTTCAAAATATTTTTATAGTTGAAATCTTTTGTAAACAACTCAACATGAACCTTGTTGCCAGAAACTTTTTCAAACTCCCGGGGTGTAACCATTTTAGTTGCGTACTTCGTCATTACAACAAAACAATTTAGGCCTTCTTGCACCAATAGGCGAACCAGTTCTAATGATTTATAAGCAGCAATGCCAGAAGACACACCAATTACAACGTTTTTAACCATAATCACAATAATATTCCCCTTGTTGTGAAAAGACAAGGCTATTTGACCCAATGTGATCCACTTCCCGCCCCTTGTTTCATATGTTATGTTGACATTCGATATGGAACAACACGCTGTCCCGCAACATATCGCCTCTTTTGAATTTAAGCTCTTTGGTGATTTAACGGTTCGCCAATTTGTAACCCTCGCCATCCCGATGGCCGCAGCCGCAGCCTTATTCTTTTCAGGCTTACCCGCAGTTATCCGAATTCCAATATCAGCAGTAATTGCGCTTTTCGGGCTCTTTTCAGCTCTTGTTCCAATAGGTGGTAGGCCTTTTGACAAATGGATTGTATCTTTTATTAAAGCGGTCCTTTCACCAACACAACGTATCTGGGTTAAAGAATCGAAAATCCCCGCATATTTAAACGTAGTTATCACTCAATCTAATAAAGAGCAGCAGGCTCCAGAACCCATAACCGCCCAAGGCAGGGAAAGATTAAAAAATTACCTTCGCACACTTCCCCGCGGCAATGTGAACCCGCTGGACGTAAAAGAACAAATCGCAGTTCAAAGGTTAAGTTTTGACACAATACAACAAGAAGCCAATACCCTAGGAGGAAAATTACAGCCTCCGATAATTTGGCCCACTCAAAACGCCTTTGTTCCAAAAACATTGCCCCAAGCCCCTGCCCAAGAAGAACAGTATGAGCAGGAAATGCGTGCCTCCCTACCGCAAACAAAATCCTTTCACCAAACCGCAACCCCAATATTGTCAACACACGCCAAACCCTACGCACTGCCTGGCCTGGAAAAAAAACTAAAAAACACCGCCCAGGAGGAAGAAGCAATTGAACTGGCGCCAATTATTAAAGCGCAGCTGGCAACAGAAGCGCAAGAAAATATTATCCCGATTCAAACTCCTGGCAAAAGACTGCGTCTTATCCACGGCATAGGCAAAACCAGAACCAGGAAACTTCACTTTGCTCCGCCAGAAGGATTCGATATTTCCAAACTGCCAATTCGTGGAGAAAGACGCTTTGAAATTTCCGAAGAGTTAAAAAAACGCTACACGAAAGACACAAACACCGACAGCCTCTTTCCCCAAGAAACTATTTTGCCAAAAATAGCGCCTATTCCCACTCAAAACCCGCAAAGCCTAAAAGCACACACACCAAATCGGCAAAATTACATCCCCAGGGCCCAAACTTCAACCAATAATTTGGCCAATGTAGAATTTAAACCCCAAGAAAAAGAAGTACAAGACTCCCAAGTATCGACAAAAGGTGAGCCTTCCCAAAAGGTGCCGCAGCTTACTGCCGCACTCGCAAACATGATGCCAATCACAACCACCCCAAATGTCCTCTCAGGCATAGTCACCGATTCCCAAAAAGTACCAATGGCGGGTGCAATAGTAATTGTCAAAGATCCAAATAACATCCCAATAAGGGCTCTTAAAACCAATAAATTAGGGCAATTCCTTTCAGTAACCCCTCTTTCCGAAAATACCTACACCATTGAAACAGAAGCCCAAGGACATTCTTTTGTCCCACAATCAATAAAATTAGAGGGCAAAATCCTAGAGCCTCTGGAAATTAAAGCAGCAGAAGGGGTGGCATAATATGGCAAAGAAAGAAAAAGCTTCTACCCAAGATCACTTGGATATCGAAAACATAACCGACGACTTGGTTATTCTAAAAACGGGTTGGGTCGCCTTGGTTATGTCCACAACGGCTGTCAATTTCGACCTACTATCAGAAGCAGAACAAGACGCCACCATCTATGCCTATGGCGCATTCCTAAATTCACTGTCATTTCCAATTGAAGTCCTGGTAAGATCAAAAAAGGCCGATATTACGTCTTATTTCCAAAGACTGGAAGAAGCAGAAAACTCGCAGCAAAATCCAGATCTCAAAAGACAAATCCAAAAATACAAAGACTTTATACAGTCAACTGTGCAGCAAAAAACCGTTTTGGATAAAAAATTCTACTTAATTGTCAACTACTCTCCTTTAGAAGCTGGCTTTGCAGGCCTTAGAGGCAAAAAA
This sequence comes from uncultured Gammaproteobacteria bacterium, assembly GCA_964348615.1. Lineage (GTDB taxonomy): Bacteria > Patescibacteriota > Microgenomatia > Curtissbacterales > GWA2-41-24 > DATIHT01. The sequence continues at coordinate 374 of CAYGDE010000041.1, read as the reverse complement.
CAAAATCAAAAGGACAAAACGAATACTCTTGTGGATGCTAAAAATGCACTTATGCCCAAACGCGATCATGTAATAAAACAGACTTCTCGTCTTGGACTCATTACAAAGCAGCTTACAACTCAAGAATTAATTGAACTTTTCTACGACATTTACAACCCGGCTCCTACCGGAACGCAAAGGGTTCTTTTGGATACCGAATCCTACACTACCCCCATTGTCGAACCTGCACTAGAAATTCCTGCACCAGCGCCAGCCGCATTTAATGTGCCCCCACCAACCGCATCAAATATAACGCCTCCGCCGACAACACCTCCGCCTGCTCAAGTGCCTGTCGATGTTAGGCCTGTTCCTATACCGCAAGCACCTGCAAATCC
>CAYGDE010000040.1:0-5491 GCA_964348615.1 uncultured Gammaproteobacteria bacterium | reverse complement strand
GCTGGTAATATGACTTGCTGAGCTTTTTGAAGATTTTCACTGGTTGTGATTGTGGTTTTATACTTTTTTGTTTTTTGAACGAAAACGTTAGCTTTTTGTTTTAAAAACAAGAAAGCAACCAGAGCTCTTAGCTTTATGATAGGGATTATATGCAGATAGGATTTTTGTTTTCACGCGTGAAAATAGGTGTGCCTTTTAAGATTGTCTATAGGACTTGGGTTTTTTAATTGTTTGGAGGTATGCCGCGGTAATTAAATATCCTTTGAGCAATTGCAAAAAAAGTGGGTGCGGCCGTTTCTGCTCCGTAGGGTGATGATGTAGGCTCTGTGAAACGTACAAGCATTACAAATTCTGGGTCATTTGCCGGTGCAAACCCTATGAAGCTTGCAATTGTTTTGGTCGGATCGTAGTGGCCTGCAACTGGTATTTGGGCAGTTCCAGTCTTGCCGGCTATATCATAACCCTTGGGAGCAAAATACTGAGCTTCCCCGTTCTTGACAGCATTTACCATCATTTCTGTTATTTGAGCGGCAGTTTTGGGCGAAATTACTTGCTCGGTTCTATCCGGCTTAATTACCTGCTCCTGACCCTTACTGCTAACTGTCTTGTCTACAATCTTTGGCGAGATCAAAAGGCCTCTGTTGGCAATTGCTCCCACAGCTTGCACCATTTGGATCGGCGTAACCGCAATTCCTTGTCCAAACGAGGCAGTTGCTAGGTCTATTTCCTTCCAATCCTTCTTGTTTCTGATTGTGCCTGCAGATTCTTCTTGAAGATCAATTCCTGTAGGCTTGGAAAAACCAAACTTTAAAATAAAATCATAAAATTTATCTATTCCAAGCTTTTGAGATACAAATGTCATGCCAATGTTGTCGGAATGCTGAATTACTTCTGACATTGTGGAGTTAGGGTAATATTTTTTGTCCCAAGTAGAAATTTCATACCCACTTATTTGCCTTGGACCGCTGCAAACATCACATTTTGTTTGCGGAGAGACAAGACCCAGTTCTATACCAGCCGACATTGTCACCAACTTAAAAGTTGACCCTGGTTCGTAAACGTCTGCAGCTGCAGGATTTTTATAAAGATCTTGGTTGAATTCTTCTCTTAGCGCGGGGTTGTAATTAGGGTAAGTTGCCAGTGCTAAAATTCTGCCAGATTTGGGGTTTTGCACAATCACTGTACCACTTTTAGCCCCATATTTTTCAACATCTGCCTTTAATCTTTCCTCAACAATGTATTGAATCACCCTATCTATAGAAAGATGAAGCGACGAGCCAGGTTCTGGGTCTACCCTTTTGTAATTACCAACAAGGATAGGTATACCAAAAGGATCGTTTTCCTGACCAAGCCTACCGGGTTTTCCCCTAAGAGTGCGGTCGTAATACCCCTCTAGACCAAAATAGCCAGTATCTTGACCAAATTTATCTGATCCTACAAAGCCTAAAAGCTGTGCTGCCATGGAGGCTTCTGGGTAAAAACGCTTTGAATCTTGCTCAAACCCTAAACCTGGTATACTTTTCTCTTTTATCGCATCCTTTAGTACAAGGGTCATTTTCCTTGCTAGCTGTACCCAGCCAAGTTGCTTGTTTTGAAGTCTATTTTTAATTTCTTCCTCTTTTTTTTTAATTTCTTCCTCTTTCTCCTTTTTTTCATCGTCTGAAAGGTTAGCTTCGAAGGTTGCGTATTTTTCCGAAATCAAATATGGCGCTATTAATTTTGAAACTTCTTTTTCACCTTTTATTTCTTGAGGCTTGGCATAAAGCAAAAATGCTTGCTGGTTTGTAACTAGAGCAAAACCATCACTTGTTATTATTTCACCGCGGGAAGCAGGTATTTCATCTTGAGATATTGGGCCTGAGGATACGGAAGCGATTTGGGAAATAAACTGCCAGTAAAAAAGGCGCATTAAAACAATTATACCCACTGCGAAAATTATGATTTGAAAAACTTTAAGTCGATCCATTATGGGTTTCTTTCCCTTAAGTTTATCAAATGTCCCCTGTTTTAAGGATTAATTACCTTGGAGGGCTTTTGGAAGCCTTGAGATTTCGCCTCTTTTTCGAGATTAGAAAAAGCAGAATTTTGGGCAATTTCGGTTTTTAGTTGAGTATTTTCTGCCTGAAGGGAATCTATTTCTTTATATATTTGGGAAAGTCTTTCGCCATCTGTTGCTAAATTATTGGCAAAAACTAATTGGGCAAACACTAGCGAAAAAAACATGAAGCAGGAAGCAACTAATATTTTAACTTGAATTTTTCCAAGTTGGAAGAATTCGGACGTTTTGGCCGTTGCCTTCTCACTATTTATACGTGTATGTCTAAAGTCACTGGGCAGCATATGACTATCTTATATTCTTACTGCGGCTCGAAGTTTTGCACTTCGGGCACGCGGATTTTGGTTAATTTCAATTTCTTCTGGGCCGATTGGTTTTTTGGTTAAAATATTAAAGTTCTTATTTTGTTTGAAGAATCGTTTGACTATTTCATCTTCAAGCGAATGAAAACTAATAATTACCAATCGGCCGTCTATTTTTAATAATTCTTGCGTCTGCACTAAGGCCTCTTCTAGGTTTAAAAGTTCGCTATTTACAACTATTCGTAAAGCCTGAAAGGCTTTGGTTGCCGGATGGACCTTTCTTTTGTTCTTCCCTACACCTCTGGGAACTGCATATTTAATAATTTGTGCAAGTTCTGCAGTTGTTTCAATTGGTTTTATTTGACGGGCGCTGCAAATAGCTTTGCTAATTGCCCGACTAAACTTTTCCTGACCAAACGTTTTAAAGATTTCATATAACCTCCTTCTTTCAAAACGGTTTACAATTTCGCCAGCCGTTAAATTTAAGTCAGGGTCCATCCTCATATCAAGTGGACCTTCTTTTTGAAAGCTAAAGCCTCTTTCTGGAGTATCGAGTTGATAACTTGAAACTCCAAGATCAAAAAGAATTCCGTTTACTTTTTCAAATCCATTTGCTCTTGCAATTTGCCCTATGTTTGCAAAATTTCCTTTGACCAAAGTTAAATGGCCGTCAATTTCCCGTTTACTTCGTATCTGTTCAATTGCTTCCTGGTCACGGTCTATTGCCAGAACCCTTGCACCTCGTCTTAAGAGTTCAAACGTATGTCCGCCTCCCCCGGCTGTTGCGTCGATAAATAAGTCGCCGCTTTTTGGATTTAAAAAATCTAATGTCTTATGTAAAAGTACACTTTTGTGAAATATCACAATTTTTCTTCGATCCTCCTCCTTTGCTCTTCCCAAAGCTTTTCTTCCCAAATTTCGAAATGATCTCCCGCCCCCACTATTATTGGGTGTGAGATATGTGCCCAAATTTGTAAATCGCTAGGTATAACAAACCGGCCTTGATTATCGAAACGGACAAGGATTGCAGAGGAAAAAAAGAACCTGCGAATATTACGTGCGCTTCTGTCGGTAATAGGAGCATCAAGCTGCTTTTCGGATTCTTTTTTCCAAGACTTTGTGTCAAAGCCAAAGACGCAGTGGTCGAAACCGTATGAAAGTATGATTTCACTTGTAAAAATTTCTTCACGTATTTTTTTGGGTAAAGCAACTCTACGAGTTTTTCGATCAAAAGAAGTTTTATAGCTGCCCAGAAACACTAAAATCCCCTTACACTTTTAACCCCGGCAGCTAATTTGTAGACTATGGAGTTAGTAGATGATGATTCACCAATAATCACCATCTATATCCATTTTTCACCATTGTGAAACATGTGTCAAGAGGGAAAATAATAGGAATCTATAGAGTGATCTGGAAGATAAACAATGCAATTAGTATAAGAAGTCCAACCAAAACCCCAACGATTGCTACTATTTGTTTTTGGAAATCTGTCATATTAATAAAATTGTTCTATTTTCTAAATTGTTAAATTGTTTTTTTGCGCCTGAATGTATGTTGTTTGTTCGTACTCTGCGTCATAAGGGTGCATATCGAATGGATTGTTGTAGTCTAGGCAGCCTGTACAGTGAGAATTTCGTAGTTCCGCCGTAGTTAGCCCCAACGACTTTGCCATTCCTCCAATTGTTAAATAGTGAACTGAAGAGACTTTTAGCTGACTGCGAATCTCTTCTTCTGTTTTTTCCTTGAACTTACCGTCTACTTCTCTTACTGCACCCAGTTCGGTTCTGGAACCAATATTTACGCCCAAAAAACAAGGGTTTAAAAACTTTGGCGCCAAAAACCTGCAATGAATTTCTTTTACCCCAATGTTCAACAAATGCTCAACCAAAATTTTGAAAGTATTAAGCCTTACTGCCGTATCGTCCACTAAATAAATAGATTTGCCGATAATGGATGGGGAGATAAAGAATTTCTTTTCTATATGTTTGTTTCTCAAATAAGGATCGTCTTCGATAAATGTCCTTTTGGCATAGTCGTATCTTTCTTTAACAAGCCCGCGCTTGTATCTTAAGTTTGGATTAACTCCTGGAGCCCCACGAAGACTCTCGTAAAAGGCGTATGCTCCGGGTCTTGCTGTATCTGGTACCGCAACAACATAATCGACTTTTTGCATCATTTCTTGTTCTGCTTTGTTGCTTTTTATTCTTTCGATTTCTTCTTGGGCAAGGATGCTGCCTAAACTTTCTCTGTTTTCACCCACCGGACCATCCCAGGTGGAAGTTTCGTGAGAAAAATATAGCTTTTCAAAAACACAAAAGCTTTGTTTTTCGGGTTTTTTAAACTGTGTAAGTTCTAGGCCATTTTCGTCTGCTATCAAAAGTTGACCTGCTTTTAACTTTTCGCTATGACGAATACTAATTCTGTCCAGAGCGCAAGTTTCTGAGGCTACAAAAACGTGTCCATTGTCTTGACTCCAAACAAGAGGCCTTACGCCCCATGGGTCGCGCAGAGCCATAAGTTTGTCGTCATCGGTTACCATAACCAGCGAAAAAGCACCTTTTACATCTTCAAGTGCGTTGCCTATCTTTTGCTTCCACGTTGCGCCAGGTGCTGTTACTATTAGCCAAGCTAGAATTTCCGAATCGGAATCCGATTCAAAATCGATACCAAATGTTTTTAGCTTTTTGTAAAGATTTTCTATATCAACAAGACTGCCATTGTGCGCCAGAGATAATCCCCAACCATCTTTTGCTGCATAGAAGGGCCCACAATCACAGTTCCTTCGCTGTTTACCAGCTGTTGGATATCTTAAGTGAGCAACTGCAATTTCACCTTGTAGGGAATTTTCTTCAATAGTTTCCAGAGAACTAAATACTTCGTTAAATGCCCGGGCTTGTTTGTAAACTTTCATCATTTTGCCCCGCGCTTTAACTGCAAGCCCTGCACCGTTTTGGCCACGATGTTGGACAGCTTTGCCCATTTCTACGACTACATTGGAAACATTAACGCCTGGAGCGGCGTAAGAGCCTGCGAGGCCACAGTGGTCATAAGGACGGTCTTTGTCTTCGTTTATATCCACCAACTTAAAAAGAGGAGCTTTTGGCTGCCTCTTATATGTATAAATTGTAGCACA
>CAYGDE010000039.1:0-5831 GCA_964348615.1 uncultured Gammaproteobacteria bacterium | reverse complement strand
TCAAAATGATTGTAACATAGGGTGAATTTCGACTATGATTGCTTCAAATGGCAAAAATTGTCCCTTTTATAATTCTCACAATCTTAGTATGTTTGTTATTTGGCAAAACACTTACAGGTAAGGAATTCTTTGTCACCCCAGACTTTGGCTTAAGCGACATTTTAATGTCAGGATATCCATCGTATTATTTTCTTTCAGAATCACTCAAAAACCACCAACTCCCTCTCTGGAATCCTCAAGTCGCAACCGGATTTCCTCAAGTTGGAACAATCACCGGTTATTTTAATCCAATAAACATTCTGGCGTTCTATCTGCTGCCAGCCCCTTTAGCATTTAATCTTCTTCTGGCTTTTTCCTTTTTAATTTGTGCAATATTCACCTATCTCTATTGCCAATCAGTCAAACTATCTAAATATTCCTCTTTTTTAGCTTCTGTTAGTTTCACCTTTTCGAGTGTAATGATTACCCAAATAGTCCACTTCCCGCTTGTCCAAACATTATCTTTTTTCCCACTCGAACTTTATTTGCTAGAGACCTACATTCAGCGCAAAAAGGCTTACGTCTTAATACTTTTTATCTTCACCCTTGGCCTACAAATCCTTGCCGGCTTTTATCAAATAGTTCTCTACAGCACAATCGCGCTTGCCATATACTCGCTGATACGCTTAAAAGAAGAAAAACACCGGCTTAAAATAGCAGTCTTTTTAATACTTGCAATTGCTGCCGGCTTTTTAATCGGCGCAATCCAGCTATTGCCGAACTGGGAACTCACTCAAATCTCCACCAGACAAAACGGCCTCTCTCAAGAAGAAATTAAGAAATACCCTTACCCTCCAAAGCACCTAATCACGTTTTTAAACCCCTATTTACTTGGAGATCCAAGAGTAGGCACTTACCCTAAATTTTCCGAAAATTGGGGCATTTTTTGGGAAAACACAGGCTATGTGGGAATAATTCCACTTTTGCTTGCATGTTTTGCCCTAATTACTTTAAGCAAAAAAAACAAATACACCATTATCTTCGTAGTCATTCTTATAATCTCCACTCTTCTCATGTTAGGCAAGTATACTCCGACTTTTTTACTTTATAATTTCCCTCCTTTTTCCCTTTTTAGGGTGCCTGCACGCGCAATTGTTTTTGCAGCTTTTGCCATAAGCATTCTTGCAGCTTTCGGTTTTAACAGACTCGAAAGAAAAATTGATGGCACAAAAAAGCAGCTTCTCATCCTGGCTATTCTCACCTTCACACTATGCGACCTATTTTATTTTGCAATAAATTATCATCTCAGGGGTGAAACCGACAAATGGCTTACCCCACCACAAACTGCTAATTTTGTAAAAGCGGATAACTCAATTTTCCGCATCTGGGCAGTAGGTAATGAAAAAATCTGGAACGAGCATTTTTTAAAAAAAGGCTGGAAGGAAAACAGCGATAATTATTTAACCTATCTAGAAGCACTCACACCCAATTACAACAGTCTTTTTGCAATTGACCATGTTGCAAATTATGGCATTATCCAAACGCAAAGGCAACAATTTCTAGGCGACATTATCAACAAATACCCCGCAGAAGTTGCAAAAAAAATATTAGACGTAACAAATGTCAAATATTTTCTATTCCCGTATGAAATAAAAGGTGAAAATCTTGAGTTGGTTTTTAAAAGCAATACTGATCCTTCATATTATATATACCAAAACACCTCAGTCTTACCAAGAGTGTTTATTGCAACATCTTGGGAGCTTATAGATTTTGAAAACGGACAATTTAAAATAAGTCTGTTGGAGAAATTAAATCTGACAAAAACCGTACTTTTGGAAAAACCAATAGAAAAAAGGGGCTTCAACACCAAAAGCGGAAGCGCTGAAATTAAAAGCTACTCCAACCAAAAAGTCGAAATTGATGCTCAAACAAACGGTGGAGGCATATTAGTGCTTGCAGATTCATACTACCCCGGCTGGAAAGCATACGTAGACGGTAAGGAAGTGGAAATTTTAGCAGCCAATATCAACCAAAGAGCAGTTGTTTTGGAACAAGGGAAACACCAAATTACTTTTCTCTACGCCCCTAAAAGCTTCAAAATTGGCGCGACAATAACAATCGGCACAAGCCTAATCTTGCTTGTTAGCCTACTTTTCATCCAATTTAATACTGCCCAAAACAGCATCAAAAAGACCCATCTGGTGTGAATCTGTGGGGTACACAAGCACTTTAACCGCCTTATTTTCTCCAAACAGAAAAAACTGCATTAGTTTAAGCACACCTTTTGAACCATCGGCACCCACATCATCCCTTTCCCAAACTTTTACCCAGGCTAATTTAAAATTAGGCACCTGGGCAAGCCCCTCCTGCACAATTGTCCCGGTTTCAGGCTCGCTATTTAAATATTTCTTAATCGCCTCATCCCGAATTTTCTCGTCTTTGTTAGAAAGACCAGTCAGGGTTTCAGCCTTAATTCTAACTTTAAAAACTCCTTGGGCATCTGTAAGCACAGTGCCTTCCCTTTCTGGTGGCTCAGAAGCCTTATTAGCCTCGCCAACAACGCTGTAAGCATCGGCCACAGTCCACGCTGCCGGAAACATAAAGCTCACCCCATCATAAGCTTTATAGCTGGCAAACAGCTGCTCACCTTGTGCCGAAGGTGAACTTTCTTTTATCAAATCCAAATTTGAAAGAATATTAGAAGCAGCCCGGTTGTTAGGATTAATCTCAGTTATTAACTTGTATTGCTCAGCTGCCTTTTCAAAATCACCCAAACGCACAAAAACATTTGCCAGATTAAACCTTGCTTCCCAAAATTCATATGCAAGGTCGATTGAGTGCAAATAATACTGCTTTGCACTCTCCAAATCCCCAATCTTTCCCAACCAAATCCCCAAAGTATAATTTGCAAGCAGGTTATTTGGCGATTTGGCAACAACATCAGAAAACAAAGTAATGTCGTTTTTCCAAACCCTGTTTCTAACAACAGTCGATACACCGTAAAACACCATCAGAGCAACCCCAAGATAAATCAACACCTGGCCGACTATTTTATTATTCGGATTTATTCGTTTTACATTCGCATAAAATTCGAATAGTAAGAAGATTGCTGCCAAGATTAACCCAAACGAAGGTATATACAAATACTTTTCCGCCATCGCCCCGCCATGGGGAATAATATAAGAAACCGGCAAAAGGGTGATAAAAAACCACAAAACCCCGAAAGATGCCAGCGGAAATTGTTCTCGATACCTAAATGCCCAAACACCCAATAACCCAATAACCAAAATCGCTGCCAAAACCGGCAAATCAAAAATCGTTTGCGAAAGTATTGGATCTAGTTTGTCGTAAGGGATCATTGAAGAAGGAAAATCCCCAACCAAGTTGTGAATTGCCGTTTGGTTGTATGGCACAAAAAGTAACATAATATATCGCACTATAACTTTAACCATCACAAGCATCGTATGATAAAAGCTATAGCCCAAATAATCCGTGCGCGAAAAAATACCCATCATAGCTACCCTAATAAATATAAAAATACCTGCAGCCGCAAAATAAGGCGAAACATTCGCATACATTCGTTTAGTAATTCGTACTTTATTCGCATAAATCTCAGCCAAGACCAAAATTAAAGGCAAAGTTAAAGTCATCTCATACGTAAAAAACGCCAACGTGGCCAACACAACCGACCCCACCCTCAAGAGTAAGACAGTATTAGTGTCTAAATGTTTTTCGATTGCTTGTATTCGCATATAAAGGTAAAACGCGAAAGATGCAAACATCATTAGGGAACCCCATGTTTCCATGCTTGTCGAAACATAATTAATAGTTTCTGTATGGATAGGATGCAGACCAAAGATCAAAGCTACGATAAAAGGCAAATAGTTGGTAGTTCGCTCGCTCCGCTTCGCTTGTAGTTGATAGTTTGTAGACTTTTCTTTACTACTACCCGCTACCCACAACCTACTACCTACTAATTGCGTTGTTATCAAATACACCAGAACCGTTGCCCCCAAATGTATCAAAAGGGCTTGTAAGTGATACCAAAACGGATTAGTACCAAATAATCTAAAGGAAAGCGCCCATAATACGCCCCTTACAGGCCTATACACATTCCCCTGCTCTTGCGGTGCGGATCCGCCAAAAATACCCTTTATGTTGAATGTTTGAATATCTGGCCATGTTTCCAAAAACAAATGGTCGTCCCAGACAAAGTTATTAAAAAGGGAATTGGCAAAAACAATTAACGTCAAAAGCACAATCAGTGCAACTTGTATTTTTGTCTCTTTAATTAGTTTCCAAAAACCCATATATTGTTAAAAACTAGCAAATGATAATCGTATCCATCCTAAGTTTTATTGTCATCACCCTATTTAGCATAGTACAGCTCGGCGCCCCAAATAAACTTGTAGATTTTGATAGTTATTATCACATTAAAATGGCACAAATTATGCGTTCCAGTCAAGACTTAACACCCAATTTTGTGTGGCTGCCGCAAACAGTGTTGTCTGAGCAGAATTTTTTTGATCTGCACTGGCTATTCCATGTACTGCTAATTCCTTTTGCGCAAGGCAATCTAATACTAGGAGGCAAAATCGCTGCGGTAGTTTTTGCAAGCCTTGCCCTTTTGTCGGCAGGTTTTTTAATACGCTCGCAAAAAGTCCCGTTTTGGCCACTCTGGACTATTTTAATTTTTGGTTCATCCGCAGGTTTAGTTTACAGAATGAGCATGCTTCGTGAGCCATCACTGTCGCTCGCCTGGATACTTGTCTCCATTTCCCTCATTCTAAAACAGCGCTATAAGTGGCTTATTTTAACATCTTTGACTTATGTATGGCTCTATTCGGGTTATCCAATATTGATAGTTATTGCAGGAATTTATGTAGCAGCTTTTAAAATCGCGAAACACCGCTGGCAGCTGAAGGTGCCAATATATATTACAGTTGGTATTTTGTTAGGACTGGTTGTTAATCCATATTTCCCCAAAGACCTGACTTTTCTTTTTTATAATTTAAGCGACAAGTTTTTGCATCAAAACATACCGATAGGTATTGCGGAGTGGGAACCCTATCCGCCGGTTTTAATCCTAAGACATGGAGGTTTGGGTTTTTTATTAACGTTTGCAGGTATAGCAGCCGTTTTTAAATCAAGGCGTTTCACCGTAGAAAATATATTTTTGTTAGGCATGTGTGCGCTAACCGGTGTTATGTTTTTAAGGTATCAACGTTTCGTTGAATACTTTCCGGTATTTGCGACCATTTTTTGTGCAGTCGCGACAGCACCATTTGTCGCAAATATTAGAAATCGCCGGTATTTCACTATTTCCGCCGCGACAATAACGATATTCCTATGTATATATACTGTTGCAGAAGTTAAAACCCTAACTTCATTTTTCCCGCCAGCAAATAGGGTGGAAAACGCAGCACTATTTCTAAAAAGCCACACGCCGAAAGGTTCATTAGTATTTCATGACTATGCCGATTTTGGCCCATTATTTTTTGAAAATACCCACAATACCTACACGATTGGTCTTGACTTAAGTTTCCTTTATAGAACTAGCCCAGAAAAGCTTGCCATTTGGCTGCTTTTGAAGCAAGGTGAGGTAGAAAATGTTGCCCAAACAATTAATAGGCATTTTGGTGCAAATTACATCGTTTGGGATCTGCAAAACAAACCATTTTTAACAAAAGCTTTTGCAGATCCCCGCCTAAAAGAAGTCTTTCGAGATGAAAACATGGTAATTTTCCACCTCGATCTTTTTTAAATAATCAATTAGAATTCAAATAAGAAAATGAAATTAAAATTGCCCGCGAAAATCCACGTTCCACTTCCAAAATTCATTGCAAATATTC
>CAYGDE010000038.1:0-5972 GCA_964348615.1 uncultured Gammaproteobacteria bacterium | reverse complement strand
GCCGTATCGCGGTCACGCACAGTAACAGTGCCGTCTTCCAGCGTGTCAAAATCGATTGTTATGCAATAAGGCGTGCCTATTTCGTCTTGGGCAAAGTAACGTTTACCAATGTTTCCCCTATCGTCCCAAGCAACTGGGAGAAGTTGGGAGTTGGTAGTAAGTAGTTGGTAGACTTCTTTGGCTTTTGCCACCAATTCTGGCTTATTTGCAAGAAGCGGGAAAACTGCTGCTTTGTAGGGTGCAAGCTTTTGGTCCAGCTTAAGAAAGACCCGTTTTTCGTCTTCGTGGTAGGCATTTATCAGAAAAAACAGTGTGGCGCGGTCTACCCCGCCAGACGTTTCAATAATATATGGCAAATAATGCTCGTTTGTTTCGGCATCGAAATATGTCATGTCTTGCCCCGAATGTTTTTGGTGCTGGGATATATCCCAATTTCCCCTATTGTGGATGCCTTCAAATTCTTTCCAACCAAAAGGCGAATCGTATTCGATGTCCCAAGCATCTTTGGCGTAGTGGGCGCGCTCGTCTTCTTCGTGCCTGCGAAATCTAAGCTTTGTTTTATCCATACCCAAAGATAAGTACCATTCCATTCTTTGGTTTTTCCAATATTCGTACATTTTTTCGGATTCTTCGGGCTTAACATAATACTGGAGTTCCATTTGTTCGAATTCTCTGGAACGGAAAGTAAAATTGCCGGGTGTTATTTCGTTTCTAAAGGCTTTGCCGATTTGGGCAATACCGAAGGGTATTTTTTGTCTGGTTGAATCTAGTACATTTTTGAAATTAACGTGAACGCCCTGGGTTATTTCACCGCGCAGATAGACTTTTTGTTTTGCGTCTTCTACAACACCAAGTTTGGCTTCTACAAGCAGATTGAACTGGCGAGGTTCGGTCCAGATTCCGCCGGCAGGCGGATTTTTGACTTGATGTGATTTTTCATGTTCCTTTAAAATTTCTTCGTGGTCGGCGCGAAACCTTTGGTGGCACACTTTGCACTCTACCAACGGGTCGGCAAATGCAGCAACATGGCCGGAGGCTTCCCAAACTTTGGGATTCATTAAAATGGCAGCGTCCAGCCCCACAACGTCTTGGCGCGCATAAACCATAGATTTCCAATACTCGCGCTTAATGTTATTTTTAAGCTCGACGCCTAAAGGGCCATAATCCCACGTTCCTGCTAGTCCGCCATAAATTTCAGACCCTGGATAAATAAAACCTCTACGTTTTGCTAAAGAAACGATTTTGTCGAGAGTAACCATGGTGTTTGGAGAATATTATAGCTTTTTATTCGGAGGAAGTAACTACAAAGGTGGCAAAATTGTCTAGGCTTGTGGAAATGGTTTTTGTGCTTTGGTCATACTTTGGCTCTTTGGTCTCCCATTTTCCTTCTTGTGGGCTGTAAAGATTTAGGCTAGGGCTTTTTGAATCTTTTGTTAATTTAAGGTCGAGATTTATTGATTTGGAAAACTTTGGTGCTATTGAAAATGCACCATATACAGGAGTAATTACAGTTTCTAGATCTTTGTCAAAAGTCGGTGGCACTCCAATTGTATCTGCAAGAATGACCCAATAGGTTTTTCCAAGAGTTGCCGGAATATCCAAATTTAGGTTACCAGTTTGATCTTTAATGGTTGTTGCCTGTTTGCCGATTTCAAAAAGGTCCCACTGTGTCTCCGACAGATACTGAGAATCCCCTTTTCCAAGATGCAAGGTCAGTTTACCGTCTGTTATACCCCGATCTGGGCTTTTGACGCCTTTGGAAGCAGTTCCAAGAAGAATATCTTTTTTATACTTTTGGTCCTTAGTATTAACATCGGTTCCGGTTGCACCCCTTTGAATCTTATCGCCCGGTGATTGCGGATTATCTGCGTTGTAGGTTATTTCATATTCGATGCTGTCGAAATATGAAATATTCTCTAAAGAAACTATTATTTCCGCGCCGTCTGATGTTGGAGTGAGAGTAACGTATGGTCTGTCCTTGAGGGTAATTTCGCTGAAGTCTTTAAGTTCGCCATCAACCTGACTCTTTTTGGGTCCGCTTGGAGTTCTTTGAAAGATAAATAGGAAAAAAATTGCGACAGCAATTGCTACAAAGCAAATTGCAGCCATTGTGTATTTTTTCTTGTTTTCGGGAGAAAGGTTTATTTTTGTATCGGAAATTTTGGGAGATTTGGTTTTTTTGGGCATGTTTTACAGAAACCTCGATGTTTTTAATTTCTGCTGAATGGTTCTTTCTATCATGCTATCAAGAAATGTTAAAAGTTTCAAATATGATCTTTCGGACAGGCTAATAGTGTCTTTTATTACCTCAAGGTCTTCGTTTTCTAAACTTCTTAAAATATTTTTTGTGTTAGATTCTTTTAGAGTATGACTAGTGAAATAACCCAGATTGGACATTAACTTTATTTTAAAAACTGTAGAAAGCAGATTAAAGTCGTCATTTTGTTCGATTCTTTTGAGAAATTTAACGAGTAGGTTGTAGGCAATAAGATTTTTTTGGTGTTCTGGAAAAATGTTTTCAACAATTTCCAAAATATGATAGATTTTGTTTGTTTTTTCTTCTGAAAAATTATCTATGCCAAAAGCGTACCTTGTTTGGACTTCTGTTAAAAGGTCTAGGCTTTTGCCTTTAGCCACAAAAACTTTGCACCAACTTCCAAGCTCTAAATGGCCGGCCTTTTTAGAACGCGGCCTACGGACACCTTTTGCCAGAACGGTTATTTTGCCAAAATCACGGGTGAATATTGTAACAATTCTATCTGCCTCACCGAAATTTCTACGCTTGAGAATAATTCCTTCGGTTCGAAGATACATAAAATAATTGTATCAGGTTCCCAATCTTAATTTACGTGCCCTGTCAATCGTTCTTAGGGTTTGACGATAAATTCTTTGTCAGTATCAAGTGGAAATGCTTTTTGCTTGTGGCCGAAGGCGTTAATATCGTAGATTATGTTTTCTGTCCCGGGTTGCTTCTGAATTAAAAGCTTGTAGTCTCCTTCAACTTTATAAGGAACTGTGTAGTCTATTTCAATTTTTAATGCTCCTTCTGGCTTTAAGGTAAAAAAGCCTTCTATTACTGTTTTGTCTAAATCTTCGGTTTGGGTAAACGGAGTATCGATTGAAGTGGCGCCAACAAGCTTTGACCCCTTGGGGACATAGATTCTAATCCAATCCCTGTAGATTCCTGCCAGACACAAACCGCCTTGCCTGGTTAAGGAACAATTGTCCATTTTGCGCGGATATTTATAGTCTAGGGTTAGATGTTCTTCCAGTAGACCGTCTTTCCCTTCTTTTATCGTATGGCTGACTTTTTGTTTTATGAAAAGATTGGATTTTGCACCACCAAAATTTGATTCGTTTATCATGAGGTAATCGCCATCGTACTGGTGAAGGCGACCTGCAAAGTTAACTTTTTCCACCGCTTCTTGGGTTTTTGGGTTGAAAAAGTATAAAAGCAAGTGTTTTTCGCGAAGTGAACCTATGGTTGTACCTAAAAGTGTTGGCCAAGAGGTTTTGGGTGCGTTGAATGCCTTGTCCATCATAGACTGCATCAAAACCCCTATTATGCCCTTCCTATCGGTTTTTTCGTAGTTAACGGGTTGATCGGCATAAAGTTCTAGTTCGTGAATTATTTGTGGGCAATCGCAATCGTCTACTTTGTCCGTTGTAAATTTGCCCTCAGTTGTTTCAAGTGGGCCCAAAACATTCACCATATCGACTACAAACTGAGTATCAAGGGCAATTATCCCGTCTATTTTGGCAGGATCTTGCGTACTGTTATAAAGGTCTACGAAAGTGTCCATCGAGGCTTTAAAATCCGGTGAAAGATTTGTGTCCCGCAAATTAAGGGTTGGGACGTTCGGTAAATATTTTAAAATAGGCTCAGGGGCCGGTATACTTTTTGTCAATGTACTGTCCAACTTATAAATGTCGCTGGAGCCTTCTGACGTAATTATTCCTTTTTCAACTCTGAAGATTGCATATGCCGTTATAAATCCTCCGGTGGGACGCAGCTCCTTGTCGTTTTGGAAAAGTATCAAATACTTTTTTTCTTTATCTGTCCCCATGATATCGGGCAGAACCGAAAGAAGCGGTTTAGAATCGACAATAAACGCTACTAATTGATCTGTTGTGTTTTTAGCAAGATCGATTTTGGCGCCGGGCTTTCCAGGAAGAAAATTAGGGTACCTCCAAGATTCTATTTTGTCTATTTGTTCCCTTGCATCTGATAAATTTTTGCCGA
The DNA here is from genome assembly GCA_964348615.1 of uncultured Gammaproteobacteria bacterium. Classification (GTDB taxonomy): domain Bacteria; phylum Patescibacteriota; class Microgenomatia; order Curtissbacterales; family GWA2-41-24; genus DATIHT01. The sequence continues at coordinate 1,729 of CAYGDE010000038.1, read as the reverse complement.
CGCTGTCTATTTTAGGTGTAACTATTGCTAAAGTTTCAACTGCTTTGGCAAGTCTTTCTTGGGCAGTGCCTCCCATAAAATCGCCCTGACCGTTTAGGCCCAAAACGTCGGAATATGGAGTTATTGCTTCCGTAAATGTAAGTGCTCCTTCCAGCCCGCTAACTGCTGCTTTTGTCACTCTTTGTGCGTCTGCAACATACCAACCTAAAAGAGGCACAACTCTTAGAGGTGTAAAAACATACAGGGATTTTTGGGTTGTTTCGAAATCGTGTTTTGCGTCTTTTAAGTGTGCTTTTGCAGCGTTTAAATCCTGAGCTTTAATTGCTGCTGCTGCTTTTTTGGAATCGGAAATTGCTGCTTTGGCTGAAAGACCTGCCCGCAATGTTAAAAGCCCAAGTACTACAATGACTATTAAAATGATAGATTTTAAACGCCGTTTCATTTACTTAAATCGCACCCCTTCCACCTATCATGGCAATTGGAGTTTTTAAAAGTATTAACAAATCATAAATTATTGAACGTCTTATGACATAATTTGCATCCATTTCTACCCGTTTGTCAAAATTGATAAAAGACCTACCAGACACTTGCCAGGGACCCGAAGCTCCGGGTCTGGATTTAAGTATAACTCCCACAAATTTTTTGGTGTGTGGATAAACTTTTTGTTGGTGCTCCAATTCATCCTTTTGATAAGCGCGAGGCCCAACCAACGACATATCGCCAACTAACACGTTTATCAACTGCGGAAGTTCGTCCAAAGAAAGTCTTCTCAAAATATGACCAATGGGAGTAATTCTTGGGTCATCTTGCAATTTAAAACTGTTTTTTTGGTATGCCTTTTTAAGTTTTGCATTATATTCTAAATATTTTTCGGCGTGAACAGTTTTGCCGTTTATTTCATACATATACATGCTTCTAAACTTGAGCATTTTAAAAAGTTTACCGTCTTTACCTACACGAAGAGGTGTGAAAAAGATAGGGCCGTTTGAGGTAAGTCTTGTTGCAATAATTACTCCAATTATTGCGGGAGAAAAAATAAGAAGTCCTATCGAACTTCCAATAATGTCCACAGTGCGTTTGACAAAATCGTAAAACATTTAGTTTACAAGTATTTTTCTTTCTTGGCTTCTTTAAGTTTTTCGATTACTGCTTTAACATCGGACACTTTGTCTTTTGTGCAAACCAAAAGACCGTCTGGTGTGTCTACGACAATTAAACCTTTAAGCCCAATTGCAGCTAATACTTTGTCTTTGACTGTCGAATAGATCAAGCAATTTTCGCAGTCGATGTCGAAAACTTGACCTGAAATTAAATTGTCTTTTTCTTCATTTGTGAGCTCGTCTTTTAGGATATTCCATGCACCTATGTCTGACCATCCAAGGTCGGCTGGCAAAACTACCATTTCTGCGGAATTTGCTTTTTCAAAAATCGCGAAATCTACTTGAATTTTTTCGATTTTTGGATAAATTTCCCGAACTTTCTCGTCTTGAATATCGGTTCCCCAAGCCTTCTGGATATTCATCAGATCTTCATAAACTTTGGGCGTGTGCTTTTTATAAAGGGACAACATCTTTTGTGCTTTCCAGACTTTGTATCCGGCATGCCAAAGGTACTGCCAGCCTGAAATTAGTTTTTTGGCAGTTGCCAGATCTGGTTTTTCAATATGGTTTACATATTCAAAAAAAGACAGCCCGTCGATCTTTTTAACCATTTTGCCAATTTGAATGTA
>CAYGDE010000037.1:0-6154 GCA_964348615.1 uncultured Gammaproteobacteria bacterium | reverse complement strand
GGGTGTGTAGAAACCATCAATTCCACAGTTCTATCTGAAAACGGCATATACTTTCCCAAACAATCCACCATTTTGTTTCCCGGCCCGCCGTCTACAACCGCTTGCCTACCAGAAGGTGAAATAATCAAAATCCCGTCACCCTGCCCCACATCGCAAAAAATAAGCCGTAGATTTCCAGTATTTTTGCTTTGGAAAATAAACAAAAAGCCAAGGACAACAAAAATGAAAGCGGTTGTTAGAAGAAACTTAGTCTTAGAATCCATATTCTGCAAATAAACTTACTACACTTGTAAAGTACAAAGCTGGCACATAGGCAAACCAGGCAAAAACCTGGGCCAAGGGCATAAAAACCAAGCTTGCCGCAGCTGTTAAAAACCCAAAAACCATAATTGGGAAAACAGCTTCTGCAACCAAAACGTTAACCAGTGGCGCAACCAAAGTTAACCTTCCAAAATGCCAAAAGATAATCGGGGCGGTAAATGTATATGCAGAAATGGCAATTGCGGCATTATCGACAAAGAACCCTCCAAGAATCATGGGAATTTTATGGGTGGCAACAGAGGAAAGGCTCCCGACAGCGCGCAACTCGACATTGTTAACTTGATTACCAATCGATTTCTGATTCGAGAAAGCACTGGCGGGAGGGAAACTGTTGACAGGACCCATAAAATTTGTCACTCGTCCAAATGTTTTGCTAAGAAATTGCCCCATAGTCAAAATTCCTGAAGTCGCTGCGAACGTAAGTTGGAAAGAAATTTCAAAAATCGCGCTTGGCCAAACAAATAAAATAATCAAAGCGGCAAGAAACAAACTCCATACCCCAGAAGTTTCCCTCCCCAAAAAAACCGCCATTGTCGTTAAAAGAACCATCAAAGATGCACGAACAACTGGTGGCGCAAAACCAGTCAACATTGCATATAGGAAAACTGCCAATGTAGCTAGTACCAAACTCTTTCGCCTACCCAAGACACTTGCCATGGCCAAAAACATCCCGGCAACAAGTGCCAAATTTTGGCCGGAAACGACAACAACATGGATCGTACCGGTATTTACCAGTTGTTCCCTGAATTCCTGGCTTATATTATCTACACCCAAAACGCTTCCAACCACCAAAGTCGCTTCCCGGCTCGGCAATAATGATTGAATGTTAGAAGAAATTCTATTCCTTATACTTGATAGATAATACTTTATACTTGATACCTGTCCTATTTTCTCAACCTTTGGGTTAAATATCCGACCCAAATCGTCTACTTTGCCTTCAATTTTCAACTTATCACCAACAGAATATTTTGGGAAAAGATTTGTATAGACCTTCGCGTCACCAATTTGCAAAACCTGTCTGTCGTGGGAAATTTTAGGTTCAGACTTTATCGTAGCAACTAAGCTAATTGATCCGTTTTTGGGCACTTCAAAAGGCTTATCTTGCCATTGCCACCTTAAAAAATATCCAACTACTAAAACAAAAATAGTAACAAAGTAAATTAGAAGTTTCTGTTGACGATACGAAGATTGATTCACTTTAAACTATCATAAACTACCCACTAATAACTACCTACTACAAACTACCTGCTAGAGTGTTATCAAATCCTTGATTTTTTCATAAGTCGCACTACCAACTGCTTTTTTAATCTTTAAGTCTTCTAGAGCTCCGTACGGGCGCAAATCGATGATTTTTCCAGCTGTCACCGGCCCAATTCCCGGCAGTGTTTCCAACTGCGCCTGCGATGCATCGTTGACACTAACAAGTCCGCCTTCCGAAACTCCAGCTACTTCTCCGCTACCTAATTGCCCAGTAGCCAAATCACCTATTGACCCAATATTCACCTTCTGTCCGTCCACCACTTTTGCGGCCAAGTTTATCTTCGATCTATTAGCTTCTTGGGTAAGTCCGCCGGCTGCCGCAACAGCGTCATTAACCCTCGAATCTTTTGGTAATTTGTATATTCCTGGGGAAACTACGGCGCCAACAACATCAACCATAATCTCAACATTCAACTGCGGGCTAGAACTTGAAGAAATAATCTGCACATCATTCTGCAAAGAAGAATTGCCTTTGAAAAAAAACATTCCAACGCCCAAGACCAATATAAAAAGTCCGGCCAAAAACGCGGCAATTGTCCCTAATTGGACTTTATTGTCCCGAGTGGAATCTTGAAAATCTTCTAGCTCCATTGGTCTATCTTTTCTAGTTTTACTATCTCTTCTATCTTTGCTACCTTTACTATCTTTACTAAATCCTCATTCTTCCTGCCAATATTTTCGCTCTATACTCCTTCAGCCACTTCTTAAAAGCCCCAATCAGCTCAGCCGCTCCCCGCACTTTAAGCTCTTTGTTTACAATTCCGCCATGGTGAGGATGTTTAAAAAGCCGTTTGTTTGTGGAAGAAAATCCATGGGCATAATGACAAAGTTCGTGCGCGATTGTATAGCGGACAACATCAACCGGAATATTTTCCGCGGCAAACATCGAAGTAATAATAATAATGCTTTTTTTGGGCTTATCACCAACTCTAATTATGCTTCTCAAACCTTTGACTCTTTTGTTACCTCTGACTCTATGATCACTCACAAGCCTTATCGATCCAAACCGAAACTTAGCTTCTCTTCCGAACTTAATCTCAATCGGGTTGATAAGTGCAACATTTGAAAAGTAAGTCTTAAGAAGATAATCAAGTTCAAATTCAAGCCATTTGTCGTCTCGCACACAAATATTTTCAACTGTGAACTGCCAACTGTCAACTGTTTGGGGTGACGCTATAGTAAAACTGAGATATAATTAGCATTCATTCTAACAATGACAAAAGAGGGCTCATCCGCATTACATCAGTTAACTGGAAGTTTTTTCATTGACAGGTGGGGAGTTAAATTAAAAGCGCAAGACGAAGAATCTCGTATGTATTTCTGTGTCAACCAAACAGTAGGTTTTCAAGGTGGCATAGGCACACTTGTCCGAAGTTTATTAACAAAAATGGTAACCGTCGAAAAATTAGAAGCATTGCCTACGGGTCTTTTTTATAAAAAAAGGGCAAAGGAAAACGATATTGCAAAATTCCAAGAAGAAGCCGAAACAAAAGTGAACATGCATACAAATAGGCTGTTTCCAGACGATCCGCAAACAGCCATCTTAGCCATAAATCTTGCCCAAAAAGCTGCGCAGGAAATAAGATGTCTGTTTGAAGAATCCGCCTCACCGAGTGCTCTTGAGATTGAACAGCGACTAGGTGAAATTACCTCACAGCTAAACGAGCTTACAAAACAAGCTCGGCCTATTTAACTGGAAACGCAATCTCAGACAACAAAATTAATCAGCCTGTCGGCAACAAAGATTGTTTTTCGAGGCTTTTGATTACCCATGAAATTTTGCACTCTAGGCATGGCAAGTGCTAGATTTTCGACTTGTTCTTGGGAAATTCCAGCTTCAGTTAGCAATCTATCTCTAACTTTGCCATTTATTTGAACAACAATAGTAACCTTTTGAGCCTTAATTTTCCCTTCATCGTACTGTGGCCATGGTTCATCATGAATTGAAGAGTTATGTGAACTTCTTATCATCTGCCATAACTCCTCGGTTATATGCGGGGCAAAAGGAGCAAGAAGCTTGAGGAAAGTCTGATATTCAATCAAGGAAACGCTCTCTCCCTCTGACTCTTTACCTCTATGAGCTTTCCCGCTCAGGTAATTAAGCCAACTCATCAGCGTCGAAACTGCGGTATTAAATTTTATCGCCTCAATATCTTCACCAACTTTTTTGATCGACTGATTCATAATCAGCAGGTCTTCGTCTGACAAGTTTTCGGTAGCCTGAGGGGTAACAGAACCCAAATCAAAGCCTACTGCCTCAAAAAGCTTCCAAACCCTTTCCAAAAAGTGATAAACTCCACCAATTCCGCCCGGATCCCAAGGTGCAACCAAATCGTAAGGGCCAATAAATGCCAAATAAGTTCTAATTGCGTCAGCGCCATATTTTTTAACTTCTTCATCCGGGTTAACTACATTTCCCCGAGATTTACTCATGCGAGAACCATCTGGCCCCAAAATTACTCCATGGTTTACCCGCATTTTGGCGTATTCATCAAAATCTACCAAACCAAGGTCAGAAAAAAACTTAGTAAAAAATCTGGAATAGAGAGTGTGGCCAAGTGTATGTTCCGCCCCGCCAAAATAAATATCCACAGGCATCCACGCCTTAACAAGTTCAGGGTCCCAAGGCAAATCTTCTTCTTTTGCCCCAACGTCCCGCAAATACCGGAAAAAGTACCATGAATTATCAAAAAAACCATCCATTGTCTCCGGTTCCCTCGTTGCATCCCCGCCACAATTTGGACATGCCACCTTCATCCATTTTTCAGCGGAAGCCAAAGGTGGCTTTCCAGTAGGAGCATAATCCACACCTTCATACGGCAATTCCACTGGGAGTTGGTCATACGGCACAGGCACAGCGGCGCACTTAGGGCAATTGATAATCGGAATCGGCGTCCCCCAATACCTTTGGCGGGAAATTGACCAATCATGTAGGTGAAATTGGGTTTTTCTCTCACCCCAGTTATTTTCCGAAAGAAAATCTTTTAATTTTTCCTTGGCAGGAACTGGTGTTTTAAGACCAGAAAATTTGCCTGATGCAACAAGATATCCTTCCTCCAGCACATCTTTTGCAGTTTTAATCTCCGACTGGTCGTCGGCAAAAGAGCCAATAACCTTAACAATCGGCAATTTATATTTTTTGGCAAACTCGAAATCGCGGTGGTCAGAACCTGGAACACCCATCACAGCACCAGTGCCGTAACCGGCAATCACGTAATCTGCAATCCATATGGGAACTTTGGCACCGTTTACAGGGTTAATACAAAAGCTTCCGGAAAAAACACCTGTTTTTTCCTTGTCCAAGCTAATTCTTTCTAGTTGTGATTTCTTTTGTGCTCTTTTGATATATTCATCAACTTCTTTTTTCTGATCTTGCGTTGTCAATTCTGGTACAAGTTTATGCTCGGGCGCCAAAACCATATACGTCACACCATAAATAGTCTCAGGAAAAACCGTGTAGACCCTAATATCACTTTCAACTTTCAACTTTGAACTTTCAACTTTGAACTTGATCTCCATACCCTCACTTTTCCCAATCCAGGCGTTTTGGCCAACTCGAACCGACTTGGGCCAATCTATCTTCTCGTCCCCTTTCCAAAGCAGTTTATCTGCATACTCGGTTATTTTCAAAAACCATTGTCCAACTTCCTTCTGTACAATATCAGCCCCACACCTATCGCACTTACCATTAACAACTTGCTCATCCGCAAGTACAGTTTGATCTGTAGGACACCAGTTTGATAGCTTATGACCTCTATAAGCAATCCCCTTTTCTAGCATCTTTAAAAAGATCCATTGGTTCCACTTGTAGTATTGGGGTAAGCATGTTACGACCTCATGATTCCAATCATGCAAAGCACCCATAAGCCCAAACTGCTTACGCATAGTGGCAACGTTTTTTAAAGTCCAATCTCTCGGGTGAAGGTTACGCTTGATAGCAGCGTTTTCCGCAGGTAATCCAAATGAATCAAACCCTACTGGAAAGAATACATTATAGCCTTGCATCTTTTTATACCTTGCAAAAATGTCGGTCACGCCAAATGCAAACCAATGGCCAATATGCAAATCTCCCGAAGAATAAGGGAATTCTACAAGTAGATAGTACTTACGTTTTGAATCCGCAAGGGAAACAGGTTTAAAGGTCTTTTCCCACTTAGCCTGGACCGATTTTTCTACTTCCGAAGGAATATACTTTTTCATCATAAAAGCAAATTAATTATACCAATTCCAAACCCATTAACAATCTTCATGAAAGTGTGCGTGAAAGACTAAAAACAGCCATACATAAATATATACGATATATATCAAAGTTATACAATCGTGGGCAATTATGCGTACTTTTTAAACATATTTCACCTATGGTAAAGTTTTTAGCAATATATCACAAAATTCCATCCCGAAATTGTCTTTTAAAAATGACCTAAAAACTTATCCTATGTATAATAATTATAAGTTTAAAATCAGCATTTTTATTGCCCTGTTAGTCTAATTGTCTTACTTAATCTTCTATCAAGCAGACTTAAGAAGTGCTAATTAGCCTTGAAAGTTACATTATTAAAATACAACACTTAGC
>CAYGDE010000036.1:0-6716 GCA_964348615.1 uncultured Gammaproteobacteria bacterium | reverse complement strand
CAAAAAGTTCGCATAATTGATTGATTGATTTTGACCCCCAGTACTTATATTATAATTTGAATCCTAAATAAATTTTATGCTTTTTAATCTCTGGGCGCAGTTGTCATATTTTTTAAAAGACTTTGCTCTATACATTTTAATACTTATGGCCTCGTTTATTGCGCTTCCACACTTTTCATTTAAAGTTTTTGCGTCCCAGGCTTCTGATGGAAAAAAGAAAGTACTTTTATCCCTAATATTTACAGTGTTTTCTTTTATCTTGACCTTCAGCGCTTTTGAAGCTTACTTCAGATATGTTTACGACCAGCCCGACGGCCTCGGATTTTTAAAAGTTAACAGTAGGTGGCACAAAAGGCACGTTGTGTTTAACAGTTATTTTTTTAGGGATAAGAACTTCGACTTAGATAAGAAAAAAGGGATAACAAGAATAGGTGTACTTGGAGATTCGATTACCCAAGGAGATGGCATAGAAGATGTTAACGACCGTTTTTCTAATCTTCTGGAGAAAAAACTTAAAGAAACGGGTAAGAATGTTGAAGTTTACAATTTAGGAAAATCTGGTTACGACACAGAAGGCGAAATAGAAGTTTACAACCGCACAAAAGATTTCAATTTCGACATTATTGTTTGGCAATACTTCATAAACGATATTCAGCCAAAAGATGCCTCTACCGGTTCACCGATTCTCGAGAAAAACGGTGAACAAGCGAAATATTTAAACTTCATTTCCGAAAAATCTTTTTTCTTGGATTTTTTATATTGGCGCTTTTCAACAGTCTACAATAAAACAATTAAAGCACTAAGTACCGCAGATATAGACCAATACAAAAACAAAGCTATTTTAGAAAAACACAAAAAAGATATTACAGAATTCACCAAAGTCCTCAAAGCTGAAAATAAACAAGTAGTTGTCGTAATGTTTCCACCACTTCATCTTTTAGACAAAGAAAGCTATCCGGCTTTTATAAACGACACAATGGAAAACCACTTTTTGGAAAATAAATTAGAAGTAATAGACCTGTATGATTATTTAAAAGACCAAAATCCAGAAAGTTTAATTGCAAGCAGATTTGACACTCATCCCAACGAAAAAGTTCATTTACTTGCGGCACAACTACTTTTTGAAAAAATCAACCCTTTTTTTAAAAAGTAACTACTTTTCCGGCTTAGTTTCTCCCAGCGCAGAAGCTGCAATCCACTGCAAACCAGTTAATGCAGCGCCTAAAACAATTGTAAAAAATATGCTCGAAACCCCAAGGCCCAAATACAGCGCAAGATACTTCAAAACCCAAACGATAATAACATTAGAAATTAAGTAAATAAGCCCCCAAAGCTTTTGGTCTTTTACTGCAATTCCCATCCTTTTTAAAATTACAGGAACAAAATAACCCCAAACAGTAATCAAAAGTGCGCATACAACCGCAGCAAGCGTTGTAGCGATTTTACTATTACCTAAAACAATATAATTTCTAAAAACCAAAGAAGCTGCAAGAAGACCGACAGAATTAACAATCCAATAAGTTAAAAATTTAACTGTCTTCATTTGGTCCATAATGCTAGAATAAATCAACTTGAAGCAAACAGTCAAATGAAGAAAATATTAATAGTTTTGGTGATTTTTATAGCACTGATTTTTGTATTTTTTCTAGTTAAAAAGAAGTCCGTTTCCCCAATAAGTCAAATAATCCCAAAAACTAATCAAAAAACAAGTGAGCAGGCGCAAAGCGAGACCGGCCTTAAAATTCCAAACGATTTTTCCGCTAAAATCTTTTCAGAAAAAATAACAAACGCTCGGAATCTAGAGTTTTCTCCAGGTGGGGTTTTGCTTGTCAGCCAGCCATCCCAAGGTAAAATCACAGCACTGCCAGACAAAAAAACAGTAATTTCCAATCTCAAAAATCCACATGGCTTTGCCTTTTTTGGGGGAAAACTTTACATTGCCGAAGAAACTAGAGTTTCCGTATACAATTGGGATGAATCTGAAAAAAAAGCTACTTTTGAAAAAAAGCTCTTCGACTTGCCCAAAGGCGCCAGGCACACAACTAGAACAATAACATTTGCAAATGACGGCAAAATGTATATTTCCATAGGTTCAAGCTGCGATGTCTGTTTTGAACAAAGCGAGCAACTTGCATCAATTATCGTTTCAAATGCGCAAGGGGAAGCACCGAAAGTCTTTGCAAAAGGCCTGAGAAATGCAGTTTTTACGGCCATAGATCCAAAAACTCAAAAGCTATGGTCAACAGAAATGGGAAGAGATTTTTTGGGTGATAATCTGCCTCCAGACGAAGTTAACCTAATTGAACAAGACAAAGATTACGGTTGGCCGGTTTGCTATGGGGACAAAATTCACGATACCGTCTTCGACAAGCGTCAACTCCAAAAAAATCCTTGCGAAGAAACTACGGCACCACAGTATCAAATAAGCGCGCACTCAGCCCCTCTCGGCCTGGCATTTGTCGACTCAAAAGAATTTCCCCAAGATTGGCAGGGAGATCTTTTGGTTTCCTATCATGGTTCCTGGAATAGCACCACGCCAAAAGGTTACAAAATTGTAAGAATCAAGATGAAGGACGGTAAACCTCAAGGCGAAGAAGATTTTATAACGGGATTTTTAAAAGATGGCCAAGTAGAAGCCAGGCCAGTTGACCTTATTTTTGACAAAGAAGGTTCCCTTTTTGTCTCCGACGACAAATCGGGTACTATTTTTAAAATTGATAAGCAAAATTGACGCCCCTTTTTAATCCTGCTAGAATAAAACTACAGATGGTTTCTCAAGAGCAGATTATAGATAAGCTTCGCCAGTGTCTTGACCCGGAACTTGGATTAAATATAGTAGATTTAGGTCTTATATACGGAGTAAATGTTGAGGGCTCTAAAGTAAACGTTCTAATGACACTAACTACCCCCGGCTGTCCTCTGGATTCTTATTTCACCAGAGACATTTCCCAAAAACTAAAAAGCATTAAAGGAATTTTAGATGTTTCGGTAGAACTTACCTTTGAACCTCCTTGGAGCCCCACAAAAATGTCGGAAGACGGTAAAGACCTTCTCGGTTTTGTAAACTAACACGCCATTGACTTCGGGTTTAATTCGGGTTAAACTAACTACTATAAACGATTCACGATTAACTGATTTTTGGGGTCTTGACAAGCCTTATATATAGTGTCTAATCTGGAGTTAGACCACAAGATGTTGTGCTTTTAGCACCTTCGTGAAATCGAGTCAGACTCGGTGAAAGTTTTTTTTTCAAAGGGCAGCCATGGTAATAATTTCAACTGGGAGACAGGGGTACTTTAGGTGATTTGCCCGTTTTGTTCGCATGATGTAACAAGGGTTGTAGACAAAAGAGAAGGTAATGGTGGAAAAACTACCAGAAGAAGACGAGAATGCGAAAAATGTGGCCGCAGATTTACAACTTTCGAAAGAGTCGAAACACTAGATCTTCTAGTTGTCAAAAAAGACGGTAAACGGGAAGTTTTTGACAGGCTTAAGCTAAGAGGCGGTATAATCAAATCCGTCGAAAAAAGACCTGTTCCTGCTCAGAGTGTCGAAAAAGTAATTGACGAGATTGAAGCAGAGCTTAGGAAAATTGGTAAACAAGAAGTACCAAGTAAACAAATCGGCGACTTAGTTATTAAAAAGTTAAAAAAAATAGACGAAATTGCCTATATAAGATTTGCTTCAGTTTATAGACAATTTGCAGACCTGGCAGATTTTGAAAAAGAATTAGCAAAACTATCGAAAAGATTTAAATCGAAATGAAAAAGACACACATATTCGACATTAAAAAAGTAGACACCAGAGACGCAATTCGCGAAAAAGCCAGAATTACCGGCAGAAAAATTCCAAGCGTACCTGTCGATCTTCCAGAGCCCAACCTTTCCGAAAATGCAGCTTATATTGCCAAAACCCGCTATGCATTTAGAAATGAAAAAGGCGAACCAATAGAATCGCCAAAAGACATGTTTTGGAGAATTGCCTACTATATAGCCGCCGCCGACACCATCTACAGTAATAAAAAACCCCACGAAAAATCAGCCAGAGAATTTTACATGCAAATGGCGGCCCAGAAATTTATTCCCAATACCCCAACCATGGTAAATTCTGCAAAAATTGGTCAATCCCTTTCCGCCTGTTTTGTTCTTCCGGTAGAAGACGACATGCAATCAATTCTCAAAACCATGTCCAATATGGCCATGATCCACAAAATGGCAGGCGGTACAGGCTTTTCGTTTTCCAGGCTTCGACCCAAGGACGACATAATTGGTACCTCAAAAGGTAAATCCACAGGCCCAGTTGCCTTTATGCAGGCATACAACGATGTTTGTTCTCAAATTCGCCAAGGGGGAGTAAGAAGGGGAGCCAATATGGGCATTTTGCACTACACCCACCCGGATGTTTTGCGCTTTGCAGTCCATAAAGTCGATGAATTTTCGCTTACCAACTTTAACATCTCGGTTACTGTAGATGAAAAGTTCATGGAACAAGTTAAAAAAGACACAAAGTTTGTTGAAGGTAAACTGGAAGTTGATGAAATTATTGAAGAAATAAAAGAAGCCTACACAATTCGCGACCTAGACCTCAAAAGCGTCCGCGTAGAAGAAGGAGTCAAAAAGCTTTATGAGCTAACAAGGGCAACTCAAGAAGGTGAAGGTTACAACCTTATAAATCCCCACACCCAAAAAGCGGTCGAAAAGCTAAATGCCAAAAAAGTTTTCGACCTTATTACCAAACTTGCTTGGCAATATGGCGACCCTGGCATGATTTTAATCGACAGGGTTAATAATTCCAGAGCAAACCCTACCCCAAATATTGGTTTAATTGAAGCCACTAATCCGTGTGCCGAACAACCGCTTTTGCCCTACGACGCCTGCACACTTGGTTCAATAAACCTCTCAAAATTCGTCACAGACGATAAAACAATCGAATGGGAAGACATGAAAAAAACCGTTCATACTGCAATCCATTTCTTAGACAACGTGTTGGACGTAAACCAATATCCCGTTGTCGAAATAGACCAAACAACTTCTTCTATCCGCCGGGTTGGTCTTGGTGTCATGGGTTGGGCAGATATGCTTGTAAAGTTGGGTATAGGCTACGACACGAAAAAGGCCTTCGATCTGGGAGAACAAATCATGAAATTTGTCCAAAAAGAAGCCGATAATGCCAGCTGCGATTTGGCCAAAATAAGAGGGGTGTTTCCTGCTTTTAAAGGTTCAATCTACGATAAACCGAATGGTATTAGACCCCGAAATGGCGCACGCACCACTATTGCCCCAACAGGCACAATTTCACTTCTTGCAGATTGTTCTTCCGGAATTGAACCCCATTTTGCCCTAACTTATGCCAAAAACACTATAGAAGGCAAAAGGCTTTTTACCACCAATAAATACTTTCTGGAAGCATTAAAAGAAGAAGGCTTAGAAAACGAAAATCTTCTTGCAAAAGTAGAACAAAATAAAGGCTCGGTACAAAACCTAGACGAAATTCCTCAAGACCTTCAAAATGTATTTGTAGTAGCCGGCGATATTGCGCCCAAAGACCATGTACGAATGGCCGCAGCTTTCCAGAAGTATACCGACAACGGCATTTCCAAAACCATCAATTTCCCCAATGAGGCAACAGTTGAAGATGTTCGGGAAGCTTACTGGCTAAGTTATGAACTCGGTTGCAACATGATAACAATCTATAGAGACGGTTCGCGACTTAAGCAAGTTTTGGAAGTTAAAAAAGGCAAATCTTACTACGACCAATTAGCTGGAAAGAGAATAGTACAAGAAGGCGAAGAGCCTATTGCTCCAACTTTACCTAAAAAGCGCTCCACTCCGCAGGAAGCTTGGGGAATGCGTGTTAGAAAAAAAGCCGATGTTGGTTATGTTTATACTTCCGTTTTCCGCGATGCCGACAATTCGCCTGTCGAAGTCTTTGTCACAATTGGTAAAACCGGTGGTTATGTTGCCGGCGCAGCCGAAGTGACTGGTCGTCTTGCCTCCCGAGCCCTTAAATACGGGGCAAGTCTCCAAGAAATCGCATCCGATTTGGTGGGTATCTCTTGCGGTAGTCCATACGGCCTTGGTCAAGATAGTATACTTAGTGCATTCGACGCGGTTGGAAAATCTCTAATCCAAATTGCAAATGCCAAGCAATTGCAGCTGCCAATCGACAAAGAGGAACAAAGCTTGGAAGAACCCATTGTCAAACCGGCAGATCTCCAAACCGACCCATTAAAAAAAACATTTAGCGAATCGAATCAGACCAATGGATACTCCAATGGCCACACCAACGGCTACTCAAATGGCCATACAAATGGTCACACCAATGGTAACGGAACTGCACCTAAGGTTATAGGCGGAACTAGTCTATCAATTACGGCTGGTTTACAAATGTCATCATTCCCTTCAAAACCACTGCCTTCTAAAATAGGAGTACCAACTCAAGCGGAATTTTCACAGATGATGAATGAACAAAAAATGATTCAAACAAAATTTGAAGTTTGCCCGGATTGTACAAGCCCTCTAATTTTTAAAGAGGGGTGCAAAACTTGTGCCAATCCAACGTGTGGTTGGAGTAAGTGCTCATAGAGCACCATTGACAAGTAATATACAATATAAACCAAAGGTTCCGAAGTCTGTGAAACTCAGACACTGTGCCGCAACCGTATAGCCGGGTCGAAGGCCTTTTTTTAAATAGTATTCCTTCGAGCTAAAGGAAAA
>CAYGDE010000035.1:4451-6734 GCA_964348615.1 uncultured Gammaproteobacteria bacterium | reverse complement strand
AAAAATCCAACACCTACTACGCTTTTGTTCAAGGAACAATCTTAGGTGCATTTACCGTAAACCGCGACAACGCCAAACTTGCTTTAAAAACAGCACTTTCTACCCAAGATCTTTGCCAGTTTAGCGTTCTGTATATCTCTAGCCAAGGCCTCAAAGTCCCCACAAATCTTACCGAAAATACCGACTGTTAAAAACAGAAATGGGAAATATTGTACCGCTGAGAGGAGTCGAACCTCCAACCTTTCCCTTAGGACGGGACTGCTCTGTCCATTGAGCTACAGCGGCAAGTAAATACTATTATATAATGACAGGCTTAATACTTGATACATAATACAAAAATACATAATACTTAAATCATGGCCGTCGATAAGAAAATCCTTGCAATCCGTACTCTTGGTAACTTCATAGTAATTTCGTCTGTTTTGGGCATAGCATTTACATTTTGGCCAATAATCACCGTATTTACCAAACACACCGTAGACAATTTCCGGGGTACAAAATTTGAGGCTTCACAAACTGCCACTTCTCAGCCTACAGAAACTTTTGGCTCACTACTTGGAAATTCCCAGTCTAACCCTGCCGAAATCTTAATTCCCAAAGACCCAAACTTTTCGATAATTGTTGAAAAAATAGGTGCAGACGCGACAGTTGTTCCCAATGTAGATGCATCAAGCAAAACTGCCTACAATGAGGCACTTCGCCGTGGTGTTGCCCATGCCCTTGGCACATCTTTCCCTGGCCAACCTGGGGTAACTTATCTTTTTGCCCACTCCACAGATACGCTTTTCAACGTCCCCCGCTACAATGCCATTTTTTACCTTCTTTGGGACATGAAACCGCGGGACAAAATTGTAATTTTCTTCAATGGAAAAAGACACGACTATATTGTGACCGAAACAAAAATAACAGAACCTGAAGATGTTTCATACTTCACTTTAAAAACAGAGGAACAAATCCTGGTTTTACAAACCTGCTACCCACCCGGAACAACCTGGAAAAGATTCCTAGTCGTCGCCAAGCCGGTAGCGAGCTAAAGCCAAAAAACCAATACCCCAACCAAGCTGCAAATCGCCGCAATCAGCAAATACTCCGCGGCGAGTTTTTTAGAAAGATCTCCTTTGGCATAGTGATAAACAAGGCCCCAAATTAAATAAAAAATTACCACTCCAAAAATGGCATCCAGTTGCCAAACGGCACTAAAGTTAAACTTTAAAAAGACAATAGCCGCCAATAAAAGTCCAGCGACAAGTAAAGTGTAAGCAAAAACATCGATAGGATCTATTCGATTAATTTGATATTTGATATTTGACATTGGATATTCCTTTAAGTCGAAGTCTTAAAGGACTGCTCCTCCCACAGCATACCAAAGAGCAAACAAAACAAATGCCAAAAGTAAAATGTGTGCCAAAACTCCAGGCCGCAAATTTACGTTTTCCCTCCTCAAGGTAATTAATACCTCTGCCAAAAAGAGAACAAAGATAAACATTACAAGCAAAAAGGATACGCCCTTGGCAACAGAAAATTGTCTGCTAGCCAAAACTGTGGTCGGGGCTGGTGACGAATAGGATTGGTCTTGAAAAATCGCAAGCTCCAAGTCAGGATCTTGCAAAACAACAGGCACCCCAGGGCTCGTAGCTTCTTTATCACCAAGTTCTAAACTATCTCCCCTAACCTGCGCTCTTTTAGTTGCCGCTCCTGCCCCAAACTCCTGCACCACTAAAATCCCTTCCCTGCCAGTCAGCTTTCCATAAGAGACTGCAACCCCAATTTCAGCAAAATTCTTATCCAAAAGATTATCCCTATGCGTCGGTGAATTCATCCAAGCATTAACAACTGCAGACGGGTTATCAAAATCCCGCGCCAAATTCTCACCGGCAAATATATATTTGTATCCGGCAGCAGAAATAAAACTCCACGGGGTTTTGCCAGAAGGCGAATTATGTGCCCAATAATTCTCCAAAAACATATTTGCCGCCTTGGCGCCTGCGGCCTTGGCAAGCTTTGAATTGTAAGTAAGTGCAGGCAGTCCATATTCCGCCCGTTTTTGGTTGGTTAAAGTAATTATTTGATCCGCAGAAAAAGTAACAGTACCCAAAACCTGGGGCGCTTTTAGCCCAATAGCATAAAGAGAAAGACAAAAAACAATTAAAATTTGCAAATAAGCAAAAAGCGCCAAAGGGGAAAGGGCGTGCGCGCGGTGATGGACAGAATTGCGCGAAAGACTAGCAGCCTCATCTGCAAATTCGGGGGCAGCGAAAAAATGAGGCAAAAAATGGTGGTGGA
>CAYGDE010000035.1:0-4351 GCA_964348615.1 uncultured Gammaproteobacteria bacterium | reverse complement strand
GCCTCATCTGCAAATTCGGGGGCAGCGAAAAAATGAGGCAAAAAATGGTGGTGGAGTTTATAACGGCTCAGCACTCTTTATCTAGTATAGTAAAGCTAGGAAAGATAGTAAAATTAGAAAAGATAGCAAAAGATAGACGAAAAGACTAATTCTACTAAATTTACTATTTCTACTATCTTTACTACTTTTCGTCGTCTGCGTAGAGATACGGAGAAATAACCCGCTCCCAATCAAAAACCTCAGAAGACTCAAAAAACCTGGCTTCTTCTTCGCGTGCTGCATCTACTCCGTCTGAAGCATGAACAATGTTTGCGCTTGTACTCATGGAAAAATCTCCGCGGATTGTGCCCAGCTCGGCATTGCGGGAATTTGTAACCCCGGCCATTTTCCTAACAACATCCACGGCATCAATCCCTTCCCAAAGCATGCAAACCAAGGGTGCTGATTTCATAAACTTTTTCAAACCCTCAAAAAAAGGCTTGTCTTTGTGGTGCGCATAATGCTCTTCTAAAATAGCGTCTGAAGCCGCAATCATTTTCAAAGAAACCAGCTTTAAACCTTTATGCTCAAAGCGGGAAATAATTTCGCCCACCAAACCCCTCTGTATTGCATCTGGTTTTAATAAAACAACTGTTCTTTGCATAAGTTAATTTTCGAATGCTCGCGCCTCGAAGTCAAGATGCCAGTCTTGACGAAGTTTGGATTTTATATCAGAGAGGTATTTTTGTATATCAAAAAATTACACTTTTAAAATTTTTTCAAAACGGAGCTTATCTTTAAATGGGCCGACTGCAACAAAGCTCAATTTGTCCCGCGTTATAATACGCTTTGCAACACGGGCAATATCGGCACTAGTTACCGCATTAATATGAGCAATTTCTTCTTCAAAAGTTTCAACTTTGGCCTCTAGAAGTTCTCCAAATCCATAAAACTGGGCAACATTTAGTGAATCTTCAAAGCCTAGGGCCATTTGACCTTTAACGCTTTCTTTTGCCTTATTTAACTCTTTTTCACCCACTCGCTCGTCGCGGATTTTGGCATATTCGGAAACGATTACGGAAATGGCATCGTCTACCTTTGGCAAATCCAAACCGCTGTAGGTAACAAAAACACCAGTATCGTGGTAATACTCGGCACCAGTGCGCACATAATAGGCCAAACCGCGTTTTTCCCTAACTTCGTTAAACATCCTGGAAGACATTCCCCCGCCCAAAATAGTGGAAAGTATGTCCAGAGCGTACCTGTCGTCGTCAAAACGGGAAAGGCCCTTAAATCCAACAGCAACCGCCGCTTGCCTTATCTTGCGTCTGTCAATTTCCACCTGCAAACCTTTTTGCTTGTCCACATATGGCATAAAGTTTGTAACTTCCTTTGGCTTTGTATGACCATAATATTTTTTTATGGATGCCAAAACTTTTTTCTTGTCGAAAAACCCGGCAACTATCAAAACCATATTATTTGGAAAGTAACGCTTTTGGATATAATCGGTCATCTGTTCCTTGGTCTGCTTTAAAATAATATTCTGGTATCCCCCAGTGTCCCAACCCAAAGGCTGATCGCGCCCCAAAATTACTTCTTCAACCAAATCTAAAACTCGAATTTTTGGGTCGTCATGACGCATATGCAATTCTTGTAAAATGACATTTCTTTCGCGCTCAAATTCTTCGCTTTTAAAAAGGCTATTGTGAAGCATGTCTGAAAGTAGCTCCAAGATGTGGTCTATATGAACCGCTGCTGCCTTTATGTAATAGCCAGTGTATTCTTTAGAAGTAAACGCATTGTTCACGCCTCCCATAGCGTCTATTTCTGTTGCTACTTCAATTGCACTTGGACGCTTTTTTGTACCCTTGAAAAACATATGCTCCAAAAAGTGGGAAATACCATTGGTTTGTTTGGTTTCATACCTACTGCCAGCACCACACAAAACAATGGCGCTTACCGACTTGAAAGCCGGCAATGGCGCCAAAATTACGCGCAAACCATTTGGTAATGTTAATTTCTCAAAATCTGCCATTAATTTATTGGGACATCTAAAACTTCCCAGCTATAATCACTGTAAACTTTCAAAATAGCAAAACGCGGACCCTGAAAGTTCCGCTGTGAAGCAACTGCCCCAATGGTCGCCATTTTAACAGAACCGCCAGGCGAATTGAACTGAGCAAAAAAATGCAGGTCACCACTAAAAAACCCATCTACTTTCTTTTCCTCAATTAACTTAATTAACTGATTAGCTTCCTCCGCTACCATCGGGCTGTCCTCACCCATTATATGGGCGCTATCCGGATGAAACGGTGTTTTGTGGGCAAAGACAAAGGTTAGTTTAGACTCTTCCATTGGAATCGGCGAAGCACCAGATCCAGGTATCGGATTATATACTCCTTTTATCCACTGGTTAATTAAATCCCAGTCCACAGAAGGAATACCTAAATATAAATTACTATTATCTATTAGAACAAAACGTATCTCTTTTTGCGTAAATTCTTGGCTACCTGGACCAAAGTATTGGTTATAGTTCGTCAGGTTATACTCTCCATGCTCCCTGTTATCCCAGCCATCCCTATCACCAGCCAATGTATAAAATTTAACACCAGAATCATCAAAAGCTTTCTTCGCAGAATAAATTTCATCATCTGTTCCCAAATTCGTATAGTCCCCCAACCCAATCACAAAATCGACATTTTGCTCCTTAGCCTGTGCCAAAGCCTTTGCCAAAAGGTCGTTTTCGTTATGGGAATCGGCAATTAAAGCCACCTTCATTATCTCGTTTTTGGGATTTGTTAAATTTTGGACAGTCCCATTTCCGTCTTTGTTAAAACCAAGCGAATAGCCTAAAAATATAGAAAGTAGAATTAATACCAAAAGCAAAATCTTCTTCATCAGACTACATCTTTTCCGGAGCTTCAATTCCTAAAAGAAAAAGGCCTTTTTTTAAAATTTGTGCAGTTGCTTCGGTTAAAAATAACCTTCTCGCCTTTTCTTCATCGCTTGCTTTCAAAATCGGCAAGTTGTTATACAAACTGTTGTACTTCTGCGCAACCTCAAAAAGAAAGTTTGCAACCACATTTGGGCTGTAAGTACTTGCTGCATCCAAAATAACCTCCCCAAAATGCCCTAGCGCCCTCAAAAGCGTATCCTCTTCGGCATTTAAACTACTCAAATTTATATTCTGGTCTCTGGCAGCTGGCAACTGGCTCCTAGTTAAAATCGATTTACATCTTGCATACGTATACTGCAAATACGGCCCAGAATTACCATTCAAATTCACAGCCTCGTTAATGTCAAAAACCAAATCCTGACCCATACCCATTTTCAAAAACGCATACTTTACTGCTCCCACTGCCACTTGTTCACAAACTTCCTCTACATTTACATCTTTTTTAACCTCACTAGAATCCATAATTTCCAATGTCTTTTTCTTTGCTTCTTCAAGTAACCATTCCCCGGTAATTACTTCCCCGCGTCTTGAAGACATTTTCCCTTCTTTTAGCCTTACCCACCCATACGCCAAATGCAATTCCTTGCCGCGCGTTTTTGGAAAAACCTGGGCAATCGCCTCAAAAATCACCTTAAAATAATCTGTTTGTTCGGGCGCAACAGTATGAATTATTAAATCCGGCGAGTATTCGCTAAATTGAAGCTTTGCCAGGCCAACATCTTTCCCTTCGTATGTGGGAAACCCTTTACTGTTTATAAAAACTCGCGTGTGCAGGCCGAATTTTTCTCCCGGAAAAACAATTGCACCTTCGCTTTGTTCAAAAATGCCCGCCTCCAAAGCACCTAAAACTTCCGCACGCCCAGATTCGAAAACTTCACCCTCAAAATAATACCTTTCGAATTTCGTGCCTAACCGTTTGTAAATACGCTCAAAATATTCCAAACTCCAAGCACGGGTTTCTTCCCAAATTGCCAAAATTTCCGGGTCTTTTTCGTAAATTTTGGCATTGATTGCTTCAATTGCCTCTTTTTGCCCGCCTTCCTCATAAGCTTTATTCCCTTCTCTATAAGCTCTTGCCAAAAGATCGACCTTTTCGTCTAAAGTTTTAGGTGTAGCCTCACCTAAATTCATAACTCCCCAAATTGCCTTGGCAATATGCAAACCAACGTCTCCTTGATAATTCACTCTCACAACATTATTGCCAACAGCTTCCAATAACCTCGATATCGTTTCACCGGTTGTAATATTCCTTAAATGGCCAATATGAAATAGTTTGTGGGTGTTTGGATGTGCGTATTCAACCAATATCTTCTTGTCTGTTTTTTTACTGTTAACTGCAAACTGTAAACTGAGAACTTTTTTTACTTCTTCTTGCCAAATTTCTGGTTTTATCCAAAAATTCAAAAATCCCGGCCC
>CAYGDE010000034.1:0-7357 GCA_964348615.1 uncultured Gammaproteobacteria bacterium | reverse complement strand
CCAAGTGCGGAAAGTCTTTCGACTATGTTTTCGTAACCTCGCTCTATGAGCTCAGCCCGTTCGATGCGACTTGTGCCATCTGCTGTAAGTGCGGCAATTACAAGGGCAATGCCGGCACGAATATCCGGCGTATCGAGTCTTTGGCCATGGAGTTTGGCTGGGCCGTAAACAAGTACTCTGTGCGGGTCGGCAATTTCGCAGTGCGCACCCATTGAAAGGAGCTTGTCTACAAAAAACATACGTGATTCGTACATCCAATCATGAAGAATTGTTACACCTTTTGCTTGGGAAGCTAATACAATAGTGGGCGCCATTAAATCTGTCGGGAAACCTGGCCAAACATCGGTAACTACTTTTTCGACTGCATCTAAATCGCTATCAAGTACGGCTAGCTTATTATCTTGAATTTTAAAATCCACACCAAACTTTTCTAGTGTTAAAAGAACCATATCTAAATCTTCTTTGACAATTGGTTCCATTTCAATTTTTCCTTTTGTGACAGCTGCCAGGATGGCAAATGTACCAACCTCGATATGGTCAGGCCGTATGGAATGTTTTGTTCCAGAAAGAGATTTTTGGCCATTTATAGTTAAAATATTTGAACCAATACCCGAAATTTGGGCGCCCATTTTAACCAAAAACTGACACAGGTCTACGACATGCGGTTCCGAAGCAGCCCGTTTAATGACAGTTTGGCCTTTGGCAACAACCGCCGCAATAATTGCGTTTTCTGTTGCTGTTACAGATGCTTCTTGTAGAAATATGTTCGCGCCTTTTAACTCTTTTGCCTGCGCAACATAATATTCGTCTTCCTGACGCACCGTTGCACCAAGTGCTTTTAATGCTTGAATATGTGTGTCCAGCGGGCGCCTACCGATAACGTCGCCCCCAGGATAACCAATTTTTAATTTACCAACTCTGGCTAGCATTGGCCCTAAAAGCAAAACCGACGCCCTTAATTTTTCTGTGAGTTCTTTCGGAAAGACTGCTTCTTTTATTTCTTTTGAAGTTATAGTTATGGTGGTTGTACCTACACCTTTTACCTCCGCCCCACACATTGTCAAAAGCTGGGCCATAACAGAAACATCGGAAATGTTTGGCACGTTTTCTATGGTGCAGGTATCGGTTGTCAAAAGACACGCAGCCATTATCGGTAAAACCGAATTTTTGTTTCCGGCAATTTCAATTTTGCCGTTTAATCTGTGTCCGCCTTCAATTTCGAAACTAGCCATTAAAGTCTCCTATGTAAAATATTTCTTCTTTTAAATCTATGCCGTATGTTTCTTTTGCTTTTTTCTTGATTCTGTCAATTAATTCTAGCACGTCTTTGGCTCTGGCATTACCTTCGTTAAGAATAAAATTTGCATGGTGTTTTGAAACTACTGCACCGCCTACCCTTGCCCCTTTTAAGCCAAGACTATCGATAATATAACCGGTAGATGTTGTTAAATTTGGCGTTGCAAGCCGCCTGGCATCTTCTTTCGTGATATTGCGGAATGTGCAGCCAGAACATGCAATACCAATTGGCTGCTCTTCATTTCTGCGTTTTACATTTTCCATAGCCGTTTGCCACAGCTTTTCTTTATCTTGAGTGGTATCTAGTCTGAAAATTGCCTCGAGTACGATTTCGCCGGTTTCTTGCAATTTTGAATGGTCGTAAGAAAAATCAAAATAATCTTTTTGAACAGTTTTTATCTCACCAGTTTTTGGGTCAAAAATTGCAGCGGAAACTAGCCTGTTACCTAAAAATTCGCCTTTTTCGACTTCGAAATGCGCATTAATTTTTAGGCCTCCACCCACGGTTCCCGGGACTGAAAGTAGAAACTCTAACCCTTCCAAACCTTGGTCTATTGTGAACCTGGCAAGTTGATTCATAAGAGTTCCAGAACCAACCCATACCAAAGCGCTTTTAACTCCGCGGCCAGTTTTACCGATTGTCCCTTTAAGTCCTACCAGTTTTAGCGCACTTGCACTGTTTTTAATAACCAGACCATCAAAACCGTGATCTGAAACTAAAACATTTGCCCCTCCGCCTAAAACAACAAAATTTATTCCGTTTTCAAATGCGCAGCTAAGTGCAAGTTTTAAATCATCTGGGCTTTTTGCTTCAAAAAAAAGTTTTGCTGGACCTCCGATTTTAAAATAGGTATGTTTTGCAAGTGGTTCATTTTCAAAAACTCGCAGGGGCCCTAGCGATTGTTTAAAATTTTCAATTTGTTCTTGTGTCATATTTTCAAAACTAAATCAAAAAGCTTGTAGCTATTGCCTGCACCCATTGAAAAAACTACGTCAAAATCTTTAAAGTTTTTGGCAATATGCTGTGCTGTTTCTTCCAAAGATCCAGAATATTTTGCTTTTGCGCCAATTCTTTCTGCGAGTTTTTGAGAAAGATGTTTAACGTTACCTTTTTCTCTTGCCGCGAACACATCAACAACCATAATTTCATCTACTTTTGACTTTCTCAGATTTTTAACAAAACTTTCGAAAAAAGTTTCTATCCTGGAAAATGTATGAGGTTCTAAAACTAGTAAAACTTTTTTGTTTGGAAACTTGTCTTTTAAGGCATTGGCTGTTTTTAAAATCGTGTATGGCTGGACGGCGTAATCGTCGTAAAACTTTACACTGCCAACGCTTCCTTTATATTCCAACCTTCTTGCGACTCCTTTGAAATTTAGCAATGATTTCGCTGCTTCTTTTGTGTTCATTTTCAATATGCTCGCAACAGTTAGTGCAGCATCTGCGTTTTGCTTTCGAAAATCACCAATAATTGAAAGCATAACTTTAGGGAATTTTTTTATTTTGATAACCTTTATGTCTCTTCTTATTTTTGGGCCTACAAGACTTAAAACCTCGTCAGAAGTCACAAGCGTTCCTTGGGCTTTGATGTTTTCAATAAATTTTATATACGAAAGATAAAGTTGTTCTTTGTTTTTAAAATAATCAGGGTGGTCCCAGGCAAGATTTAAAACCACAGCTATATCGGGGTAATAATTTAAAAAATTGTCGTTGTACTCGTCGGATTCACATACATAATATTCGGACTTGCCAATTTTGAAATTGCTGTCCCAATTCAAAACCTTTGCCCCGATTTCGGCGGTTGGGTCTTGGTTTGCACTAACTAAAATATGTGCAATCATAGAAGTAGTTGTCGATTTGCCGTACGCTCCTGCTACTGCGATTACAAACTTACCTTTTTGCAAAAATTTGCCCTGAAATTCCTGCCAGGTAATTGTTGGTATCCCTTTTTTCTTTGCTTCTAAAATCTCTGGGTTATCAACATCCAGCTTGGTGATGGCAGGCGAGTAGACAAGCATATCTATGTCCCCAACATGAATCTTGTCGTGGCCGACTAAGATGTTAATTCCCAACTTTTCAACATACGGAGAATTTGGACTAATATCGCACCCAGAAACTTGGAAACCATAGCTTTTGGCGATACCAGCAACTGCTGCTGCCCCTGCACCTGCAATTCCCATAATATGGACTTTTTTAATAGCTTTTTGATTTGCGGATTCCAGATCTTGGGGTGTGTTTATTCCATGCCATTCCTCTGGGTCCGCTAGCTTAAAGGTCGTGACTTTTTGTTTTTGTGAAAGAGCGTGGCCTATTAAGTCTAAAATGTAATATTCATTGGTAACTTTCGATTTTTTTATTCTTGAAATATTTCTTTCAAGCCAACCTCTTTGAAAAACATAGAGCCCGTCGTTTGTTTCCTTTATTTTTCTTTCTTTTGCAGAAGCGTCTTTTTCTTCTACTACCCTCACAAGCTCTCCGTTTTCTCTAACTACGCGTCCAAGTCCTGTCGGGTCTCTTGGTATGAGGGTAACAAATGTTAGGACGCTTTTTTGTTCTTGATGAGTTTTGATAACATCCTTTAGGGTTTGTTCTTTATAAAAAGCACTATCATCGCCATTTAAAACGACAACTGTGTCGATTCCGTCTTGAACCTCGGCAAGCCCTACCTTTGCTGCATTACCCGTGCCAATCTGTTTTTCATCATATGCATATGAGACATTTTTGCCAACTATTTTTTTAACGCTTTGGCGGTCGTATCCTACAACTACCACGATTTGGTTTGGCTTGATTTTTTCAAGAGTTTGCAGGGTTTTTGAAATTATTGGCACACCACCTATCTTGTAAAGAACTTTAGAAATGTTCCCATCCATGCGTTTTCCCTTGCCTGCTGCTAAAATTATGACTGCGAATTTGTTTTTCATTTAGTTTTTCCTAGTGCTCTTTCTGCTGCTTCGAAATCGCTCCAGTGCTGTTCCTTACCGCCTATATTCATACTTGTTTCATGACCTTTACCAAATACTGCAATGGTATCTTTTGGTTTTGCAATTTTAACTGCATAGTTAATAGCTTCTTGACGGTCGACTATTACAAAAAGTGTTTTTTTAAACTTCTTTTTCACAATACCTTTTTTTATCTGTTCACAAATGCTTTTTGGATTTTCTTTTCTTGGGTCTTCTGAAGTTAAAATGACTATATCTGCTAAATTATCTGCAATTTCCCCCATAAATGGTCTTTTGGATTTATCCCTTTGACCTGCCGCTCCAAAAACAGCAATTAGTCTGCCATGACCTCTTTTCGCCCTCAGAGTACTTAATGCGTTTTTTAAACCGTTTGGTGTGTGAGCAAAGTCCACATAGATATTAAAATCTTGCATGGTCTTAATTTCTTCCATCCTTCCTTTTACTCCTGGAAAAAATTTGAGCGCTTTTTGCGCTTGGATTTTGTCAATCCCAACGCTTGTTGATGCTGCAACTGCGGCAAGAGCATTGGACAAGTTGTAGTTGCCAGGAACATTTAAAGAAATCGGGGTGTTTTTAAGATTAAAGTCTGAATCAGCTTTTTGAGAATAAGTTGTAATGTTTCCACTAAGTTTATTTTGAATGTATCCAAAAGACTCGTCGTCTTTGTTTAAAATGGTTTTTTGAGAGTTTTTAAGCAGTTTTAGCTTTGCTTGAACATAATTTTCCCTCGTTTTGTGGTAGTCTAAGTGTTCATGAGTAATATTTGTTAACAATCCTACTTCAAAATCTACAAATGCGAGCCTATTTTGGTCTAAGCCGTGAGACGTTGTTTCGAGTACGAAATATTCAGATCCAGAATTTAGGGCTTTTTTAAGATATTTTTGAACATCGAAGGGGCTTGGTGTGGAAACATGGAACCCTGTTTCGTATGTTTTTTCACCAATAACGGCATTAACCGAAGAGACCATAGAGACCTTTTTCCCGGCACTTTTTAAAATATGGTAGACCATATTGACTGTTGTGGTTTTACCGTCTGTTCCGGTCACTCCAATAATTTTTAGTTTTCTCGATGGAAAACCAAAAAATGTTGCCCACAAAAAAGCCTGTGCAAGGTGGTAGTAGTTTTTAATTTTTTGCCACATCTTTTAAAGCTGTTGAATCATTTGAAAACTAGCTAATTCTACTTCGCAAATGACGGGAATTTGGCATCTATATTCATGGAGGCTCTCATTTGAATTTCCTCTTGTAATTGCGGGTTGCGATGATAAGCTTCGACCCCTTCATCATTCGCGAGTTTTATCACTTCTAATGCCAAAACTATATCCCTGGCAGCTCGTTTTTCATCTTGACCCAAATTGTAAAAGGCGGGAACCGAAACCAGCAGTGACAACCTGGTGGTTTCTGCAAGATTTGAACCAACAACTACAAATTTCCCACGAGGAGAAAGTGCACCAGTCAATGAAACAAAGGGTTCATCATTTTTTAAAGAGTCTCTGATTTCACCTGCGATTTTTTGCAAGCGTGGATCGTTTTGGTTGGCTAGCCAGGCAAGAGTTTTTTCAAAATTTGCTATTGAGATTTCCGCTTGGAGCCTAGATTCTGTTGTCGTAACAGGCATGACTTGAGTACGGATTTGGTCATTTGGTGGCATCTGGCTTGTTATTGCATTTTGGTCTCTGTTTGAAAGCATATTAACTTCGAGCTCGTATAACTCTGGGTTTTTAGCTGCATATGTGAGTATTGTTGCAACAATAAACGCGGCAACAGGCATCTTCGATGCGAGAAGCAGATATTTGCCCCAAGTTTCATGTCTTGAAGCTTCCCAACTTTTAGCCTCAAATGTCTCTTGTCTTAAATGTGGTTGTAAATCGGTTGTATTTTCTAGCATACAAAAATTTTCGATGCAATTTTTCTATCCCAGTTTTGACAATTGTAACACAAATACGAATTTAGTCAATATACTATGGGTTAATAAATTTGGCTGACCGTGAAAAAATAGTATTTTGGGGAAATTTTCGTGAAAAAAGTTGATTTTTTCTATTTTTTAGATTCCTATTTGAAATTTAAAGCAATTGAATACTTCCTAGGAAAATTTCAAAGTCTGTATCGCACTTAAGCTTAGTCGCATCATCTAACCCTGTGTTATAGGACAGCGTAATATCAATGTAGAGGGTTTTATAGCGAAATAGAAGCCGATTGTTGTAGGCAGGGTCTTCTATGCCTTTTGAAGGAAATGTGTAGCTTCCACGCCAAGCGTCTTGGCCTTTAAATTGAATGTCTTTTTTGGAGTCGGTGAACATTTTGCCAGCCAGGGTGGTGGACATGAACTGTTCAAGAGTTGGGCCTGTGGTTAAATTTGCAGTGATAGCGTTTATTGTACACACAAGCGTATTTGCTTTTTCCCTTTTTTGGAAATAGCCAATATCAATATCGTAATTTTGGTTTTTATGATACACTCTCCATTCTGGAATAATATTTATGGTTATTGAGTCGTATTTTGTTTGCGATTTTGTGCTTTGTATACCAAAGGTATGGGCCAGGAATAGGTAAACAATGACCAAAATGGCAATGACTGAGAATAAAATCGCTGCTAATTTTAGTTTTTGGAATTTATTTTTTTCCATCTTTACTTTTAGTTTAACAGCATACTGTTCGTCTACCAATTTTCCTATCAAATTAGCACTTACACACTTTGGGCGCTAAGAACTCATATTGTCGAGTTTTAGCCACGGGGGCGGACTAAAACGGTACTTTTGTACGTGCTTAAGTTAAGGCTGAAGAGGTATCTTGCTAGCTTTTGGGAGCAACCCTATCTGTGGGTTTAAAAAATAATTTCTACGCAACAGGGCGGGGCTTGACTCTAATCTAGCACTGCTTATTCAACAATGCAATAGGTCAATTTGTACAAAGTCTTACCTAAAAATAACAAATGAAAAAAGGAGGCTGCTGTTTAATTCTTCGGCTTGCGGATTGGTAGATGCTTGTTAATACTTGGATGTTTGCATGCAATATTTTTTTTGCTTTTTAAAAAATTCGATATTCATTTTTTGAAGACCTTTTAACAAAAATATAATTAAAAAAAGAGCAGCTGGTAATATGAC
>CAYGDE010000033.1:3447-7440 GCA_964348615.1 uncultured Gammaproteobacteria bacterium | reverse complement strand
GTCGATTACTCTCTCAAACCAATGAATTGCCCAGAATCAACAATACTTTTCAGGTTCAGGCAAAGAAGCTACAGAGAACTTCCGTTCAGACTTTCCGAAATAGGCAGACTGCACAGAAGAGAAAAATCTGGTGAAGTAAACGGCCTTTTGAGGGTCAGACAGCTTACAATGGACGATGCTCATATATACTGCACTGAAGACCAAATTTTTGAAGAGGTTGGAAATATTCTTGACCTAATGGTCCAGTTTTACAAATCTTTTGGCTTTGATTACGATTTCAGACTTGCGACAAGGCCAGAACAGCGAGCCGGCACAAATGAAAATTGGGACAAGGCAGAAAAAGATTTATCAGAAGTACTTAAAAAAAAGGGTATAAAAGCTTCCGACAAAATTGGCGATGGCGCTTTCTACGGCCCAAAAATAGATATGCACATAAAAGACACTTTAGGCCGGGAATGGCAACTGGCAACAGTACAACTAGATTTCCACCAGCCCGAAGCATTCAAACTGGCTTATATCGACAGTAATGGGCAAGAAAAAAGGCCTGTCATGATTCACAGGGCAATTTTTGGATCCTTTGAGCGCTTTATTGCCATATTGACCGAACAATATCAGGGCGCATTTCCAACCTGGCTTGCTCCAATCCAGGCTTCCATTTTGCCAATTTCAGAAAAGTTCACAGACTATGCACAAGAAGTAACAAACCAGCTTAAGGATTCAAAAATTCGAGCATCCCTCGACAAAAGCGATGAAAGGCTACAGGCCAAAATCCGCCAGGCCACAATGTCTAAAATCCCATACCTATTAATTGTGGGGGCAAAAGAACAAGAAGCCAAAACTGTTGCCGTAAGAGCCCAAGACGGAAAAGATCTTGGTACCATGACAATTGCCGACTTTATTAGTAAAATTAACAAAGAGATTGAAAATAAAAGCTAAATCGTGGTAATATTTGCCATTGTCAAAATAACCAGGAGGACAACAAATCAAGCGTTACTTTAAACTAAATCATCAAATAACAGCGCCGGAAGTTAGAGTGTTAGACGATGAAAATAAACAAATCGGCGTACTGCCGCTGCCAGAAGCTTTAAAAAAGGCCCAGGAAGAGGAAAAGGATTTAGTTGAAATTGCCCCGGACGCCAAACCGCCGGTAGTAAAAATTATAGAATACAAGAAGTTTAAATATTTAGAAGACAAGAAAGAAAAAGAGGCCAGGAAACACGCAAAGGCAACGGAATTAAAAGAAGTAAGGTTTTCTCCATTTATCGGGGAACACGATTTGGAAACGAACATTAAAAGGGTTAAAAAGTTTCTTCAAGACGGTGATATGGTTAAAGTCTCTATCGTCTTTAAAGGTAGGCAGATGGCCCATCAGGAATTCGGACCTAAAAGACTTTCCGAAATCATGACGTACTTAGAAGGAATAGGAGAGCAAGACAGACAAGCCCGATTCGAAGGACGCAGATATGTAACTTTTGTTAAACCGACAAAGAAAAGTAAGACAGAGGCCAGTAACCAAAAACCAGAAGAACAAAATCAAGACAATGCCAAACAGACACAATAACTCATCCCTGGAAACTGGCAACTATTAAACCTATATGAAAGCAAAAACTAAAAAATCAGCAGCCAAGAGGTTTCGAATTACCCCAAGTGGTAAAATAATGCGAATGCGCCAAATGGCTGGCCACTTAAAAAGTAACAAATCTAAAACTGCCAGAAACCGTTATAAAACTTCTGCTCTTGTTTCCAAACCGGAAGCAAAAAACATTGAACGTCTACTGCCGTATAATTAGCAACTAGTAACTAGTGGCTAGCAACTAATACCATGAGAGTTAAACGCGGAGTTACATCACATAAACGTCACAAAGCTCTTCTTGCAAGAGCCAAAGGTTTCCGTGGCGGAAGACACAATCTTATCAAAGAAGCAAAACAGGCTGTGGTTCACGCTGGTCTCGATGCATATGTTGGAAGAAAAGACAAAAAAGGCGACATGCGCTCTCTTTGGATTACCAGAATCAACGCTGCCCTCGAACCTCACAACATCTCATACAGCCAATTTATTGGCAAATTAAAGTCACAAAAAATCGACCTGAATCGTAAAATCCTTTCGCAAATTGCCATTGAAGACCCTAAATCCTTCGCCGAAATTATCAAAAAAGTCGTATAAATTTTCTGGTATACTAAAAGCTATGCGTAGCGGTTTTGCAACCTTAATCGGTCTTTTGATTGGCGCAATTATTTTTGTTTTTTTAGCACTAGCAATAATTAAATCTTTTTCCAAAGGCTACATTTCCAAAACCGAATCGCAAAACATTGAAAACCAAGCCCAAGATGCTGTTAAAAACTACCAGCTAAAAGGACTAGAAAATCAAACTCCAGACCTAGATTAGTCACTCTGCACCAATCACTAATCACTTGTGGCTGCTTGTCAAGTTGACTTAAAATTTCCCAATTGTTATATTCATTTCTACCTCTCGGACTTGAAGCTAATTTCTCTTTCGAGAGGTATTTTTGTGGCATAAAATGACACAAAGCAAAAAGTAATTTATAATCACACCATGGATCAGAAAGTAAAAGAAACACAAGAGCAGGCCAAAGCCAAAATCGACACAGCAAAAGTTGCCAAAGATTTAGAACAAACCTATGTCGAAATCTTTGGCAAAGACGGGCTAGTTACCAACCTTACCAAACAAATTAAAGACATAAACCCAAAAAGTCGTGCGTCGTTTGGCCAAGCAGTAAACGCAGCAAAGAAAGAAATTGAAGACTATTTCGCCAAAAAACGTTCGTTGCTAGTCATTAACCGCACGTCCATTCCAATCGACATTACCGAACCCGGCAAAAAACAAGAGATTGGCCATTTACATTTAGTTTCCCAGGCAGTTGAAGAGATAGTTAGCATTTTCAAAAAACTTGGCTTTACGCTTCAAAGTTATCCCGAAGTCGATTGGGACTGGTACGCATTCGAATCGTTAAACATGCCCAAAGACCACCCCGCACGGGATGACTGGGAAACGTTTTTTATAAAAAGCGATCCGCCAACTGGCCCAAATCCTAAATTCAAAAAACAAGTACTTACGCCTCATACTTCAAACGGCCAAGTGCGCGAAATGGAAAGGGTTAAAAACCCACCGATCAGAATGATCAACATAGCCCGCTGCTACAGGAGACAAATCGACGTTTCCCATACCCCAATGTTTCACCAATTCGAAGGGCTTTTAGTGGACAAAAAAGTTTCCATACCAGACCTTAAAGGCACTTTCGACTTTTTCACCACTAATTTTTTCGGCCCCAAAAGAGTAACCAGACTCCGCCCGCACCACTTTCGTTTCACAGAACCTTCTTTTGAAGTTGACATTACTTGTGGTGTTTGTCTGGGTAAAGGATGCCGAATCTGCAAATCTGGCTGGTTAGAGCTTGGCGGTTCTGGCATGGTTCACCCCAATGTTTTAAAAGCCGGAGGAATCGACCCTGAAAAATATACAGGCTACGCCTTTGGGTGGGGGGTAGAAAGAACAATAGCAATGAAAACCAATCTTTCGGACATAAGGCTTTTGTATCAAAACGACATAAGGTTTTTAGAACAATTTTAGACGAAATGAATTTACTTGTACCTGTATCTTGGCTTCGTGAATACTTAAAGTGCGATGTTGCGGCAAAAACAATTGCAAGCTATCTAACTGCATCCGGCCCTTCAGTTGAACGCATCGAAAAACACGGTGAAGACCAAGTATGGGATGTAGAAGTAACATCCAACCGACCCGACGCTTATTCCATACTAGGAATTGCACAAGAAGCAAATGCAATTTTGTCAGCCAATGGCCAAAAATCCAAACTAATTGCCCCATCTGGAATATTTACCGATCTTCTACCAACAAGCCCTCAAAACCCTACCCTGGACGTCATGATAACCGACAAAAGGCTTTGCCCACGGTTTTGCGCAATCATAGTCGACAACGTCAAAATCGGACCTTCTCCGGCAATTATTAAAAATCG
>CAYGDE010000033.1:1936-3347 GCA_964348615.1 uncultured Gammaproteobacteria bacterium | reverse complement strand
TTTGAAAAGGGCGTAGATTTGGAAGGAATTATCCCAACACTTAAAAAATCTGTTTACCTGGCACAAAAAACAGCAGGTGCCAAAATTGCCTCGGAACTTATCGACATTTACCCTGAAAAACAGCAACAAAAATCAATAACACTAAGCTTCGAGAAACTAAATAGTTATTTGGGGATAGATTTTCCAAAAGAGAAAGCTGCAAATATCCTTACACTTTTAGGGTTTGACGTTAAAACCACCAACTACGAAATATGCGCAACCCCACCCTCATACCGCACAAACGACATGGAAATTCCGCAAGACCTAATAGAAGAAATCGCCAGAGTTTACGGCTACCACAATCTACCTTCAAAACTTCCAGAAGGCGAAATCCCTAAAAACGAAGATAGCATTTTGGCTGACGTAATTGAATTAAAAAAAGCACTTAAATATTTGGGGCTAACCGAAGTGCTAACCTATTCGATAATCTCAAGGGAATTTTTAAACTTAACGTGGGTACCAAAGTTAAGTGCAGTAGAACTTTCAAATCCGCTTTCCGACCAGTGGCAATTTATGCGCCCAACACTTATACCATCACTTGCAGGCGTAGTTGCACAAAACCAAAATATTGTAAACGACGCAAAGATATTCGAAATCGCAAAGACTTATGAAAAATCCGACGGCCTTCCCATCCAAGACCTTAAAATAACCTTTTCCTTGCAAAAATCAAGCTTCGCGAAAATTAAAGGCCTTGTTGAAAACCTATTCGAAATTGTAAAAAGAAAACCGCAGTTTGAAAAATTTAAAGGCCAAAATCCGCTTTTCGAAAATTCTCAGTTTGCTCTTGTTAAAATCAACAATCAAACTGTAGGGGGATTAGGCATATTAAAACAGGAAGTAGCCGACTACTTTCAAATCGAAGGCGACACATTCATTGCTGAATTAAACCTTACTGCCATCTACCAACTACCCACTACCAACTTGTCTTATCGTCCTATTGCTAAGTTTCCACCAGTCGTCGAAGACATCTCGGCCATTTTTGACGAAAGTGTCGAAATGCAAAGTATTATTGCCCAAGTCAAACGAGCGGGGGAGCCACTTGTTAAAAACATCGAAATTATCGACATATTTAGAAGTGAAAAGATAGGTAAGGGCAAAAAATCGGTTACACTGCGTCTAACCTACCAAGAAACATCAAAAACACCAAACCAGGAAGATGTAACTAAATTTCGCAATATAATCGCAGGCCATTTAGAATCCTACCTTAAAGCCCAAGTTAGGAAATAATTTTGTAATTTTTGACAAAAAGCACTAAAATAGCAGCACAGACAAAGAAAGACGGCGCAAATTGAAACAAATTTGCTTTTTTTATGGGCGAAAGGGTTACCAGAATTTCAATACGCGAACAACTTTCCAGAGGCGAAGGGTTACC
>CAYGDE010000033.1:0-1836 GCA_964348615.1 uncultured Gammaproteobacteria bacterium | reverse complement strand
AATTAGTGACCGTTCTGTCGTGCCTCAGCTTGACCAACTTTGCGCGAGACCAATTCAACTGGGGCAAGTACTCTTTTACCTGCAACAACATCTGCATTACCATAATTAGGACAACCACCATCGCCCATACTCGCTGCGCGAACAACGTCAAGATGGTCATAAATCGGTACTTCAGCTGGTGTTGGCATCGATGTTGGATCTAAACTTATCTGTCTTTCTGGCATTTAAATCACCCCCTATTGATTACTTCTCTTTATAAGAAGATTGGTTATGAGTTAACCTTACAATTTTTTGTAAAAAAAGGTCAAATTTTTATAAAGACTGTTCAAATTACATTAATTTGTTAAAATATCAACAAATGATCACGGTTCCAGAAGCAGTCGAAAAAATAATTAAAAGATCCCGCTACCTTTACGAGGCCCTTTCAAAAAACCTCATAAACTCTTCGTCTCTTGCCAGGTACATTAAACCTGAAGTAGAAAGCCTCACTTTTAAAAACGTCACAGAAACATCAATCATCATGGCCATAACCCGTCTTCAAAAAAACCTGCCCAAAGGGTATGCGCAAATTACCATTTTTAAAGAAGCACCAGACATGATCGTGCGCTCTAACCTCACACTAATTCATGTAAAAAACTCAGACAACCTTCTGCATGAACTTTCCCAAATCGAAAAAACAACCCAAAGCTTTCAGAAAAAAGCATTATTTACATACGGTAGAGTAGAAACATTAATCCTCACCAATAAGATGAACTTAGAACTTATCAAGAAAATATTAAAAAAGGAAGAAGTGACACAAGTCTTTCCAAACGTTTCCGCTATTACCATCCACTTACCCCAAGAAGCAGTAACAAACCCAGGTATATTTTACTTTTTCATCAAATCATTAGCCTGGGAAAATGTAAACATACTAGATGTTTTGTCAACACGAACAGAATTAACGCTTATCTTTAAACCCGAAGGCATAAACACCGCATTTGGCATACTCCAATCCCTTTTTGATGAAGTGTAACTGCCGCATTCCACCCATTGTGAACTAGCTTTTTGCACAAATACTTTTCCACGCTGGAAGTTTAGGATTCGAACTTTTTAGGAATCTCAGCTTTTTCGCCCCATTCGCGCATCTTTAAAATAATTTCTTTAAGTGATTGACCTTTTTTAGTAAGAGTATATTCAACCTTCAAAGGAACCGTAGAGTAGATCTTTTTAGAAACAATACCTTCTTTCGATAAGACTTTCAAACGAGCAGAAAGTGTGCGCGGACTTATCCCGGAAAGACTTTTTTGAAGTTCCCCAAACCTTTTTGTTCCATCAAAAAGTTCGCGCAGTAAAAAAACAGTCCACTTGCTACCAATAATTTTTAACGTATTTCCAATACAAGATTGGTCGTGAGAATCCATATAGTAACTATCTTTTTTGTAACTACTTTACAAAATAAAGTAACTACTGTTAGTATACCAGTATGAACACATGGGATCAACTAGCCACTGACGCCGAAATTGAAAAAACCACAGAAGCACTCAACGCAAGAGGCATAAGTGTAGTAGTAGCAAAAAACAAAGAGGAAGCCAAAAAAATAGTATTAGATTTAATTCCGGAAGGCGAAGAAGTAATGACAATGTCATCAGTTACTCTTGAATCAATGGGTCTAGAAGCAGAAATCAACGAATCCGACAAATACGATTCTGTAAAGAAAAAACTATCCTTACTAGACAGAGAAACACAAGGCTTAGAAATGAAAAAAATCGGATCAGCACCAAAATATGCGCTAGGAAGCGTTCATGCGGTAACCCAAGACGGTCAAGTATTAATCGCTTCAAACACAGGCAGTCAACT
>CAYGDE010000032.1:0-7781 GCA_964348615.1 uncultured Gammaproteobacteria bacterium | reverse complement strand
TGGACATAAAAATCGACAATAGAGATTTTTGGCAAGATTTTATATTTTAGGAGTTGAGAAACACTAATGTCCCCTACTGCAATTAGATTTTTAGGTTTTAGTTTGGAATTTATTTTTACAATTTTGCCAAAAGGTTTTTTAAGCTTTGTTTTTATTGCGGCAGAAACGGCTTTTTGGCTTAATTTCATGAGTGCATCTTTGTAAACAAGCCCTGATTTTGAGATTTCACCATTTTTTATTCGTGTTGACGAAATAGGTTTTTTGTCATCTGCCAAAATTTGCAAACATAAAACAAGCGGCAGTTTTTTTAATTTTAACTTTAACCTTGCTTTGTTTATTGCGTTTGCACCACCAATTGTTTCTTTGGTGGCAACTATTGCTTGAACACTTTTGTCTTTTGTTGTATTTCCCAAAACGTCTGTTAGCCAAATAACTTTAGCTCTTTTTGAAAAACCATTACTTTTAAGAAATGTCTGTAAGTTTTTTCGTCTTTGTAATTGGTTTTCGTATGGAGTTTTTTGCAACTTTTTACAGAAGTTATCTGTGGTTTGGCCAATGGTAACTTTTTGGGCTGTTAAAAAGGCTTTTTGCAGTATTGCCTCATGGCCTTTGTGCATAAGGTCGAACGTTCCGCCTACTGCTGCGTGTTGGTATTTATATTTCATATAAAGTGCTTTTGTTTTAATGAATGTATATTTTAATTTAAATGAACATATAATTCCATGTTTTTCCGGTCTCTGTGTTTGCCTTTATCGAAATATAAGGCTATGATGGTAGAACGAAAGGAGGCAAAATATGGCAAAAAGATTATTCGTTGGAAGTTTGGCTTACAGTACAACTGCTAGTCAGTTAGAAGAGTTGTTTTCTCAAATAGGGAAAATTGCGAGTTTAAATTTAATTACAGATAAATTTTCAGGTCAAAGCAAA
Source organism: uncultured Gammaproteobacteria bacterium (assembly GCA_964348615.1). Lineage (GTDB taxonomy): Bacteria > Patescibacteriota > Microgenomatia > Curtissbacterales > GWA2-41-24 > DATIHT01. The sequence goes on along the minus strand of CAYGDE010000032.1, from coordinate 6,854 downwards.
GGGTTTGCTTTTTTAGAATATGCAACAGATGCGGAAGCAGATGAAGCTATCAAAAAATTTAATAACTATGAATTAGACGGTAGAAAAATAGTAATTAACGAGGCAAAACCTCAAGAACCACGCACAGGCGGACAAAATTCTAACCGGAATTTTAACAAGTCGAGGAGCTGGTAATAGTTTCACAAAAGACATATGCAAAAAGATCAAGGATTTTCTGTTTGTATCCAATGTGGGAAAACGCGGATACTGTTGAAAAGATGGAAAGACCGTGGTGAGTTTGATAAAGGAACTGTGATTGCTCATGAAGAGACCGTTTGTCCGGACAAAGAATGCCAAAAGATTGTGGACGACAAGTTTCAAGAAATGAGAGATCGCAGAACGAAAACTGAAGAACGCAAAAAAGCTGTTATTTTAGAAAGGTCTCTCGCTAAGGCTTCTGCTTCTATAAAGCAAGTTAATTAGAAACAAACCTATTTTTTTCCAATAAGTGTTTCTTTTTTGGCTTTGGTCCATTTTTTAACCTCAATTTCCCTTATCATTGCAGAGCTTAGGTCTGGGTATTTTTCGGAATAAACTAAGATTACAGGTTTTTTAGCCCTTAGGTATTTCGCACCTCTTGATTTGCTTGAATTGTGTTCTTTTATCCTCCTTGCTAAATTTGAAGTCATTCCACAATAGAGGGAATTGTCGTGACAGCGGAGAATGTAGAAATAGTACATGAGTCTTTGATGATTTTTGTCTCTCGATAGCAGACTTCCCAAGTCCTCGCCCTATCGATCCATAATAGATACTGTTTAGGTAGGTCGATTTATGTTCCCAACAGGGACTATGTTCGAACTTGTTTTCACCCGAACTACGGTTGAAAACACTTTGAATTAATCATACAGATTTCAAGTTTTACTTTGGCGGTGTTCATCTACGCCTACAAGTCCGGGGAATTTTGCGGCGAGTTTTATAACCTTCTCTAATGTTTTGAGATTTAAATCCTCAAGTTTTTTAAATCGAACACAGCTCTTGCCAACGCTTACTTTACCAAGTTCCTTTTTGTATTTTTCGGTAACGTATTTTCCATCTTCAATAGCACAAATATATAAGCTTATGTAATTTTTTTGACTCGCAAGGGCAATGGTTGGCCAGTCGATTATTTCTTTTTTGTAGTTTTTGTATTTAAAACTTCCATAGCCTGGCATGTTGTATATAAAATTTGGTTTTAACTTTGGAACAGTTTTCTGGATAAACTTATGTAAAAATTCCATCGACTCATGCCTCTCTTTTGGAAGCATATCGAAATACTCTTTGACTGATTTTGCTTTTACCGGTTTGAACATATTCATATTTTTTTGGCGACAAATTCTGGAATAATAAAACTGGTTCGAATTTAAGCTGTTGCCGGACTAGGATTCGGACCTAGATAAACAGCTCCAAAGGCTGTTGTCCTGCCATTAGACGATCCGGCAACGAAAGGATTATTATTCTCTCAAGTCCAATTATATCGGATGTCTGAATCTTGCTTCGCAAGATGTCCTGCAATGACGCGTCGCGACGCTCCGCTAGTTTTGCTTTGCAAAAGAGACGATCCGGCAATATAAGTATTATGCTTTGTTTGCTGTCTTTTGTGATTTTGCGAGTGTGATGTCTCTTTTCCTATTTTCTGCTGCTTCACGGATATCTCTCATCTTTTGAAATTTTTCGTCCACAATCTTTTGACATTCTTTGTCGGGACAAACAGTTTGTTCATATGTAATTATTGTCCCCTTTTGTCTTTCGCCCCTGTCTTTCCACGTTTTTAGAAAAATGCGGGTTTTACCGCACCTGATGCAAACAGAATTAGCCTCTTGTGAGTTGTTCGTCATGTTTAAAAGTGTTGTTATTTTAACATAAATTGGATCTTTTTTTTAGAAGATGTGGGAAAATTCTAGTGTTCTAAAAATGTGGTTGATGCAAACACTACCAAAATCCCTACAATTAATAATAAACTTTCCCAGAAGGCAATTCCGTTTTTGTTTTCTTCGTGAATTTCCGGTATAAGGTTAGTTGCCGAAATATAGATGAAAAATCCGGCAGTTATTGAAAGCAGCGATGAAAGATGCCCAGTTATTTTGTCTCCGATTAAATAAGTAGAAATAGCGCCAGTCATTGCAATTGCGGCGCTAAAAAAGTTTACTTTTAGTACTTTTCTTCTAGTAAAGCCTTCCTTCAATAATATTCCAAAGTCCCCTATTTCTTGCGGGATTTCGTGGGCGGCAACTGCAATTGAAGTTACTATTCCCAAAGGAATTGAAACCATAAAAGTGATGGCAATTGCTACACCATCGATGAAGTTATGGAAACTGTCACCGAAAATAATTAAAGGAACTACTGGTTTAAATAAAACTTTTGTATCTTTTGCCGAGTAAAGTAAATGAATTAGCCTTTCTAAAATGTAAAAAATAAGGAACCCAATTAGTGCGAAAATAAATATATTTGTGCCAGCAGCTTCTTTTTGGGCCTCTGGTAGGAGATCTAAAAATGCCGTTCCCAAAAGAGTTCCAGCTGCAAAAGGAGGGAAAAACTTAAGTATTTTTCCGGCAACGTCTTTTTTGTATAGGAGCGCGATGCCGCCTACCAAGGAGACCACACTGCCTAAAAAAGAAAAAATGATAATGTATGCGAGCGTTGTCATAACTTCCGTAAATGCAAGTTGATTGCATCTATTGTTGCAAATTAAGCTTTTTTTTGTCAAGAGTAATTTATTGGAAAGTTGATATAATTAACCTTGTGAAGAAACCAATTGAAGTTAAAGTTACCCAAGAAGGCTTTCAAAAAATGAAAGATGAAGAGCAAATGTTGTTTGTGCGGCGCCCTGGCGTTCTTGCCAGAATGGTTGCAGCACGGGAACAGGGAGACCTTTCGGAAAATGCTGGCTATCATGCAGCAAAAGAGGAACTTGGAAATATAGACCGAAGGTTGAGAGAGTTAAAGATTCTCATTAGGTTTGCCGATATTATGAAAGGCGGAGGGGCAACGGGAGTTATTGGTATAGGCAATACAGTAGTTGTGGATGATGGCACTGGGCCTAGAGAGTTTAAAATTGTAGGCGCAGTTGAAGCTAACCCGACAGAAGGAAAAATGTCGGACGTTTCGCCTATTGGTAAGGCGCTTGTTGGAAAAATAGTTGGAGATTCTGTTAGTGTTGAAATTCCAGATGGGACAATTTCTTTTAAAATTATTTCGGTAAAATGAGGGTGGTGATTGCTAAAGAATGAATAATAATGCCGGGTCAAATGCAGTATACGCTTTGGGTCTAATCGGAGCTGCCATATATTTCCTAAATCAAGCAAATAATTTTAGCCAAATCGTACTTGGTATTTTAAAGTCGATTGTATGGCCTGCAATTATGACATATAAGCTATTTTCTTTTTTAGGGGCTTAAATTTTTTTCGTTTACTCGTGACGCAGGGCTTCAATTGGTTGGAGACGGGCAGCGCGGATTGCGGGTGCCACTCCGAAAATTATTCCAACTACTGTAGAAAATCCCATTCCTAGTGCAACCGCCCACAACGGGACTGCTGTTTTTAAGAATGGAGATAGTGCAAGTGAACCAAGGTAGCCAATTGCAATACCAGCAAGCCCTCCTGCTGCAGAAAGAATGATTGCTTCTGCTAAAAACTGCTGGAGGATGTCTTTAGATTTGGCACCAACTGCTTTTCGTAGGCCAATTTCCCTTGTCCTTTCTGTGACAGATACTAGCATGATATTTGAAATGCCTACCCCTCCAACGATTAAAGATATTGCAGCAATTCCACCAAGTGCGGCTGTTAAGACACCTAAGATTTGAAGAATTGAAGAAAGGAGCTGTTCTTGGGAAAGAATTGTGTAGTCGTCTTCTGAAAGTGTCCTGTCGAGAATTTTTTGGATATGTTGTTTTGCTTGGCCGATAGATTCCGTTGAGGTGGTTTTAATTTGGATTGAGTTTACTTGGTTTGCTCCTGTAAGCTTGCGGGCCGAATTTAGAGGGACATATACAATGTTATCTGCATCTACCCCCCCAACATTCCCCTGTTTTTGTGCGACGCCAATTACCTTAAAAGATTTGTTTGATATGGAAATATTTTTTCCGACTGGGTTGTTTGTTTTGAACAGTTCCTTTGCGAGTGTTTGGCCAATTACTGCAACCCGGCTACCGTTTTGTTCTTCGGATTGCGTGTAAACGCGCCCGGCGCTTGTTTTAATGTCAAATTCTTTGAAATATGATGGACGAATACCTTCAAGTGTCGAAACTTTCGATTCGTTTTGGTATTTTGCTGTTGCGGAAATTTCTATAATTGGCGAAACGTCTGTAATTGCCGAATTTGGCGAGCGTTCAAGTTTTTCTACAAGTTGGAATGTCAGTTTGTTTACAGTCCGAGGTGGCCCTCCGCCAAATGAGCCTTCAAATTTTCCGGGAATAATAAAAAGTGAATTTGCACCAAGTTTTTCGAACTGTTTTGATATAAATCCCTGAAGGCCGGCGCTAATTGATATTAAAAGTATTATTGAAGCAACACCGATTATTACGCCAAGGGCTGTAAGCGCAGAACGCAGTTTATTGACTTTGATTGCTTCAAAGGCTGATTGCAGTGTTTCTTTAAGGTCCATTTTTAAATTTAAATTACTATTTTCTCTTTAAGTACTTATTTTTCCCTCGACTTTTTTTGTCGCTTTCGATTTTGCCGTCCCTTATTGTTATTATCCTTTGGGCAAATTCTGCAACTTCCTGTTCGTGTGTAATTATTATCACGGTCCTACCTTCGTTGTTTAGGTCTTTTAACATATTCATAATTTCGTGTGAGGATTTGGTGTCTAAATTCCCTGTTGGTTCGTCTGCCAAAATGATTGACGGATTATTGACAAGAGCCCTAGCAATTGCAACTCTTTGCTGTTGACCGCCGGAAAGCTGTGCCGGAGTAGAAGTAAATTTTTCCGCAAGGCCAACTTTTGTTAGCATTTCTTGTGCTTTTTTTATCCTTTGACCCTTTGGGAAATTTGAATAAGTAAGAGGTAGAAGGACGTTTTTTGTCGAACTTGTTCTGGGAAGCAGATTAAAAGACTGAAATATAAAGCCTATTCTTTCGTTGCGGATTTGGGCTAGTTGGTTGTCCGAAAGTTGTGAAACTTGTTTTCCATCTAAAAAATATTTTCCATGGGATGGTTTGTCCAAGCAACCTAAAAGGTTCATAAGTGTTGATTTGCCGGATCCAGAAGGCCCGATGATTGCTAAAAATTCACCTTTTTTTACGGTTAGGGATATGTCTTTTAGGGCATAAACTTCGTTTGGAAAAAAACCGTATATTTTGGATATTTTTTCAAGCTTTAGGAGTACATTCACCTTATTGCACCTATAATTTTTTGGAGTAGAGATTTTTTGTTGATTTGTTCGAACCCTGAAGTGACAATTTCATCGCCATTTTCCAAACCTTTTACAACTTCAACCTCGGAATCAGTTTCAAGCCCTATTTGAATTTCGACTTGTTTATATTCCCCTTTTTCTTTTTTCCAGACAAATTTTTCATCAATTATTGCCTCAATTGGTGCGGACAGGACATTTTCGCTTTGGTTTACTTCAATTTGTGCTTCCCCATTCATTCCGGATTTGTATCCAGCACTTTCTGGCATGTCCATTTTTACTTGGTATGCGGTTGCGCCGGTTGAGGTTGTTATACTTCCTTCTGAAATAATCTTGATGATGGCTGTAAGCGGCTGATTTTCAAAAGCGTCGAGGTTGATTGTTGTTTTTTGACCTTCTTTAATTTTTGGAATATCCGTTTCGTCAACTTCGGCTAAAAATTCCAGATCTCCTGTTTGGCCGATTTTGGCAATTTCGGTTGTTGCGAAAACTTCTTCGCCAACATTTGGTGAAATTTCGAAAACTTTGCCTGAAATTGGTGAAAATAAAGTTGTATCGCGCAGTGCCCTTTGTGCTGCTTTTTGGGCGTCAAACGCTTTGTTTTTGTCGGCCTCTGCATCTGTCCTTTGTACTCTTTGATCGTAATTTTCTACGCCATTAATATGAATATTATTATAAGTTTGTTCTAGAATTGCGTCTGCAGCTATAACGTCCTGTTCTGCCTGCCTTTGCGCAATTTGGTATTTTTCCGGGTCTATTTGGGCAATTTTTTGTCCTTTTTCAACTGTGTCTCCTTCTTTTGGCCCAATCCAGGTGAGTTTGCCCGAAACCGCAAAATGAAGCGATGATTCGTTTTGGGATTTTACTATGCCCGAAGCAATAACTGTTGCGGTAAGGTTTTTTTGTCCGATTTTGGCTGTTTGAATTTGGTTTGTATCTGCTGCCCCTCGTGTAAGGATGGCGTAAACTGCAAACAGTAAAACCAAAATTAAAATATTTCTTTTGGTTATAAATTGTAGTAGTTTTTTTCTAATTGCTGCGGTTATTTCCATATGAGTTGGGTATTTTAAGCTATTTATATGCAGTTATTCAATAATATCAGGATTTTTTGTGTTTGGGGTGACTAGACTAAAGATTTTTGACCGCTGTTTTTGAAATCGCTCAAAAATCTCTTTAGGCCAATATCGGTTAGCGGATGTTTTACTAATTTTTCCAAAACATCATAAGGGCAAGTTGCAATGTCGCAGCCGATTAGTGCCGCCTGTTTAACGTGGAGAGTCGAACGGACTGATGCAAATAAGATTTGGGTTTTGAAGTTGTAATTGTCGTAAATTTGTCTTATTTCCTCGACTACTTCTACTCCGTCGTGCCCGGCATCGTCTAGTCTTCCGACAAACGGACTAACCATGTCTGCCCCAAGTTTGGCAACAAGGAGAGCTTGGTTGGCACTAAAGACCAAAGTCATGTTGACCTTTATACCCTCTTTTTT
>CAYGDE010000031.1:0-8045 GCA_964348615.1 uncultured Gammaproteobacteria bacterium | reverse complement strand
ATCTCATCGTGTTGCTGTGTTTGTTTGGCATCGTGGTCTAAAAATTCACATTTAAATTCGGCGAGCATATTTGCGATGGTTTTCTCATCTTTTCCGTATAATTTAGCCTGAAATTCTTTAGGCAATTCAACAACGGTTCCGTTTGATAAGGTACAAGTTTTTGGAATTTCTGGGACTTGTGTCGGTTGATAAACCTTTTTCTCTGGCTGTTGAGTTTGTGTAGGCGTAGGCTCTGGTTTTTTAGGTGTCTCTGTTGGCTTAGGAGTTTCGGTAGGTTTCGGTGTTTCGGTTGGCTTAGGGGTTTCGGTAGGTTTCGGTGTTTCGGTTGGCTTAGGGGTTTCGGTAGGTTTCGGTGTTTCGGTTGGTTTAGGTGTAGGCGTAGATGTTGGAACCGCGTGAGTAGTAGTTGGCTTCGGGTCTTGCGGTTGGGAAGCTGCCTTTTCTTCGGGTGTTAGAGTTGCAATAATAGAATCCAGCGGGTCTTCGGCGTGAGCCTGTTCGGAAGAAATTGATTCTCCGCCTGCAAACAAAACAGCAGCAACAGCGGCTGCTCGTGAATACTTGTTAGCAACAAAAGGTCCTACTAATCCACCTAAAGGTTTTTCGGACGTTTTAACGGATATAGATTTTTGCTCTGTAATATATGTAGGTGCAAGTGGTAAAGATGCTTCTATTTCGGAAACAGATGGAAGATGACTCCAAGAAGTTACTTCGCGTCCAGAATCTAAAACGGCATTAACGGCCGCATTTACTTCAGCGAAATTTTCGTGGGTTCCTAGTGGTGCAGATTTTGCTTCTATGTTTGGCATGTATCTTTTGGGCAAACGCTTTATCGTTTACTCTTATAGGTTGGTAATACTATCACAAACAAATTCGTTTGTCAAGTACTATAAGATGTTTACTTATTAAATGGGCAGAAGATCTAGCGGGGCATGTTCAAGAACAAACTAGATCAAAGTGTTTGCAATATACCTTACCTCTAATCCTTTGTCAACCCCAAACGAGGCAAGAAGCCTATTATTCCTTATATAAAGGCCAAAAATGCCCTACCCCCTCCAAACCCCCCTCCAAAACTTTCAAATATTTTACTCTGCAGCAAAATTACGGGTGGCATGACTTTAAGGGTTCCCGACAGCGCGCAAGGAGAACTTTTTCTTAATACTTCGACACTAATTTAAAAAAATAACCGTCAACAAAAGTCGAGTGAGCACTGGCGGGAAAAAAAGTCATGACAGGACCCGTAATTTTATCAAGATAAAAGCGCCAGCAACACAAAATTCACCACTTTATTGGTGGAGAAAAAATTTACTCTTTATTGTACGTTTTGGGGAAGCAAAAAAAATAGATTAGCCTGTTAAAATAAGCTAATCTAGGTTTGTGAAAATTGCCTCTTGACAAGGCATATTCTTTTGTTCTAATCTAAAAAAGGAAAGCAACTTAGCTGCCCTAAGTCGCTTCCCTTACACCTCAAAAGAGCATTGCTATTCGAGTTTTCAGTCTGCGGTAGTGATGCTCTTTTTGTATATAAAAAGTCTTTCTACTAAATCCCCTGCTTTTGGCAAAGAACTTAGAGATTTCTAATATCCTTCTAAATACTTTCAAATACCTAAAAGGACGAGTTTCAGCCTGCTTATATTTTGTATCATCTTTCTATAATTCTTGTCAAGTATTTTTACCATCCGATAGTAATAAAGCATGCACAAAAAGCATATCCTAGAGTTATAAAATGTGACATGTTTAGTATCTTTTTGCTGCTAGAATAGCCTAAACACCAAAATAAAAAGTCATCAAAATCTGGGTTTCTTTTAATATGCCTAGTTGCTAATAACTAATGGCTATCTGCTATTTTTCGTGGCTAAATGATATATTAGTATATAATAAAGTAAGTAAATTAGATCAGTTGGCTGGAGCTATTTTCCCGAAGATCATTTTCCCTGCCAAAGTTTGGATAACCCTAGCAACATCTACATTCACAGTCTTACCCACCAAATTCGCCCCACCTTCAACAACCACCATTGTCCCGTCTTCCAAATACCCAACACCTTGCTTTTCTCCCTTGCCTTTGGCCTTAATCTGGATCTGAATACTTTCGTGAGGCAAAACAGAAGTCTTAACAGCGTTGGCAAGCTCGTTGAGGCTAAGAATCTGCAAATTTTTAACCTTTGCCACTTTAGAAAGGTTAAAATCCAACGTCAAAATTCGCCCACGCAAATTTTTGGCAATTTTAACAATTTTTTCATCTACCCCACCTTCTTTAGGTTCTGTTTCCAACACTACAACTTTTGTTTGCTTAAGCTTCAAAAGGTCTGCCAAAACATCCAAACCTCGCCTACCCTTTGCGCGTTTTAAGTCATCGCGGCTGTCTGAAAGGCTATGCAATTCGGAAATGACGCTTGGCAAAACCAAAAGAGTCCCCATTAAAAAACCGCTTTTGGCTACATCTAAAACACGACCATCTATCAAAACCGAGGTATCAACAACAATAGGGTTTGGGTATTTTGCAGCAGTTTTACCTTTTCTTCTGGAAAAACGGTTTTTGGAAGCAGTCAAGGAAGCAGCGGCTGCCCTTGGCAAATATGTGGCAATTTCCTTAGCAAGAGAAGCAATCTGGTTAGACGTTAGTACATCCGAACCAAGTTTGATAATACTTTTTCTCTTACCATTTGGCTTAGCTATTTTTGATGCCATAAGAAATTGCGCTTTCTAATGTTTTAAACCTCGAAGGCTCTACAAAATCTGAAAAACCTAAACGTTTTGCCTCAGCCATCCTATTTTTAGAATTTGAAACAGGCCTAATTTCACCAAGCAAACCAACCTCACCCCAAGCACAAACCTTTTTCTTTAACGGTTTGCCCAAAGTAGCCGATGCAATTGCCAAGGCCACCGGCAAATCTACCGCTGGCTCAATGATTTTCAGGCCACCTGCCACATTAACATAAATATCCATATTTCCCAAGGCAAGCTTGGCAACCTTAGACAAGGAAGCAATCACAATTTGTACCCTAGAAAAATCCAAACCGGTTGCCCGCCTTACAGGGATTCCAAAGATAGTAGAAGTCGAAAGGGCCTGCACTTCGGAAAGAATTGGCCTGTCCCCGGTAATGGTAGAAGCAACCACCGAACCGGGCCTTTCAGAAACATGTTCTGAAAGGAATATTTTTGAAGGGTTAGAAACCTCTATCATGCCCGAATCGCTCATCTCAAAAACACCAACCTCAAACGTGGAACCGAATCTATTTTTGTTACACCTTAAAATTCTAAATGCATGCATTCCATCGCCTTCCAGGTTCAAAACCGCATCGACCAAGTGTTCCAAAACTTTAGGGCCGGCCACATTTCCCTCTTTTGTAACATGGCCAACGATAAAAATCGGGACATGAGAACTTTTTGCAAAGGCTTGCAAAACCTGCGAACACTCTCGTACCTGCCCCACACTTCCGGCAGAACCAGTTAACCGATCTGTAGTTAAAGTCTGGATAGAGTCCACAATCACGAGTTTGGGTTGTATTTTTTCCGAAACACCCACAATAATGTCTACATCGGTTGAGGGAAGAATAAACAAGTTGTCGGGAATTTTGCCAATCCTATCTGCACGCAATTTCACTTGCTGCGCCGATTCTTCACCGGTAACATAGAGAACAGAATTTGAGAGTTGAGAATTGAGAGTTGAGAATTTTTTTGCATCAACTTTCAACTTTCCACTTTCAATTTTCAATTTGTTATCTGCCTTCGCTATCTTCATCGCCGCCTGCAATAATAATGTCGACTTACCTATCCCCGGGTCCCCGGAAATTAAAACAATAGAACCTGGCACAATTCCGCCACCCAAAACCCGATCAAATTCCAAAAAACCCGAATGGAGCCTTGCATAGTTTTGGCTTTTAACCTGCGCAAGCTTAACGATTTTCTGTTCTAATTGGATATTGGATATTTGAGATTGGACATTTGAGATTCTTGTTGATTCGGGTATCGACTCAACAAGCGAGTTCCATTCCCCACAATTCGGGCACTTACCCATGAAGGAGGCACTCTTGTAACCGCACTGCTGACAAATATATTCGGAGTAGGTTTTCATAAGTCAAAGTCAAAGTGAAAAGTGTAGAGTCATTTTTCTGACTTTCGACTTTGACTTTCGACTTTGACTATCTGTAAAGCACTGGTTTTTCCGTTACAATCGGAACAAGTGCAATTTTTCGGGTTACAACATCAACAGAATCAATCTCGCACTCGATTTTATCTCCTTCGTTCATGGAAACATTTGGGGGGATTTTAGAAATATGAATTAAACCCTCTATATTATCTTCCAATTCCACAAACACACCATATGGGGTGACTTTGGCAACAACCCCAGAAACCTTCATGTCTTTGGTGTATTTTTCCATGGCTTTGGCAAATGGGTCTTGGGTAAGTTGTTTTTGCGAAAGATTAAGCCTGCCAGTTGTAGAATCCTTAGCGATTACCAAAACTTCGACCAAATCCCCAACCTTAAAAAATTTGGCCGGATCTTCAACCTTTTCCCAAGAAATTTCCGAAATATGCACAAGACCCTCTAGCTTTGAAGGCGCAGGTGTTTTATTTTCTTCACTTTCGACTTTGACTTTCGACTTTGACTCATTCAAATCTATCTCTACAAACACCCCAAAGGGCAAAATTGCGGTGACTACTCCTTCGTACTTGTCTCCAATTTTAACCTTTGCAAGGATCTTTAAAAGTTCGCCCAAATCTTTCTTTCCAGGCATCTTTTGCGAGAAAATTAACCTGTTTGTAGCCCTGTCCACTTCAATAACATGAACCTGCATGCTCTTACCAATCAAATCTTCCAACTTTGCGGGGACCTTAGAAAGTTGAGAGGAAGGCAAAAATCCGCGCAAGCCCACAAAATCGCAAATTAATCCACCCCTGTTTGCTTCCACTCCAACAACTTCAACCTCTTCATTGTCTGCTTTTTTCTCTTCCAGCTCTTGCCATCTTTTTTCGCCAGAAAGTTTCCGCAGAGAAAGAACTACTTGCCCGGCATCATTTTCCGGATACATAACAGCTGCTTCAATCGTATCCCCAACTGCCATTTTGGAAAGCATTTCGCGCCCGGAAGTAAATTCACGTCCAGAAATAATACCTTCAGATTTTGCACCGATATCAACCAAAGCTTCGGAATTTGTTATCCCTACTATTTTTCCGCTAACTTCTTGGCCTCGCCTGAGTGATGGAATTTTACCGAAAGAAGACGAAAGAAGATCTGCCATTGCGGCAGATTGACTAAATCCTGATGTTTTTTTGACTTTCACAAATCATTATCAACTCCAATTTTTCAAATTTCACCTGCAAAGTTGCTAGATGATATTTGGAAGTATACCAGTTTTAGAAAGATAAAAAAAGCCGAAAAATGCGCCAATTTTAACGGCCAGTATTTGGTGCCCAAAACAATCGGGCATGAGCAAACGCTTCTGCTAAACGCGCTCCAAGCGGAATTTTCTTTGTCGCAGAAACTAGACGGCTGGGAAATACTAAAGGCTCAAACAGGGGCTTTTCAAACAACTCTGGGATCTCTCTTCTCACAATTGGCTCTGTACTGGCTGCTTCTAGGGCTTCTCGATCGGCTATATCTACCAAAGTAGCTTTTCGTGCAAGCGCAATCATTAGAGCTCCCTCATCGGTTAATTCCTCTTGCCATCTTTCTTCGATTCTTGCAAGCCTATCAAGTCTTTCAGACGTAATTTCCTCAGGTACAGGAACAGTAGACGCACCAAAAACATCAGAAGGCCTCAAAAACTCGCTCATATCCTATAATTATACCATAGTGGGAGAGTTTTTCTACTGAAGCCGGAATTGGTACGGTTGTTCGCAAAAGAATATATTAAACCTGTCTCTTACTCGAGAGTATACTTCCTGGTGTTCACCTTCGGACACATTTCTTGCTCTTCGCATCCTAAACAGGGTATGCACATCTCTTTTAAAATCTTTCAAATACGCATTTTCCCGCCCATTTTCGTCTCTGGTTCGCAAATTGCCATTTAACCTACCAACAACAACCAGCGCTTCTGAACCATATCCAAAGTCCATAAGGTCAAGGGTGTGCGAAAAAATCGACCTTTCCAAAATCTCCAATTGCCACCTACCCCAACTGCCTCGAACGTGCTGATATGTTGCAACAAGACTGTCCAACTGGGAAACAAGGGCAACAGGTTCGGTTCTGGAATCGGATCTCAATAAGCGTTCATGTTCTAACATATATTAAAACTTAAAAACTTTACGAAGGATGGGCCAATAATCCCGTTCTGCGACTTCTCTTGTGCTTATCGGTAAATCATCTTTATCCAAAGGATTACCTATATTGAAATTATTGTCAGCAAGAAGATTATTCCCACATCGTCTTAAATTTTTAGCACGTACCAGCTCACGCATATGGTTTCTTCTTTCCAGCGCACTATCCGTTCCCACCACCAGCCTGATATCATCCCAAGCAACATCAATATATCCAAGATCTGTCAAAACCCCGAAAGCATTGGCAAGTCCTATTTTTGCAAGTTTTTCAGCCACAGGATTTGGTTCATAGCGAGATGCTTCAATTATGCCGATAAAACGGTCAACATCCTGCAAAAAAACAGCGGCTGACTCTGCTTTTTCGGGTCTTTCCCACATTGCTTCAAGTTGGCGTGCTGATAATGGTTGTTTTTCCACCTTAAAAATGAGAGGGCCTTTGCCCTCAAAAAAAACAAAAAGCCCAAATTTGGCCTTTTGTTAATGGTAATTAAAACAAAACTCGTGGGTAATTGTCAACCAGCCTGCTTTTTGCGCACATCAATAACTCTTTTGAGTAATTTTAGCCCATTCGCATACATAACTCCCGGAACTCCCTGATGCTCAATACTTTGCAATCTTTCAAGTTCGGCTGCAGCTTCTGCTTTGGTTACTTCAACTGTCGGCCTAGATAACATTTCGGATGGGGTTTTTGGTACATTCGTCATCTCATCTTTCGTTGCTGATATTGACCTGTCTAACAATTTTATCCCTGCGGGATTAAGGTCTTCTTCATAATCCCTCCGCATACGCTCCAACCGCGCAATCCTTGCCTCGCCTACATCCCTTGGTAATGGTTTTGTGGGTTCTTTTTCTAAAAGGTCTGATGCCGACTCGTAATTATTTTTCATTAATTTAATAGTATCTAAAGATGGAACCTACAGTCAATTGCCATTAAAAAACCTTCCAAAAGAAGGTTGTTTAATACTGGCATCGACATATTTTCGCGGCGCCTTGCGGCACAACTATCGTCTGCGCTAAACCGTTTCACTATCCTGTTCGAAATGGGAAGGAGTGGGACCAGCTCGCTCAAAACACCAGTTTTGAAATTTTACTATCTTGATGGGGAAAGTTCAAGTGATAATTGTTTTTGCCTCTCAAACCACGCATTTCCGTCAACATGAACTCGAGACATATCTGCAAGCAAAGATGAATGAGTAACATCATCAAATTCTTCTAAGCTTCGACCGTGGAGTAAAACAATATTAAAATTTCTTTGCCATTCACCCATAGCGTCCTTCAAGCCTTCCTGGCCAACCAACTCTTCAAGTACAATCTCCAATAAGTCTGGGTTATTCGCCTCCCTATACCTTCTCATTACACCGCTTCTGGAATCTTCTGCATTAAGTTTTTGGGCAATAGGTTCAACCAGAATAACTGATCCTCTCAAAAAATTCGTTAGGTATTCATCTCGTTCTAGTTGTTCTGGGTCCAAAACTTCAGGCTGGCGTCTTGGCCCACTTCCAATCTGGAACTCCATCATTTTTGCTCTTAAGTCGCTTTCATTCATTGCCATATTTTCTCCCTTAAAAAAACATTCCTTGTGGAATGTTTTGCGCAGAAAGCTAAAGGACTTTTAAATCCCCCGTTTCTACGTTCTAATTCTAAAGTGTTTATATGCCATTTTCATATTGCTTCTAAAAAAACATCGTTCCTATGGGTAGGTCGATGTATTTGAACTATGTATATTACACTACGCACAACCCCAGGCTGTCAAGAACCAGTCTTTCTCGCCACTAAAAAAGCAG
>CAYGDE010000030.1:4974-8853 GCA_964348615.1 uncultured Gammaproteobacteria bacterium | reverse complement strand
GCTTTAGGCCCGCAGTCCGATTGTTATCGGACGAGGACCGCAAGAAAGTTTGAAAAACTTTCTTATCAAAATAAACCGGCACGCCAATTTCAATTGGGCAAACAGCACCCACAGGCACTCCAACCACCTTCAAAACTTCCTCTGCCCGAGCAAGTTCCGCACTCGGACCCAATAGTTTTTTCACTTTTTTAAAACTCAACCTATCCTTCCCTCTTATGCCAAAAGCAAAGTACTGATGTTTTTTTAAGAATTTGCTTAATTTTTGCAAGCTTATAACACCTTTATCAACTCCAACCAAAGATTCAAATTTGGGGTTGGCCCGAACCAACAAAGTCTTAACAATCTTGTCAGGCTTTACTCCAAACTTAATAACATCCTCTACTCTAAAATGCTCGCCACCAAGATCAATAAGCTTATACTCGAGTCTAAGTTTTTTTAGATGCCTTTCAATTTTGGAACGAGTTGCCATGCAAATATTCTACCCCTACCTCAAGCTCCATTACCAATAGCCTCACACAATCTCAGATGTGCATTTAAGGCCTTAAGCATCAATGGGTTTTTCGCATCGCGAAGTTCCAACCTCTCAACATGGCCGGCCTGAACTCGCAAATCATCATTTAATGTATGCAGCCGGCGCAAACGAATAGCCTCAGAAAGTTCAACGCCGACCTGCTTTTGTAAGATTTCTACCATATAAATTCACCTCCTCCATTTTTGATCACAAAAAAACTCGCATTTGTTGCGAGCTTTGTTCTGGTTTGTTTTAAGATTTAAAAAAACGAAACCTACAAAACTCGCTTAGCGAGTAAAGTAGTAACTAAAAAAGTTAAAGTCCCACCTTGCGGTAAGACTTGTTTTTAAATCAGTTTGCATAAATGAAAATTAAATAATTACATTAGCAAAACCAGTCTGCCGATTTTGCTAAATTTACCCTTTCAAATTTAACCCAAAAACACCTCAAAAGAGCATTGACTTACAAACAACATTTTACCAAAAGCCCTCAAAACCTGTCAAATGACATGATTAGCAATCGAACAATGGTGATTGGTGGTAAATAAGCTTGCTAAGAAAACTGGTCTCTGTTAAAATTCCAAACACACGCCGCGGGGTGGAGAAACGGTATCTCGGGAGGCTCATAATCTCCAGAAGTGGGTTCGACTCCCGCCCCCGCTACATAATCTCGCGGCGGCGTAGCTCAGTTGGTTAGAGCGTGGCACTCATAACGCCAAGGTCATAGGTTCGATCCCTATCGCCGCTACTTAGCCCCCAAAAAACACGTCCCTCCATTTTTCCCAATTCGGAACTTGTTTTTTACTGGTCCCTGGCAGCTGGTCCCTATTTTCCTTTGGAAGAATCACTACCGTTTCCCCTTCTTTGGCCAAACCTAACTTATCTCTAATTTCGCCCTCGACAAAATCTTGCGTTTGGGTATACGAAAGGTTTGCTTTTAAAGCCTCGTTTTGTTCTTTTAGCTTGTCCAACCTCACCTGGGCTTCCTCTACCTTCTGGTTTGTACTGTTAAACGTCCAAAGCCGCTTTGAACCATTAACAAACAACAAAATTAAAACTAATATCCCAAAAAACAGTATTAAATTGCGCTTCATATGAATATTTTATCAAAAGTCAGCCCCATAGGGATTGACAAGAAGCATGGCCTAGAGTATACTTAGCTTCAAACTACCCTCAATTTAGTCTGCTAAAAACATTTATGAAAGCACTAACAGAAGCTCATAAAGAATTTATAGAGCATTTAAAAGGCAAAAAAAGGACAACTTCTACTGTTTTGGCCTATGGTAAAGATATCCAACAGCTAGTAGAGTTTTTAACTGGCCAAAATAAGGCCAATGTACACGAAGTTTCAGCTGAAGATATTCGCAGTTTCCTTCTAAAGTTAGAAAAATCCGGCTATACCAAAAAGTCTCTTTCGCGTAAGCTTAATTCCACCAAAACTTTCTTTCGTTTCCTTAAAATCCAGGAATATTTAACCGACGACCCGGCAAGTATGGTTGAACATCCAAAATTTGAAACCAAACCACCAAGAATTCTAACTCCCCTTGAATACAGAGCGCTTCGTGATGCTGCAAGAGACGATGCCAGACTGGCTGCAATTATCGAAGTTTTATTGCAAACCGGTGTAAGAATTGGCGAACTTGCCAATCTTAAAACCGATGATGTATTTTTTGGCCAAGAAAGCAAAGAGGGCCACCTATATATAGCGCCTCAAGAAAACAGGACAGAACGAACAATTCCCCTCAATAAATCTGCAGAAAACGCACTC
This sequence comes from uncultured Gammaproteobacteria bacterium, assembly GCA_964348615.1. Lineage (GTDB taxonomy): Bacteria > Patescibacteriota > Microgenomatia > Curtissbacterales > GWA2-41-24 > DATIHT01. The sequence continues at coordinate 6,575 of CAYGDE010000030.1, read as the reverse complement.
AAAAAATACCTGGAAATAAGGCCAAAAACTCCAAATAGGGCACTTTTTATCACCAAAAGCGGCAGAGCGCTTTTAGTTCGCAACATCCGAACCGCAATCGACAGGTACTACAAAAAGGCTGGTATTACTGGTGCCAAGGTCAACGACCTTCGCCACACTTGGGTTGCTCACCACCTTTCCCGCGGCGCTTCCTTACTATTGATTTCTAAAGTCGCAGGCCACAAACGCCTTTCTACAACCGAACGCTATCTGGCAATCGTCCAGCCCCCTGCCGGCGAAGAAAAAGTTAAACTCGAAGAGCTATAACAAAAAATTGCCAGACCACAAAATTTTCAGCTCTTTTTTTATGATTGCTTTTTGGTACGCATAAAACTCGAAACAACATCAACTAAAAGCAGAATAATCAAGGGTATTAAAAATATCCTCCAAAACCAAGAAATATAGTAAACCAAAACTATTCCAAAAAGCGCCAAAAGTAGAAATAAAATTTTAGGAATAATCTTCATAACTCACATCTCACTTCTTTATAATAACCTACTACATAATTAAACTCTTGCCAAAATAATAAGTCATCTGCTAAGATTGCACTCGAAGGACTTTAGGGGTGGAAGTTTACCCAAAAGCCCTTCTTTTTAGAGATATGGAAACAGAAACTATTTCAATCGCTGCAGAAAAACTAGGCTACATTGGCCCTATACCAATAACCAATACGTTTGTCACCACCTGGTTAGTTACAGCAATACTTATAGCATTCGCCTACTTTTCAACTCGAAAAGTATCTCCAGTTCCTGGTACTTTGCAGAATTTTGCCGAAATGCTAATTGAGTTTTTGAAAGACATGGTCGAACCGGTTGCAGGTGAAAAAACTAAGGTTTTTTTCCCAATAATTGCCAGTTTTTTCTTCTTTATAATTGTCGGCAACTATGTTGGTCTTATGCCGGGTGTTGGAACAATCGGCTTTTTTGGAAATCACCACGAATTCGTTCCCCTCTTCCGTTCGATAAACTCCGACATCAACACAACCCTTGCTCTTGCTCTTGTTTCCGTTTTGGCAACACACTATTTTGCAATAAAATATCTAGGGTTTGGTTCCTATTTGCAAAAATGGATAAGTTTAAACCCAATTATGCTTTTTGTCGGCCTTATTGAATTTGCCGGAGAATTTACCAAAATTATTTCTCTTTCCTTTAGGTTATTTGGCAATATTTATGCCGGTGAAAGCGTCCTTCACACAGCATCCCATAAACTTTCGGCCTTTTTTATCCCCATCCCCTTTTTGACACTGGAATTAATAGTCGGTTTTGTCCAGGCTCTTGTTTTTGCTATGCTTACTTTGGTATTTATGTCGCTTTTAACAGAAAAACACACACACTAAAAAAATGAAAGAGGAGGTGAAATAAATTGGAAATTATCTTAGCAAAAGGATCAGTTATCGCAATCGGTGGTATCTTTCCAGCAATAGCAATCGGCATGATCGGTCTCAAAGCAATGGAGGCAATCGGCCGTAATCCAGACGCCGCAAGTAAAATTTTTGCTCCAATGCTTATTGGCATGGCATTTGCAGAAGCTATCGCAATTTACGCACTTATTTTAGCCTTTGT
>CAYGDE010000030.1:0-4874 GCA_964348615.1 uncultured Gammaproteobacteria bacterium | reverse complement strand
ATGGAAATCGCAAAACAATTCGGTATTGAGCCGACATTACTGCTTGCCCAAATAGTTAATTTTTTGGTTATTCTTTTCGTTCTCAACAAATTTTTCTACAAACCAATTGTAAAAACTCTAGAGGAACGAAAAGCAAAAATAGCACAAAGCCTGCAAAATGCCGACTTAATTGAGACAAAATTACAAGAAACTGAAGAAAAAACATCAAAAGCCCAACAAGAAGCACACGAAAAAGCCAAGATTATTATCGACGAGGCCAAAAAAGAAGCACAAAGGATATCAGATGAGGCGACAGAAGAAGCCAGAAAAACCCATCAGGATGCAATCTCAACAGCAAATGCCCAAATTGCAGCACAAAAAGAAGAAATGAAAAAATCTCTTGAAAAAGAAACTTTAGGTCTAGTTGGCGAAGTTGTAAAAAAGGTTTTGAAAAGAGGCCTTAAAACTAAAGAAAAACAAGAGTTAACAACTCTAGCTGCCAGCGAAATAGGAAAACAGATACACTAAAAAGCAATTAGTAGAAACTAAGAATATGAATAGCAAGAAAGAAACACAAATTGCCAAGTTGATGTTTAAAAAAAGCCTTAAAAGTGGCTCTGTCGATTCGAATAAGGTAAGGACCATTATTAAATTAGTCATGGGCCAAAAACTCACGCATCCGCAAAAAGTTCTAAAAACATACAAAAGGCTTGTTGAATCGCAATTAAAAAGAGAAGAAATTATGGTAGAATCTGCAACAACAATCAAAAACGAAAAGGATTTTGGAAAACACCTAATGGCAAAAACTGGCGCCAAAAGAGTAAGCTATAAAATCAATCCTGAAATAGTTGTTGGCACACGAATCACTCACGGGGACTGGATATACGACGAAACACTAGACGCAAAGTTAGGGCAATTAACTAAGTAATCGTGACAGGCTTTGTCGCAAATCAAAAACATGATGAAGTCGGCTGTGCAAATATTGCGATTCGAACTTTAATTGAGATATGGTGCCGACGGAATCCTGAGTGAGACGAGAATAAAATATTGAAATTAGAAAAAGTACCAGTCGAACGTTTTTTGATTGCGAAAAGACTGGCACGATAAAGGGAATATGAGCATACTCGAAGAAATAGAAAAACAAATAGAGAAAAGCAAACTCTCAACCACCCCTAAAAACGTGGGAAGAGTAATCGAAGTCGGCGACGGTGTAGCCAGAATCGCTGGGCTTTCCGACGTTAGCGCTTCTGAAATAGTACAATTCCCCCACTCGATAACTGGACTTGCTCTTAATTTAGAAGAAGACAATGTTGGTGTTATTATCTTCGGTGATTGGACAAAAATTAAAGAAGGCGACAAGGTTGAAACCACAGGCAAAGTACTCCAAATTCCAGTCGGCCCAAACCTTGTTGGTAGAGTTATTGATGCACTTGGCAACCCAATAGACGGCAAAGGCGCAGTCAAAGAAAAAACCTACTACCCAGCAGAAAAAATTGCACCGGGTGTTATATACAGACAACCAGTAAATACTCCACTCCAAACAGGCCTAAAAGCAATTGATTCTATGATCCCAATCGGTAGAGGTCAAAGGGAATTGATAATCGGTGACAGACAACTTGGTAAAACCGCAATTTGCATAGACACCATTATTAACCAAAGAGGAAAAGGTGTTACCTGCATCTACGTTGCTATTGGCCAAAAAACTAGCAAGATTGCCCAAATCGTGGCAACTTTGGAAAAATACAAAGCCATGGAACACACCATAATTGTGGCAGCATCGGCATCTGATTCCGCAACCATGCAATACGTTGCTCCCTATGCAGGCTGCGCAATTGGTGAATATTTTATGGACAATAAAGGTGACGCCCTGGTAGTCTACGATGACCTTTCCAAACATGCATGGGCATACAGGCAAATTTCCCTACTTTTAAAACGTCCATCGGGCAGAGAAGCTTACCCTGGTGATGTTTTTTACCTGCATTCCAGACTTTTAGAAAGAGCAGCCAGACTCGACGAAAAACACGGTGGAGGATCGCTTACCGCACTTCCAATCATCGAAACCCAAGCGGGTGATATTTCAGCCTACATTCCAACAAACGTCATTTCCATAACCGATGGCCAAATCTTTGTGGAAGCCGATCTTTTCAACTCTGGAATAAGACCAGCAGTAAACCCGGGTATTTCCGTCTCTCGCGTAGGCGGTAACGCTCAAACTAAAATGATGAAAAAAGTTGCAGGTTCGCTTCGTTTGGATCTTTCCCAGTACCGTGACCTTGCAAGTTTTGCTCAATTTGGTTCCGATTTAGACCCGCAAACTTTGGCAAAACTGGAACGGGGCAAAAGAATTGTCGAAATTCTAAAACAAAAACAGTTTGCCCCAATGGATGTAAGCTCTCAAGTTCTTCTGCTATGGGCAGTTACCAATGGCTACTTCGACCAAACTCCAATCGAAGAAATGGAAGCAGCCGAAGAAAGATTACAAACAGCGCTAACAACTAACAAAAAACTAAAAGATTACATGGAAACCAAAAAGGAACTTGATGATTTTGTTGTCAAAGAGCTGGAAAAACTCGTTCCCTCCGTCCTCAGCGGCAAAGTCACCCAGATTCACCCTAAGGACGAGGTCAAGACTTCACCGGAAAAACACTCCAAAGTTAGTAAGAAAATCGGCAAAACAAAAGTCACCAAACTAAAAAGGAGGAAAAAGTAAGCGTATGCCTCAGATTAGAGAAATCAAAAGAAGAATAAAATCAATAAAAAACACTGCCAAAGTTACTCATGCGATGGAATTGGTTTCTGCAGCTAAAATGAAAAAAAGCCAAGAGTCTGCACTCGCATCCCGCCCATATACCGATACCCTAAACCAAATCCTGGAAGAAGTAAGGTTCAAATCTCAGTCCAGACATGCTTTGCTTTCCAAAAAGGAAGCGCCCCACCAAATGCTAGTCCTCTTAACCACAGACAGAGGTCTGGTAGGCGGTTTAAACATGAACCTTTTTAGACTCATCCAAACTGGAGAGTTTAAAAATATAAAGTTTGTTGTTGTGGGTAAAAAAGGCACTAATTTTGCCTCAAAAAGTGGCTCCGACCTTATTTCCAGCTTTGTTTCCGACCAACACACTCCAATTGAGCTTGCCCGAACTCTTACAAAAATAGCAACAGACGCCTACAAAGCAGGCCAAGTATCGAAAGTACAAGTCCTGTATGCCGATTTCCAATCTACAATAAAACAAGTTCCAACTATCGCCCAGATCCTCCCAATTGAGCTTGAACCTTCTCAACTACCTACTTCCCACAACGAACTACCCACTGATCTTTTATTTGAGCCTTCTGCCGACAAAATCTTAGAAAACTTGCTTCCGCACTACGTTTTAACTAAAATCTATCAAACAATTCTAGAAGCCAAAGCGTCAGAACACAGTGCCAGAATGGTTGCCATGAAAAATGCCACAGACGCAGCTGGCGATTTAGTAGACGATCTCACCCTTACATATAATCAAGCAAGACAAGAAGCCATAACAACTGAACTTTTGGATATAGTAACAGCGCAATCTGCATTCGGATGAAACAAAATTGAGTATGAACAATCAAAGTAAACCAACCAAAAACACCGGCATCATCATCCAAATCATCGGCCCGGTAATAGACGCCGAATTTACACCAGGCAACCTGCCAGGAATTTACGATGCCCTAAAAGTTGGTGATCTAACCTTGGAAGTCCAGCAGCATCTTGGTGACAATGTGGTAAGGGCAATTTCCCTAGGCCCCACCGATGGTCTTAAACGCGGAGCAGCAATTACAAATACCGGCGCGCCAATTAATGTTCCGGTTGGTGTCGAAACCCTGGGGCGAATTCTTAATGTTTCAGGCGAACCGATCGACAATAAAGGCCCAATAAAATCCAAAAAAACCTACCCCATCCACCGCCCTTCTCCAACCCTTGTTGAACAAGAAACGAAACCGGAAATTCTAGAAACCGGCATCAAGGTAATCGATCTTATGGCTCCTTTTATTAAAGGTGGAAAAATCGGAGTTTTCGGTGGAGCCGGTGTAGGCAAAACAGTTATTATCCAAGAGCTTATTAACAACATCGCCAAAGAGCACGGTGGCTATTCGGTCTTTGCCGGTGTCGGAGAAAGAAGCCGTGAAGGAAACGACCTCTACCGCGAGATGGAAGAAGCTGGAGTTTTGGGAAAACTTGCCATGGTCTTTGGCCAAATGAACGAACCGCCAGGTGCAAGGTTCAGGGTCGCACTAACAGCCCTTTCCATTGCCGAATATTTCCGTGACGAAAAAAACCAAGACGTTCTTTTATTTATCGACAACATCTTTAGGTTTGCCCAAGCAGGTTCCGAAGTATCCGCTCTTCTAGGTAGAACCCCATCTGCAGTAGGATACCAACCAACTCTCGCTGCCGAAATGGGCCAACTACAAGAAAGGATTACATCCACCAAAAAAGGCTCCATCACCTCCCTGCAAGCAGTTTATGTTCCGGCCGACGATTACACCGACCCGGCGCCAGTCGCTACTTTTGCGCATTTGGATTCTACAATTGCTCTTGAAAGATCTATTGCCGAACAAGGCATATATCCGGCAGTAGACCCGCTAACTTCGGCTTCCCGTGCGCTAGATCCACAAATCTGTGGCCAAAAACACTACGATATTGCCCAAGCAGTTAAAAAGGTTCTTCAACGCTACCGAGAACTTGCCGACATAATTGCCATTTTGGGTGTAGAGGAACTTTCAGACCAAGACAAAGTAACAGTAGCAAGAGCCAGAAAAATCCAAAGGTTCCTTTCCCAACCGATGTTTGTCGCAGAACCCTTTACAGGCAGAAAAGGTGCCTATGTTCCAATCGCCAAAACTGTCGAATCTTTCGACCGCATCTTAAAAGG
>CAYGDE010000029.1:0-9456 GCA_964348615.1 uncultured Gammaproteobacteria bacterium | reverse complement strand
AGGCAATTGAAGAGGCAGGCTTTGAATTCAACACAAAAATGCCTTCTGGTTTTGAGAAATGGGATTTTGACCAACAACTTGCGTGGTATAAGGAGCAAGGTGTCCGTGTTCTTCCCTCGCTAAGAGGTGGTGCTCCTGGTGATCCGCTTGATTTAGCAGCTGGAGCTTTAGGCGCGGCTGCGTCTACGGGAGGCTTACCACTGGAGGTTGTAAGTGGCGCACGCTTTGCAAGGGAAATCCAAAGAGAAAATAATCGAACAGACCCAGCCACTGGAGCAGATTTAGAACCTAGATTAGAGAAATTGGTGGAGATGAATCAGGCGCTTGAAGCAGCTATTTTGGAGGGCCGGTTAGATGATCAACATGCAGCAATTGTTACACAATTAAATACACTAAGAAATGAGCTAGCCTCTAAAATTGAAGATCGCACCGTTGCAGCTGAGGTTGCTAGACGAGCAGATGCAGCTAGACTCCAGACTGAAAGAACGGCTGAAGCTGGCTATCTGGATTTTAATGAGTATTTTGGGGCTGCATATAAAGACACAAAACGTTATATAGAAGGTGTGAAAGATCCTTCAACTGGGGCAGTTATAACCCTACCCGATGCAATTGGTTTGCGAACCAGGCTTGAGGAGGTAGAGGATTGGGCACTAAACAAAGTCTTGAGTCACCATGTTGCAGACCCGGAAAAAGAGACTGATTGGCCTAGTCCGACAGAAGTAAACAAAGAAACCATCAGAAAGTTTTTTGAAGTAGCTAGAGCTTTAAACCAGGAAGTTGGATTGAATGGGCGTGAAGGAATAAGAGCGCTTTTGGAAAGCACAGGTATGGCGTCAGATCGAGCAAGAAAGCTTCTTGAGTCTTTCGTGAGTTTGGAGGTGGATGTGAGTTTAAAGCATCGAATTAATAATTACTTTGACAATATCTACAAAAATATTGGTGAAAAAAAACAAGATGCAATAGCTGGTGACATAAAAGAAAATGCCGGCCCTGCAACTAATTCCATTGCAGCGGGTTGGCAAGAATTTAACCCACGTATGAAGCGACTTTTTGAAGTTGTGGATACAGATAGAGGCTTAGCAGGTTCGAAACTTGCGCTACGGGAATGGAGAGGGATGTATGTTATTGAAGGTGTTGAACAGAACGTGAGGTTTGTTAAATTAACCCAACCACCAGAACATCCTGCGGATGTCCCAGAAGCAATTTATAAATTAATTAATGCCGTAGAGCCTACCGGGCAATCCCCTCAAGATTTACAAGCGACTATCCAAGCGGCATATGGAATGTTAACCAGAATAGATACTACTACAGATGAAGGTAGGGCTATGCATTTTGAGATGAAAGAGTTATTGGAAGCTTTCAAATTTAAACAGTCTTTTATTATTACTGCTCATGTTAAAAGTTTAAATCCAGAAGCGTTGCAGCATGTTTATGATGAGATTGAAGGAAATCTGGAGTCTACTTTTACAAGTATGATTTCTAGATTTGAAAGAGACGGTAGAGGGCGGCAATGGTGGGCAAAAAATGAAGCAACTGGCGAGATAGAAAAATTTAATATGTTTGATGAGTCTAAAAGGTTATATTCTGAACGTTTGAGAGAGGACAGAATAAAAATGAATATGGTAGAGGAGATGACAAAATATTCGATTGATAGCGAGTTCGGCCCAGGAGTCATTTCTGGGATTCAAAGGGCTGTAGGTTATGGTACATTACCCGCTGATTGGCGGAATAGAATTGTGGAAAATGAAGAGTTTGATAAGTACGGGTTGGATCCTACTTGGAGAGATCGAACAAAGTGGGAGGTAGCACTCGAGTCGACCAGGCGATGGATGATTGACAGAATAAACTACAGAATTGCTCATGATAAAGTTGGTGAAAAATTTCATGGTCAGACTTTGTCTGGCGTGTTGGATGCGTGGGGTATAGATTCAAATAGACATGGGGTTTCTGACTTAAGGCACGGTTTTACAAAGCCTTTAATACAAAATTGGTATGAGCGTAAGACTTTGCATGGAGCATATGGTGTTATAGACAATGAAGGATTGCGGGAAGTGGTCAGTGAGTTAAAGCACGTGTTTAGAAAGCGATTGAGCCCAACGGGTGAGCCAGAGGTGTGGGAAACAGATGCTCAGGTGGAGGCTCGTCTTAGGAGAAAATTTGGTGAAGGGCCGACCTGGCTGCAAGTGCGAAAAGAGGAATTAAGACAAAGATTGAGAAACAAACTGGGCGAGATAGAATTAAGTGCAGATCGTAATATAAAATTTGGTCACCACGGAGCCGCTAATTTAAAGAAAATGGAGTATGAAGATTTGGAGGACTTATTGGATACGGGTTACATTGCAGCGGTGGACAACAATGCTCACGACTTGACGTGGGTATTTGAATGGTCTGATTACCACTTCATACATATTTATGGCAAAAATTCAGATCCGAATTTTGATGATTTCAAGGCACTTGTTAACCATAGAAGTTCGGATAATTATTTTGCAATGATTATTGACCATAGCTGGGAATATATGCATGAGGATTTTGAAGATAGAGGTCGAGAGAGGCGCGGAGATGTGGACGAAACTTTTAAAAAACATTTTGCAGGTAAACATAATTGGCTTTTTGGACATGTTTCAATGGGAGCTAGATTTATTACTTCATTTTTAACAGTTGAAGACCAGGAATTACTTGAAAGAAGGACAGAAAAACTGGTTGGAAAATATGAATATTACAGACACGATGGTCCTTATAGAGATGATTATGAAGATTTTTTGAGAGGTGTTGCGAAGCGTGAATTAATTGCAGAAGGAGCAATTTCTTTTGCTGATAAAAAATATAGCGAAATCGTAAAACAGAGGAATTCCTTTAATAAATTCAACCCAATTGATAACGCTGCCGATCGTAATTTGGTCTTAAAGTTTATGGGGCCTGGGATGATTCAGTCCTACCTAGCAAACCCTGAAGCTTCTAAATTTGAAAAAATAACGACTAAAGCAGAAGGATTCATGTCTACCAGAAATCCTAGATTGTTCCCATGGATGGAATTTGGTTTAAGGGCGCATTGGGACGTGGTTCACAATCTTAAATATAAGATGTTTGGCGAGCCGGATGTTACGAATAAGGAAATGGAAAATTTTGTAGAAAATATGGCTGCGGGTGGTCATATTGAGCCAGAACAAGCAGAAGAGTTTATAAAAGAAAATTTAGGTATAGGGCCTGGCATTTTCTCCACTGTCCCTTTTAGGCTAATAAGATCATGGTGGGAAACGGAGAAGAAAGAAAGCCAGATTACTCGACAGAGAAGTTTAATTAGACTATTATTTTTCCTTCTCTGGGAGCTACCTTTCCAAATCACCATACCTGCTATTACTAAAGGGGTAGGAGAAGATCTAAAGAAGACAGGTCAACACTAAATATTAGCCATGACCCCCACCTTCTGGCGGTGTTTGTCGATAAAGACCCGGAATAGTCCATCCTTGAGGTATGCGTTCATGAATTGCAGCTTGCCTTCTAAGTTTTGGTCTTTCTGCCTGGGCTGCAAGATAATCCCCGACTGAACTTATTCCTGGGGCTCTAAGTAATGCTTGCCCACCAATTTGTTTGCCTGCAGCAGCGCCTGCTGCTAAGCCACCGATTAGGCCTGCGCCGAGGTTTGGTCCGCCTTTGACACCAATTGCGTTTTTGACTAGCTCGGCTGCATTAGGTGTCATAAATAAAATGCCGAGCCCAATTATTTTGCCGAGTGCGTTGGTGTTTACTCCCCCAAGGAAAAGGGGAAATTTAAGGGCAGATGAGGTGCCTAATTCGCCGGTTCCAGTTCCGCCAAAGGCGCTAATTCCACCAATAACTCCTGCAAGAATAATCATTAGGGAAACTGTCGGGAAAACTGCAATGTGACTGGCCATTTGTTTAAACCATTCTTTGGCCCCATTATTGCCTGGTAGGGCTTGAATTAAGAAGAAAAAGGGCGCAAATAGCGTGAGAAGGATAATCATAACGTAAGACATCAAAAGCATCAGGAAAATGCGGAAGATTAAAAAGAGTGCGGCGATTCCTACAATTAGACCTGCGATTCCGCCAGCTGCCCAGCCGCCGCCAAATTTAATAATGTTGCCAATTGTGCCGCCGTTTCCTATTAGGTTACCTAAAAGATCATGGACTGCTTGAGCTGTTAGTCTAAATACGTCATCCCAGGCGTCTACTATGACCCCAATAATGCTTTTGTTAAAAATGACTTCATTTGCGTGTGTTGCGCTTATTGCACCGCTTTGGGCAAGGAGCTGAATGATAATATTTATGAACAGGAACATGACGTCTATCATTAGACCAGCAATTGCGTAGCTGAAGGTAACAAGAATGAGGGCAATAACGATTCTGGGAATGGAATCTTGGACAGTGGCTACTGCTTGGGCTGAAATATGGGCGCGAAACATGACCATAAAGCCAATTACAACAAACACAATAATAAAGCCGACATATGAAGCGTTTCTGAAAATTGTCCACAGCTTTTGGACTGGTTTAAGGCTGTCGTAACCTAAACCTGTTGCTTGAGCATATGCCGGCTGGACCGGGTTGAACTTTTGAAATTGACTGGCAAAATATTCAACACCCGAAGCTGGCGGGTGTGCATAAAGACTGGCAACCAAGGAAGAGGCTTGAGTAAGAGCGCCATTGCTGGCGGTTATTGTATCTGTTTGTGGATGAAGAAAAGAGTAGCCCAAGATCATAGTGTTTAAGCTATCTACCGTTCCAGAAATTTGGTTGTAATTGAAAATCTTGTCGTCATAAACATTTTGCTCTATTGCACATTTGTTGAACTGGTTAATTAGTTCCTGATCGCTAGTTTGAGCATTTGTGGGTGCTGTGTATGTGCATTGGGCATAGGCGGGACGAAGAAGGGTCAGGGTCAAAGTGAAAAGTGTAAAGAGAAGGACAATTAAGGTTAGACGATTGAAGAATAACCCTAGATTGAGGGCGGCGATTTTCATTGCAGGCTATTTTTATAGTAGCACATTGATGTTTTAGCTGCAGTCTTCGGAAAGACTGGTACCCAAAATTTCTTGAACGGCTTTAGGTTTTAAGGCGATATCTTTGACGAAATTTTTTGCACAATCTACGCCGCCTAAGAATCTTTGTTTAAGGTCGGAATCCCCTGCTAGGGGGGTTTTTGCGGGCAAGTCTGAAGACCAAAAACTTTTAAGGCAAGCTGCTTGCTCTTCGGTTGTTGCAAGGGCAATACACGCTGCTACTTCTTGCTGAATCTGGGCGCACGCGCTTTGGTCTTTTTGACCATAGCATCTTGATGAAAGTACTTTGTAGGTTTGTGGTAAAACTTCTTCGCCTGCTGATTGCGGTATGAAATAAGAGTATATTCCAGGCCTGCCGGTATTTTGAGGTGAACCTAAGCCGGAATTGAGGTTGCCTTCTTTTTCGTCCGAATACAGAGTATTGTTCCAAATTTCGGAAAGGTAAGGAACCCTGACAACAGGCCAAATTTTAATTGTGACATCGCAACTTAGGTTGCCTCCACCAATGTCGCGACAGACATCAAAATCGTCTTTGGTTTTTAAATTTATGTCGTTTTCGATTCTGGCTGTATAGGTTGCAGACCAGTTAACTATAAAGCGGCACAGGACATTTTGGGATGTGTTTAATTTGTTGGGGTCGTTTCCGTAAGGATTTGTGCAAAAATCACCGGGAATTAATTGGTTTTGGCTGATGGCGCAGTAAGGCGCAACACCTTCTTTGTCGTCTTTACCGAGGATTTTTATGCAGGAGTTACTCGTATCTATTATTTGTTGAGGCTCTTCAAAGGGTTGGGCAAAAACGGTTTTAATTGGATTGGCGATTTCAAGTGAGATTTTGACGGCTTTTTTAAAAGCGTTTGAAAATTTTTCCGTTGAGTTGGTAATGGCTTCCAGGCATGTTTTTACGACTTTGCCCAAAATATTTTGAGATGTTGGGGCAACGTTTGCGCACTGGTCGTCATTTTCTCCGTGCCTATATGATTGTGCGGAGCAGGGGACGACTGTCATGTTGAGTTGGTTGGATACTGAGACGGTTCTGGAAAATTCGGGCATTGAAAATTCAATTTGACGAATGGTATCCGGACAGTCAGTCCCTTCGGCAATAGTTTTGGAATGTATTGCATTTTTGTCAATCCTGAATTCAAATTTTCCTTTATAGAATTCCCTGTAGGCGGTGGGGATTTTTTCCCAATATTTGCCCCAAGTTGCAAGCCATAAAGCTTTTTCTTCTTCTGATGCGGTTGAGGTTGGTACTTGTGGGAGTCCGAATTCACCAACAAGGTCGTAGATCGTTTTTGGAACACCCAGGTTATTTATGTCTGTGTAGGTATTTGTTGATTCGATTAGTGTTGGATTGTTGTAAACATAGTTTGTGTATTTAACTTTTAAATCGTCTGCGATAATTTTTGGAGCAGTTTTTTGTCCGGCTGCATGATAGGTATTAAAATCTTGGCTATTTAGGCCTATTATGTTTGCTTGACGATGTTCTTGGTTTTGGAAAGCACCCTCTAAAAAATTTGAATTTGTTGAGGCAAATAATGCCTGAAGTTTGGAAAAATCAACGTCTTCTTGCAGCGAGGCTTGGCCGCTTAAGGTAACTTGTCCTTGCGCTGCGACAATGTTGTTATTTTTGTGTATTATAATTGGTGCTCCACCGACATCGTTTGGGATATAAATGTCTGTAAGGTTTGTGGTTTCCTTGGCGTTTTCGCATGGTTGGGGGTTGGGCGGGTCTACAGCGTAGACGGAATGGGTGAATAGTGATAAGTGAATAGCGAGTAGTGCTAATACAATTAACACCAGACGGGTGGCGATTTTCATTGCAGGCTTAATTTGAGTATACCAGGTTTTGAGGGTTAGTTCGTTTTTATCTCGACTTTGGTGACATTAACGCCAGTGAATTGTTGGATGAGGTTAAGGATGAGCCAAGAAGCGACAACTAGAATTACACCAATTATGGCATAGGTCATGGTTGATTTGGCATGGCCAGCGGCTTTTGGGTCACCACCGGCTGTTAAAAATTGGAAGCCCCCGACTAAAAACATCACAAAAAATGCTATACCCGCTGCTGGGGCAAGCAAAGAAATGATGTTTTTAAGGATACTTGTGATATCCGAAATTCTGGCCGGTTCCATTTCTTGTTGTTCTGCTTTGGGCTATTGTGTGGAAACTGTTGGAACAGTGACTCCTCCACTTATTATTGATACTCCAAAGAAGGTTTCGACTAGCTTAATTAAGGCAAATGCGACAAGAATGATTACTAAACCGATTAAGGCTGCTGTAATTTGACCCCTGGCTTTTTCGACCCCTTTTTCGTCTCCGCCTGCCGTTATCCAGCGAATACCGCCAATTAAAAGCATGATAAATGCCAAAACGAATGCCGCCACCAAAATGAATTGGATGATTGCCCTGATAATGTCGATGATGCTGAATCTGGCGACATTGGTTAATTGTGATGGAACAATTGAGCCGCTTTGTGCTTGTGCAAAAGCAGCAGCCGGTGCTGCTAGTGAGACTATGGCAGCGGCTGTAGGAATAATTAATTTTTTAAATTTTTTGTACATATTTTAAATCTCACCCCCTTGTTATTTTGTTATTACCGGCAGTGTGATACTGCCGGAAATTATTGTTACATTGAAAAACGCTTCGACTAATTTGATTATAGCAAAAGCCCCTACAATAATTACCAGACCCAAAAGGCCCATGTAAATTTTGGTCCAGGAACCGGAGATCTTTTTAGGGTCGTCGCCTGCAAATATAAAACCAAGGCCGGCAAAAATCATCCAGATAACAGCAATAATGAAGCTGGTGACTATCAAAAGCCAAATGCTGTTTTGGACAATACTTGCAACAAAACCTGAAGGATTTCCCCCTGTTGTGGGAACAGATCCTGCGGGAGGTGTGATTTTACCAAGATCGGCAGCGAGAAGATTCATAATTTTTTATATCGTTTTGACGTTCGCCCCTAGCAAATATTGGATTACTTGCAAGATAACAAAGGCAAGCGCGGTGACTACTAACCCAATAATAGCATAGGTAATTGTTGATGAAGCACTGGCCATTTTTTTCTCGTCACCGCCGGCTGTTATGAGTTTTAGGCCACCGATTATTATGAAAAAGACGGCAATTACACCGGCTGCTGTGGTGAGGATGGTTATGATATTGGTTGCCAGGTTGCCAAAGGTGTTAAATTTGCCGCTGGCGGCTGGTTGGAATGTTTTTCCGATCTCAAAGGGGGTGGAGTCAAGGGCGTAAGCTGGAAAAGTAGTGATAAGTGATAAGTGATAAGTGATAAGTGATAGAAATATGACAAAAAGCTTTTTCATTTAGACTACTCCTGAATTTAAAAACAGCGCATTTACAACCTGCAAAATGGCGAAAGACATGATAATGACCACAAAACCAATGAGGGCGTAAACGAGTCTGTTTTTGGCTGCCCCAGCTGCTTCCGGGTTACCGCTTGATGTGATAAATTGGATTCCGGAAATTACAATCATAATGACGGCTACAAAACCCCCAACGCCAAGGACAATGGGGATAATATCTGAGATTAGTCTACCGACAAGACCAGCCTCTGAAGTGTATTTTGCACCTGGTAGGGAGGGAAATATAGTACAATCACTGAACCCTGTACAGGCGGCATAAACGTCGATCATAATCCAAGTATATTAATTCCAATAAACCTAAGTATCACGGTTGAAAGAATAAGAAACAAAAGCCCGGAAACGGCGGCAACGATCATGTCTCTACCGGCGGCAACTCCCTTTTGGTCGCCAGAGGATGTGAGTACGCGAATGGAACCTATAACCATAAGGATAAAAGCAAAGGCTCCGCCTAGCCCAGTGCCAATTGTCAAAATTTTTGTGGCAAATCCTTGAGGGTCTGTAGGAATATTACCCAGCGCGGTTTCACATTTGCCGCCTGTGCATGGATTTTGACCCCGTGTGGCACTTGGGTAAGTGGGACAATTTGTACCATTACAGACGAATAAATCTGCAGCTCCGCACATCTGGAATGTTGGGTTAGAAATTTTGTCCGATATTTGCCATTTTATTTGGTGAATACCTTCTTTAAAAGTTCCAATATCCACGGTCCAGTCACTCGTTCCTTGGTTTTTTATCTCAATTGATTTACCTAGAGCTGGTGCAACCCAGTATTTTATCTGATATTTACTATCGGGAATTTCGCGGGGAGGAGAAAAAATCATTTTTACACTTTGTCCTATTTGTGCGTTTTGAGGTTCAAATCTCAAAAATTGAGGAGCAAGATATGGATTAAATTGGCAATCGAGTTCTCGGGCATATGATGGTTGTACATTTACAAAATTTGCAAACAATGAGAAAAGGAAAAAAATGAGGGGAATTAGTAATAATTTTTTAAACATGATCTTATTTCCAGTTTAGACCTAAGTCTTTGTTTTGGGCAAGTCCTTGGGTAAGGT
>CAYGDE010000028.1:0-9921 GCA_964348615.1 uncultured Gammaproteobacteria bacterium | reverse complement strand
ATACCAAAAGGTTTTAGGGTTTTTGATTTAAAAGAAGGGCTACAGATAACTACCGAAGGGGTTGGGTATACGATTGAGATTATCCCGGACATGCGGGAACGAGGGCAAACAATTGAAGATTTTGTAGCTAGTTATTCCAAATCTTATGGGGTTTTAGTTCAGCATGGATATATCGACCTTAAGGGTCCGGATAGTACATATGCCAGAATGTGGAATGATAACGGTATCTCAAAATCGGAGTTTACCGTATTTTTTGGGAACAGTGTTTATGACATTTTAGTTTATCCGGTTTCAAAGGACATCCAGGGCGTAGTTGAACTTTTGGTTGCTTCTTTGCAAGATTGATTTGGAGAGTGTGAATAGTGTTTGCCCTTCGATTTCTCTCAGGGTAAACGAATTAATAGGTGAATGTATGCGAATAAGTACAAAAAAATGGTTCCAGATTCTAGTTGTGGTTTTTTTAACCAGTTTGTCTTATTTGAATATTTTTCAAAATAGTTTTGTTTCAGACGATAAGACTTTCGTTGGACAGTGGGCAATTAATCAACATTTTGAAAATATCCCCGCTGTTTTTTTAGGGAAAGGCCCTCCTTTTAGGGAAGAAGCAACCTACAGGCCAGTGCGGGACTCTTTGTACATTATTTATGGACAGGTTTTTGGCAATAAGCCCTTTGGTTATCACTTGCATTCCATTTTAGTCCATCTAGGATCGACGGTATTGGTGTATTTGATTGTAGAACAGTTAGTAGGTAGTAGGTTGTGGGTAGTGGGCAGAAGTAAAGAAAAGTCTACAACCTATTTGCCGTTTGTGACAGCTTTTCTTTTTGGCGTGCACCCGATTCATACAGAGGCTATTACTTTTATGACTTCCAGCATGGATATGATTGGGCCATTGTTCATGTTCGTTTCTTTCTGGCTATATCTAAAATCACGGACTCAAACTAATTCTAAACGTATGTTAACAAGCAAGTACCTGTTGGTATCGGTTGTGTTGGCTCTTTTGGCGTTTTTTTCTTATGAGTTGACATTGGTTCTGCCTGTTCTTTTTGTTGTGACAGACTGGCTTTTGATGAGTGATCGAATTCAAACGAATCCTTCGACTTCACTCAGGAGGAATTTGAAACGAATTATTGCGAATTATCTTCCTTATTTTGTGGCGGCTGCTTTTTACCTTTTGGTTAGAGTATTTTTAATTGGGCGAGGGTTAAATGAGGCGAATTATTGGCTAGACAGCGGATTCAACTATAGCCGGTTGATGGGGCCGGAAGTAATTATCAAGTATATTTCACTTCTGTTTTTGCCGGTAGATTTGTCGATAAGCCATATAATCAGGCCAGGTTTTGAAACGTTTCTAAATTGGGTTAACGATGGGGCGATTTTTGATAATTATTCAAAATTACCCAATCTGCTATGGCTTTTTTCTTTGATTGTTGTTTTTTTTGCCTCATTTTTCGCGCGGCGTCGGTTGCCCTTTTTGACGTTGGGGGTCGTTTGGTTTTTTTGCTCAATCCTGCCAGTTGCCAATATTTTGGCCCAACCGACAGTACTTTCTGAAAGATATGTATACATCGCTAGCTTTGGCTACTGTTTGGTGGCGGCTTGGTTATTATGCGAATTAAGAGCGAATATTTTTCGAATTTATGCAAATGAGCGAATTGCTACTGTCGTATTTTGGGTTGTGTTTGGGTCACTTGTAGTGTGTTACTCAACTATAACTTTTCTGCGTAATTCCGATTGGAGAAATGGATTAACTTTATGGGAGAGTGTTTTGAGGGTTTACCCACGAAGCGCTCTTGCAAACAATAATATTGCCCTTTTTTATTACAATGACAAAAAGTTGGACGATGCGGCTTTTTACTACCAAAAAGCTTTGGAGATCAGGCCCGCATATGCTCATGCGAGGTTGGATTTTGCAAATACCTTACGTGAACTGGGAGATCTTGAAGCCGCAGAATCACAATACAAAAAAGCCATCGAAATAAACCCAGGACTTTTAAAAGCGTATGTGAGGCTTGCCGATTTATACGCGGAACGAGCGCGATATGACCTTGCATATGAATACCTAAACCAGGCAACGACTGTGAAGCGGGAAAGTACACCCTTGACAGAAGCTGAATTTAACGAGTCTTTGTCCGAAATTTATAAATACATAGGTTATGTTTTTTTGAAATTGGGGAAAATTGAAGATTCTAATTCGGCTTTTAAAAGGGCGATTGAGATAAACTCTGAGAATTCGGATGCCCAAAGCGCACTTTTTGGTTTAATGCAGCAGAATCCGTCAATTTGGCCTGTTTATAAGGCCGAACAAGGGTTTCTGTTTTCTTATCCCGATGATTGGTTTGTAGATGAAGTTGATGGTAATTATACAATTTCTTCTTCGGACAACCATTTTAAGATTGAACTTGATTTTGACAGTAAAGAGAATGAGACTGCTTTACAGTATATCGAAAACTTAAGTGAGCCATTTAAGGAATTAGTAATCCAGGAACAAATTAAAATTGATGGCTGGGACAAGGTTTATGCTAGGGTTGTGAAAGATGAAGAGTATCACAAGGTTCAATTCTTTTTGTTTCGGGGGGACAAGATAGTTAGGATTTTGGCGTACCCTTCGCAATTAGAATTGAGACAAATAGTTGATGGGGTAATTTCGACGATTAAGAATAACGAGTGATTTAAGATTTTTTGATTTAAGAATGAAAATCTCGTGGTATTGGTTGATTCCTATTGCGCTTTTTGTTCTACAGGCAATTTATACGTTTAATTCCACAAACCAGATTCGCTATGAAGAATTGGAGGAATCGGTAGTTAATCCTTATTGGGTTGCAAATGGGTATGTGCAAAATGGGGCTTCTGGCAATTTAGGCTGGCATTTTTTGTTGGTTGGTATTTATAGCATTTTTGGTTTTGATTTGTTTGCGGCCAAATACGTGAAGCTTTTCTTGTATCTTTTGTCCATGTATTGTTTGGCTTACATGTTGAGGAGATTTTTGACTCAAAAGTGGGCTTGGTTACCACTTTTAACAATAGGTCTTTCACCCACCTTTCTTTATTTTAATACGCTGCAAACCGTATACGGGATAGACATATTGTATTTGCCAATCGTGATTTTTTTGGTCCTTCGACTTCGCTCAGGACCTTCGGCAAGTCTAACTGGTGTTAATCCTCTAGGAGTGGTTTTGTTATGGTCTTTTGCAATGTTTGCTTGGATGAGCTATCCGGCTTTTGCCTATTATTTACCGGCTTTGGCGTTGTGGTATGTTTTTAAGTTAATTAAGTTAAATAAGTTAAATAAGTTAATTGAGTTGATTAAGTACGTGGCTTTGGCAGTGGTTTCTTTTCTTGCACCGCTTGTTTTTGCCTTTGCTTATATAAAAAACAGCAACTTGCTATTTTACGATCCGGAAGCTCGAAGTGGGATTTTCCGCGGAGCAGGTTTTTTTGATTTTAGCCTTAATACTTTTATTACTAACTTAAAATTTAACCTGATAAATTTATTTGGACATTCATTTGGATACTACTTTGAAATAAATAAAGTTGAATTTGGGGATTTTTATCCGATTTTGGCATTAGTTTTCGTTATGTTTGCTGTTTTTAAGTTATGGAATAAAAAACCGGTTTTGAGGCTGCCTATAGTACTTTCCTGCTCTATTTTCTTGATAAATGTAATGCTTGCTTATTTTACTGTTGATCCAACTCCAGGAATGAGGCGATATACAGGAAGTTTAGCGGCAATATATATACTTTTTGTTTTTGGATGGTATTTTGCGGCTGTAGTTGTTAGAAAAAATAATCCATTGAGGTGGGTGTACCTATTTCTGCCAACACTGATTTTGGTTCACCAGATCTTTGTTTACCCACAAAACCTGAAACATTTAAAAGATGCAAGCCGATACCGGGAAACTGTTTGGTTTAATACTGTTGATAAACCAAAAATGTTACATTCGCAGTATGTAAACACGGTTCAACGTGAAGATTTAAAGCTTATTTGTTACGGGCAAAATAACAATCCGCTGAATTGTAGATACAGTGAGGTTTATGCTGCAGTTTATGCTGCGTGTTTATGGAATAGGTTAACTTGTCATGGGATTTTTGGGTGGGATTTAAAAACTGGCAAATTTATCCCGCTTACAATTGAGCTTTTCAACGAGTATTATTTTGGGAGGTATGGGAAGGAGATTATAGCAACGTAATGCTTCAATTTATTAATGATCGTCGCAATCAACTAGTAATAGTCATTCTATTTACGTTATTTGCATACATAAATATTTTCGCAAACCAATTTGTTATTGATGACAAGGCATTTGTAGTTAATTGGCAGGAAGGGAAGAGTCTAGGAAACATTGGTAAATTGGTAGGTGGTTCTTTGCCCGCAGGCCAGGAAGGCGTTTGGAGGCCTGTAAGAAGCATAATTTATGCTGTCTATGCGCCACTATTTGGGCAAAGTCCTTTTGGATGGCATGTGCATTCCATTTTGGTCCACGTCGGGTCGACGGTTTTAGTGTATTTGATAGTTGAACAGCTAGTAGGTAGTAGAAAGGAAAAATCTACTAGCCACCAGCTACAAGCGAAGCGAAGCGAGCGTACTGTAAACTATTTGCCGTTTCTGACAGCGCTTCTTTTTGGTGTGCATCCTGTGCACACTGAAGCAATTACATACATTTCTTCATCTATGGATGCCACTGGTTGGTTTTTAATGCTTGGCGCATTCTATTTATATATTTTGGGTACGAGGTACTATTGGTATTCGGTTGTTGTGGGGACAATTGCTTATTTTACAAACGAGATAACCTTAGTTTTGCCGCTATTGATTCTTATCTTCGACTTTTTATATGCGAATGGAATGCAAAAAATTAAGCGAATTGATGCGAATCTTGCAAAATATGCCCCATTTTTTATTCCTGCGGCTATTTACCTATTTATACGTTTTTTGGTGATTGATGTAGGTGCGAGAGGTGGTTATCTTGCGGGTAGTTTTTATCTAACTGCGCTTACTATGGTGAAGGTGTTGGTCAAATACATTAGCCTGGTGTTTTTGCCTATAAACCTTGCAAACAATCATATTGTTTCTCCTGGTATTGAAGCTTTTGTTTATAGAGATTACCGGCAGGAAGCGATACTTGCCCAGTCTATTTTAGACGTAGATATTTTGTTTGGTATTGTATTTTTATCGGTATTGGTAGTTTTGGCCATTAAAGTATATAAGACTTTTCCAGTTATAACTTTTGGCATATTTTGGTTTTTTATATGTCTTTTACCCGTTTCGCAAATTGTGCCACAAGGGTCGGTTTTAAATGAAAGGATGCTTTATTTGCCTTCATTTGGGGCAATTTTAATTTTGGCTTACTTTTTGGGAAAAATTATTGCTTCAAAGTACCAAACCATTGGAATTGGTCTTTTGGTGATAATATTAGGTTTCTATTTTGTCTTGACATTTTCGAGAAACCGTGATTGGCACGACAATATTACGCTTTGGTCAAAAGACATTAAATTGGCACCGAATGATAATGCTTATGCCTATTTTCAGCTAGGAAACGCATTTGCAGAGCTTGGGGCAGTTGATGCAGCCTTGGAAAACTATAACAAATCTTTCGAGATAAACCCCCGCTTTGTAGTTGCTTTGGGGAGTATTGCCAAAGTTTATGAGGGGATTGGCAGAAATGATGCAGCGCTTGAAACTTACAACAAAGCCCTATCTGTAAATCAAGGTTTTTGGGAGGCATACTTGGCAGCTGGAAACATATTTGAGAGGCGGGCAGATTTTGATTTGGCAGCTTTGGCTTATGATGCGCTTCTTGCGGTTGTACCCGATTTTGAGGAGGTAAAACAAAAGAGAGCGGCTTTACCAAGCGTTCGCGAGGCGACACAATCTGCTAAGATTTCGGACCAGGGAGTGTGGTTAAGGTACCATAAAGTGTTAGGAGAAATATCTTTGACAATGCCTTCTGAATGGAAATTGAAACCATCTGTTTCAAAGGTTTTAATTGATGATGCAAAAGGGTTTGAGGCACAAATTAAAACTACTATCTGGGACAAGACTCAAAACACTGAAGCTACCCAAGAAGGGCAGCTAAGAAATAGGGAAGAAGAATATATAGATTCAAAGAAGGAAGATTACGGAGAGCTTGTAAATCAAGGGCAAGCGCAGATTCCAAACTTTGATTTTGCATACGTGAGGGTGTGGGAAAACCCAGTTAAAACCGAGACTGAAAAGGTGATAACTTTGCAGTTTTTTTTATTTAGTGGAAAAAAGGTAGTGGAAGTGTTGGTTGCAAATTCTTCTTTGCCTGCGATGGGAATTTTTGATTATGTTTTGGGTTCTTTTAGGATAGATACGAATTAGTATGTCCTTCATTAATATTCAGGGTAAACGAATGAAAATTCTGCAAATATATACAAATACAAGACCGATTCTGGCCAAGAAGCCGGTGTTGGTTGTTTTGGAAATTCTGGTAGTTTTTTTGCTGACAATTTTTGCCGACAGGCTTTTGGGCGTTTATTTTGGAAAAACACTATATTTTAAGGCTTATACACCCAATATAACTGTCCACTATGATACGAGCGAATTTAAATACGATGCAATAATTTCTAGCCAGGGCCTTCGTAACGAGGAGGTGTCTTTAAAAAAGCCAAAAAATATTTTGAGGATTTTGGCTCTTGGGGATTCTTTTACTTTGGGGTGGGGGGTAAATGCGGAAAAGTCTTGGCCAAAACAACTAGAAGGTAGGTTAAGGGATGCAGGAAATAATGTTGAAGTGATTAACGCTGGTGTGGCAGGAGCAGGTCTTTCTTTGGAGGTTGAAGTTTGCAGGGATTATGTTGGTACTTTTAAACCTGATCAGATAGTTTTAGGTTTTTATTCTACAGATGACTTGGCCCAGAATTTAGTAAGTTATTCAGAAAGGAAACGAGGTTTAAGTAAGATTGTAAGTTCAACTTGGCCAAATTTTGCAAAATTAAAACAAGATAAGTATGTTTTTGAAACGTTAGGATTAGACGAGAAGGGAGAAATTTTTATCCAGGAGGTATGGAAACAGAGGGCAGAAAGCGAAACGAAGCGAAGAAACAATATTTTGGAAAACGTTAGCAATCGGGTGGCCGAAGATTTTGAGGCGGGGAAGCTTAACCCATTGCAAGTTATTTGGGCTTATGAAAAGCCCGATTTTTGGCTTTTGGTTTTAAATAAAGATGCCCTATCTGCAAGCATTTCAGCCACTGATGAATTTTTATCGCAGTTGAAAGAATGCGCCGGGGATGTGCCTGTAACTGTGTTTTTAATACCATCCCAAGAGCTTGTTAGCAAAACTTACCACCAATTTCGAAAAGAACTTGGTTTTAGAGTAGATGATGAACTTTTAGATTTTGATTTTGATAAACACTTAAAACCAATTGTTCAAAACCATGGATTTGACTATATTTCTCTCCTTTCTGACTTTAGGGCTGACGGCTGTTTGGATTGCTACTTTCCTTACGATTCCCACATGACAGAAGTGGGGTATAGGAGGGTAGCGGAAAAGTTTATGATTCGATAAACTTAAAACTTCAACCCAAGTGAAAAAGCATGTTTGGTATTGGCTACTTCCTTTTGCATTGATTTTTTTCCAGCTTCTTATGACAAAAGATTCAATGGGGCAGATAAGGTATGAGGAGTTGGCAGAATCTGTAAGAAATGTCTTTTGGCTTTCAAAAGGGCTTGTGTATGACAGCATATCTTCACAAATTGGATGGTATGCACAGCTTTTGGCTGTTTACGAGATATTCGGATTTTCGCTATTTGCTGCAAAATGGGTCAGGTTGCTTCTTGCACTGTTCGCGCTCTTGTCTGTTTCTTATTTGGCTTTAAAGTACATAGGCTATAAATTTGGATGGTTACCAGTTGTTGCGTTTGGGATTTCACCAACTTTTTTATTTTTTAATACCCTTCAGTCTGAGTATGGTCTTGATCTTGTTTATTTGCCAATTGCGCTTTTTGTTTTAGACCAAGTGGATTTTAAAAAACAACAATATTTGTTCTTTTGGACCTTTGTCCTTTTTGCGCTTGTGATGCTTTTTGCACTCTCTTACCCAGTTTTTTTGTTTTATATACCGGGGATTGTTGCAGTTTTTGGCTACAAGCTGGTGAAGCAAGAAAAGTTAACTAAGTTGACTGAGTTAATTAAGTATAAGTATATTGTTGTTCCTGCTATTGCTTTTTCTACCCCTTTGATTCTTATGCTTTTGTCTATTAAAAACGGGGGAATTTTGATTTATGACCCGCTTTTGCATGCCGGCTTGTTTCGTGGGGGAGGTAAGCTTGAACTTTCGCTTTCGACCTTTGTTGCAAGTATTAAAGGCTTATTTGTCGATCTATTTATAAGTGGTCAAAGTTATTATTTTGAGGTGAAACACACTGATTTTGCCGATTATTACACGCTGATTCCACTGATTAGTACGCTGGTTATACTGATTTTAATCTGGTCTGGCGAACGCCGATTGAGACCGATTTTGCTGACAATTACAAGTGTTGCTGTTTTGAACATACTTATTTCCGGTTTTACTTCAGATTCAAGCATGAGTCCTGGAATACGCAGGTTTACTGGGGTTCTTGCTTCTTTTTATTTACTTTATGGGGTAGTGTGTTGGTGGATTGCGAAGATCGATTCTGGACGAACTAGAATGATAGGCATGAAGTGGGCTAAATGGTTTGTAATACTTACTTTGTTTCTTTTGCCTTTGCATCATTTGGTCGTTTACCGGCAAAATTTATCTGCGATTAAGTCACTCAGTATTGCTGCCGAGAGGCAATGGTTTGTAGTTGCAGGGCCGCCTGATAAGTCTTTGGAAACGTTTGTGCAAAAAGTGCAACATGAAGACTTGAGGCTTGCCTGCAGTGATGAAAAAGGGATAATTCACCAGTGTAGATATAGTGAAATATATTCAGCAATTGCAGGTAGTTGCCAATGGAATAGGCTTATTTGCCACGAAGTTTTGGGTTGGGATGAAAAGTCTGATCAGTTTATACCGCTTTCTGCGGATCTTTGGGAAAATTATTACTTTGAGCACTAGAAATAGCTAAAAACTAAATGATGAATATTTTAAGTAATAAAAAAATTCATATTCTTGCAATCTATATTGTTGGTTTTGCTGTTTACTCCAGTGCTTTTGGCAACACCTTCATTGGGGACAACGAACTATTTGTTAAGACTTGGGAGGGGGTAAGGCATCTTTCAAATATCCCCAATTTGTTTTTGGGCAACGATTTTAATGCTATTCGCTTTAGGCCAATTGGTAGTACTTTTTTGACTATCTATTACCAGTTCTTTGGGCAAGAACCACTTGGGTACATAATTACTTCACTATTGTGGCATATAGCGAGTGGGGTGATGATCTATCTCATCGTCGAACAATTAGTGGGTAGTAGGTTGTCGGTAGTAGGTAGTAGAAAGGAAAAAACTACTATATACCCACTTCGTTCGCAAAGCGAGGCGAGCCAACTGCAAGCGAATAAAAGCGAGCGAACTACCAACTACTTGTCGCTCATTGTTGCTTTGATCTTTGTTGTTCATCCTGTGAACAACGAGGCGGTTTTAACTATATTTTCCAATATAACCTTTGCTTATTTTCTGTACTTTGCTGCCTTTTACTTCCATATAACAAAAAAGTATGTAATTTCGATAATCTTGGCTGTTTGTGCTTTTTTGAGCTATGAACTGACATACTCTTTGCCTTTGGTAGTTATTTTTTGGGACCTTTGGCAAAACAACTTTAGCCTCAAAAAAGGTTTTTGGAAGTTACTGCCCTTGAAGGTTTATGGCGTATATTTTTCCACACTTTTGGTGTTTTTGTTCGTTCGGTTTTTTGTATTTGGAATTGTTCAAAATGCTACATATTTGGATGGGAATTTCTTCCTAACCATGCTTGTTATGATGAAAGTCTTCTTAATAT
>CAYGDE010000027.1:2154-10035 GCA_964348615.1 uncultured Gammaproteobacteria bacterium | reverse complement strand
ATATAATACGCAAGCAAAAATATGAACTTTAGAATGATTTATGAATAAATTAATTGAAAAAGAGAAAAGAATAGTGGTTATGTCGCTGCGTCTTCCTGTGGTAAAAACCACGCATTCCAATGGCAAGATTGTCTGGATGAAAACTGTCGGAGGGATGGCATCTGCCCTAGAACAGTCGCTAAAAATATCTGCCAACAGAAATAATCCTGCCCTTTGGTTGGGGTGGCTCGGAGACTATGAAAACTCCTTTCAACCTTTGGTGAAAACAAAACATTTTCATATACTTTCAGTTGGAATTCCAAAAGAAGAATTTAAAAATTATTACAAGCATTTTTCCAATACTGTTATTTGGCCGGCGTTTCACAACTTTGATGAAATGATAAGTAAAAACAAGGAAAAAATTGAAAAAGGCTGGAAGGATTATGTTTCGGTAAACAAACGTTTTGCCAATGAATACCTTAAAGTTGCACAAAAAAACGATAGGTTAATCGTCCATGATTATCAACTAACACAAGTGGCAAAAAACCTTAAAACCAAGGGGTTCAAAAATTCAATCACGTACTTTTTGCATATCCCTTTTCCAAAACCGCAAACCTTTTTCAAAATGCCCCATGCCAAGGATTTACTACTTGCCCTACTTTCATACAACCAAATTGCCTTTCAAACGGAAAAGGATATGAAAAATTTCGAGGCTTGCGCAAATTTTCTTAATGCAAATATTGCTCTCCCCCAACTTGCTGTTAACCCAATTAGCATCGACCCAAAAGGGTTTGTAAAAATCGCAGCCGAGCCTCATGTGCAAGAATTGTCAAAGCAAATCAAAAATAAATACAAGGGACAAAAAATTATTTTTTCAGCCGGCCGTCTAGACTACACCAAGGGTTTTGTTGAAAGTGTCAAAGCATTTAAAAAAACATTGATGCAAAATCCAAAGCTTATTGAAAAAACAGTCTTTTTAATAGCAGCTGCCAAAAGCCGGGAATCTATCCCATCATACAGAAAATATGCGAAAAGGCTGGAAGCAGAAATAGCAAAAATTAATAAACAGTTTAAACCTAAAAAATACCAGCCAGTTATAAATTTAGGCGGGCTTCCTCAAGAACAAGTAGTTGCACACTACATAAGCTGCGATGTTTATCTGGCGGGATCCCTTGCGGACGGTATGAACCTAACAGCATTGGAAGCAACTGCTGTTTGTAATGAAAAAAATGGCATGCCTACAATTCTGGTTGGAAAAGGCGCGGGTGTTTCGCGTCAACTAACAGGAGCAATTACTTTCGATGCCAAGAATTTAAAAGACCAATCAAATGCTATTTTGCAAGCACTTAAAATGGGCACTTTTGAAAGAATTGCCAGAATGAAAGCAAACAAAGCTTCGCTTAGGGCAAACACAATAGAAAACTGGACACAACACCTGCTGAATTTTGAAACATACAAACCGTATCCCAAAAATCTAAAAACACCAAAGGTTATCTTGCGAAAAAATCTAGACAAACTTCACCCACAGCTAAAACCTGCAAGATCCAATCATAAATTTTCTTGGTAAAATTTTATACTGCGCAAAACGGCAATATCCCAATCTGGCAGCATATTATGGTTTGCACCAGGATAGATAAAATATTCCAAATCTACATTTAATTTTTTAAGAGAATCTGCAAGGTTATTTGTCCACTCTTGTGGTATTTCTTCATCTGCTGTACCCTGATGAATATGTATCGGTGCTCTTATCTTGTCCAAAAAATTAGTAGGGTTGTAAAGTTCCACATCATAATCTTTTTCAAAATTCGAAAGCGCAAGTCTTAGTGCTTTACCCCTGTCGTCAAATTCATCGGTATAATACAAAATCGAATACGGAAAAGGTTTAGAAACAGGTGCCCATAAAACTGTAGGGTATGGTTTTTGGGAAATAGCAAGAGTTGAAAGAGCAATCTGCCCGCCATTGCTATGCCCCCAAATGCCAATCTTACCTAAATTTGCTTTTGCACCTGGTAGTACTTCATTTAAATTAGAAATCGACAAAAGTAGTGTCTGCGCTGTTGTGTAAGTTTGAAACCTTTCTTCAAAGACGTTATCGCTAGGATTATCTGACTCACCGTACCCCAAAAAATCCGGGGACAATGTGACAAAGCCATTCTTGGCAAAAACTTCGCCAGCCCGCTGTGTTCCCACTCCCGTACTGTAAGTTTCTTTATCTACATATCCCCTAAACATCACAATAACAGGGTACGTACCAGAAAGCTTTGGGATATTCAAAAGCCCGCTGATTTTTTTGCCGTCTACCCAAAAATAAAATTTAAATGCAGTAAAATCTGCATCTTCTTGCAAAACATCTCCAATTTCTATTTTGCTGGAAGCAAAGTTGGTTTTTAAAAGATTTTCAAAAGTATATTTTTCTAGGGGTTTTTCTTTTTGTGCAATTTTGGAAACCAAAGGAGTGTTTAAACTTTTCGGATTTTTATTTTTCCAATAAAAAAACCCCGTGCCAACAATAATAAATATAAAAAAGAGAAAAGCAAACCGCTTCATAGGGATTTGGGTAATTAAATCTTTAAAGCAGAACTATGTGCAAACCTGCTATCAAATTTGGGATGGGGATAAACCCCTATCAATACTAAAGTATTTTCGGCATTACCATTATTTACAACTGTATAGA
Organism: uncultured Gammaproteobacteria bacterium; assembly: GCA_964348615.1. Taxonomy (GTDB): domain Bacteria; phylum Patescibacteriota; class Microgenomatia; order Curtissbacterales; family GWA2-41-24; genus DATIHT01. The sequence goes on along the minus strand of CAYGDE010000027.1, from coordinate 7,382 downwards.
CTACCCTAAGATCATACGATATTTTAGACTCAAGACTAAGAGAATTGCCCGATTTAGCAGCAATTAAATGCCACAATCTTTGTTTGTTACCCCCAATAGTAATTGTTTTGCCCGGGCTAGTAAGCATTTCTGTACCCGTTCCGTATGGATTCTCCCGAAGATATGCAACCATATTTTCGATATCGCGAAGCACATCAGGGTTATTCCGAACAATTTTATTAGCCTGGCGCCTTAAAAAAATATTTAAACGTGCTTCATCTAAAACTCGAACATCTCTTAAATGGTCCCCATCCCCCAAAACATTTTTTACTCTAGCAACCGCATAAGGTTCACTGACCGGTTCTTTTATTTCTCTGTCTTGCGCATCAACGATAGGTTTTTCACCATTGGCAGGTACTTTTTCTCTTGTTTTAACCCTTCGTGACTCCGGGACAACAACAGTTTCCCCACCAATTCCATTTAACTTACCAAATTCATCTCTAAGGAAATTTAAGGTTTCTGAATAATTTTCGCTATTTTGGGAAAACAGCCCGAAAACATGCTCGGCCCTTGTAGGGTTATGAGAAGCGTACACCAAAACTCTATTAATGTCTCCAACGACCCACCCTTCAACCACATTAAGTTTCTCTTGCGACAATTCCAATCTTTGGCCAGAAAACCTGTTCTGTATCTCTATTCTTGTAGCTGTTGTTTGGTCTATATCAGCCCGAATTTTCGCAACTGTTCCATGAGCTTGTTGAAAATCTCTTTCAGTGGAATCTAAAGGAATAATTTTATTTGCAATAATACTTAAGTGTAAAGCCGTAAAGACCCTAAAAAAAATAGCCTTTTGCTTACCATAATCATGTTCGTATTGAGCATGTACCTTATCTCTTTCCGACTGTGTTTGTTTTAGCAAAAGGTGCACACGCTTAAGTCGCCCCTCCAAAACACTCAGTCTTTTGTTGTTTTTCTGCAAAGCCTCCTGCTCTTCACTGACAAGCCCCAAGCTTCTCTGTTCCAATTGGACAACAGGCCAAGAATTAGAAAAAAGTTCAAAGTCTTGTTGGTATTTCTGGTCTGGAGATAACTGGGTAACCTCTCCGTCGCCTAAAACGACAACAGGCACAATACGCGAATCAGGTGTAGCAACCGAATCGTGCATCGTAGCGTCTAAAGGTTTATGTAGTTCAACCATTTTACGAATAGATAATTATCTGATATACTCAGTTTATGGCAAGTAACCTTGCAAGCTGGCTTCTTTCGGCAATCGCCATTCTAATAGTTGCCACCTACGTACCGGGCTTCAAAGTTAATTCGTTTACAACAGCACTTATTGTCGCCCTTGCTCTTGGTATAGTAAATACTATTATTAAACCAATTATTCTTATTTTAACTCTTCCGATCAATATTTTAACCCTAGGGCTTTTCACTTTTGTCATAAATGCTACGCTTATTTTGTTGGTTGCGCAATTCGTACCAGGATTTGTTGTGGTCGGATTCGTCCCAGCTTTGATTGCTGCCGTAATTTTGTGGCTTATTAATATTATTGTTCATTTTGTGATATTTCCGGTTAAAGCCGCCTAATTTGCTTTTTTCAAGATACTTGGTATACAATCCTCTCACTCCTGTCCGCCTTTAATGGATCCAGAAAACTCAAATCCGCTAACAAATATTAGCCTTTACGTAGGCTTAGTGGTAGTCTTAATCTTTGCACTTGGAATATATGGTGTCTTTAAACTCTACCAAAAAAAAGTTGTGTCTCCAGCTATCGCGCCAACACCTGCACCACAAAGTTTTGAATCATTAGTCTCCCCTTCGCCATCAACCACACTCAAACAAGCAGCAAACCCACCCCAAACGCTACCTGCAGCTGGGTCCGAAACCCAAGAGGTAAAGAATGTTGGAATTGCGCTAAACGCTCCAAAGGAAAACCAAATAGTAAAAACATCTCTTTTTGTTTCAGGTACTGCGAACGTTACGAGCCAAATAGTACAAATAAAGGTTAAGGATTCGATTGGTGAAATTTTGGGCCAAGGCCAAGCAACAGCTTGTTTAAGTGTAAACGGTTGTCCATTCGAAGTTTGGGTTAACCTTACAAAACCTATAACCCAAACAGGAACAGTAGAAGTCTATAGCCGAAATACAGTAAGCGGCCAAGCAGAATACCTGCAAATCATCCCCGTAATTTTCAGCAACTAGCAACTAGTAGCTTCACATCCCCTTTGTTGTACAATAAGACTTAAAGATGACAAAACCCCAAGATATAGATTCTGACGTAAATAACCCTAGTATTTTTGTAATCTTTGGTGCAACCGGCAATTTGGCCAAAAACCGTATATTCCCTGCCTTATTTGCGCTTTTCAAACAAAATCTGCTTCCCGAAAAATTTAAAATAATTGCCTGCGCCAGAACACAGTTCACTCACACAATTTTCAGAGACACAACTGCCCAAATGATAGATGCGCAACAGGACGAAATATGGAAGGAATTTGCAAACCACATTGATTATCTCCCACTGGATATTGCAAAAGATATAAATTTAGACCAGCTTAAAAAAAACATCGAATCTTTTGAAAACCAAACCGACACTTGCCTACAGCGTATTTTTTACATGGCAATTTCGCCTGATATTTTCCAAACTGCTATTGAAAATTTTGGCAAAAACTCACTCCATTTGGGTTGCCAAAAACACCATTCCAAAACAAATGCCAGAATTATCGTCGAAAAACCCTTTGGGTGGGATCTCGCATCTGCCCAAAACATCAACGCGAAATTAAATAAATACTTCAAGGATGAGCAAATTTACCGGATAGATCATTACTTAGGTAAAGAAACAGTCCAAAATATCTTTGCATTTAGGTTTGGCAACGAACTATTTGAACCTCTTTGGAACAATAATCATATCGACCACATCCAAATAACCACGTCAGAACATATAGGTGTCGAAAAACGCGGCGAATTTTATGAAAAAAACGGTGCTCTGCGCGACATTACCCAAAACCATCAGCTTCAACTCCTCTCGCTAGTTACAATGGAAGAACCTCAAAGTTTTTCTGCACAAAATGTAAATAATAAAAAACTAGAACTACTATCCCAAATTAAAAAATTGAATCCACAAGAAGTAGAAAAATGCACAGTCCGAGGACAATATGAAACTTACCGCAGTGAAGATAAAGTTGCCAAAGATTCCAAAACCGAAACATATGCGCTTGCTAAATTATCAATCGAAAATTCAAGATGGAAAGGTGTCCCTATATATTTGCGGACAGGAAAAAAGTTAACTGGTAAGGTTACTTCAATAATTATCCAGTTTAAAGAGCATGGCCACGAACTTTTCAAAAATTTTTGGGAAAAGCCTCTTCCCAACACTATTACAATTCAAATTCAACCAAACGAAGGTATAGGCATAAGGCTTGCTGCCAAAAAACCTGGACTCACAACCCAGCTCGAACCGGTTAACATGGAATTTTGCTACAAGACTTCATTTGGTAACCCGCAACCGGACGCGTACGAAAGGCTTATTCTGGATGTTATTCAAAATGACCAAACATTATTTATGGACCAAAGGGTAATTGAAGAATCTTGGAAGATTATTGACCCGATTGAAAAGGTCTGGCAAACACAAAAACCCAAATTAGCAATTTATAAGCCTGGGACTTGGGGACCAAAAGAAGCAGACGAGTTAATTTTAAAAGATGGCCGAGAGTGGTTGACGCCAATTTTAAGCATTTGTAAGATCTAAATATCTACTTTAGTCCTTCGTCCTTTGCCTCTTTTTCCACCGGATGGCCACCAAACTGCCTGCGCATTGCATTTACTACCTTATTTCGATACCCTTCTGGGGACAGCTCAAAATCATCTTTTGACCTGTCGCGAACCAAAATTGCTTCTTCAATTGCGGGAATTTTAATATTTTTTTCTCTGGCAAATTCCAATGTCCAGTCTCCCTCACCTTGCAAACGCATTGCTGTACCTGCAGAACCAATTGCAGAAGAAATATCCCCAAGGTCGGGGTCTTTTTCCAACTCATTATGTGTCCAAGCAACAAGTCTGGATTCAATAATCGATCTTGCAGTGTATATTTTGAAAACTTCGGCCAGATTGTAATTAAAAGAAGAATTCTTAAGCAAGGTTGCTCCTTCTGCAATAGCTTCTTCCATTCCATACTCAATTCCGTTATGCACCATCTTTGCAAAATGCCCGGCGCCTAAAGGGCCCAAAAGACCAAAACCGTTTGGTGCTGCCATTTTTTCAAATAAATCACCAGCTCTTTGAAAATCTTTGTCTCGCCCGCCAATCATCAAACAAGCTCCATTTCTGGCGCCTTCGATTCCACCAGAAGTCCCAACATCCATAAAATTAATACCTGCTTTTGCAAGTTCTTCACCGTGTCTTATTGTATCCTTATAAAAAGAATTGCCGCCGTCAATTATTAAGTCTCCCGAAGAAAGCTGATTTTTTAACTGCCCCAAGATTTCATCAACCACTTCACCCGCAGTTACCATCAGCCAAATAATCCTTGGCGCTTCTAATTTAGAAACTAAATCGTCAATTGAAGTTGCAACAAGTGCGCCCGCTTTTGCAACTTCTTCTTTTGGTGCAGTCGATCGATTCCAAGCCACAACTTGCACCCCACCATCCAAAAGGTGCAAAACCATATTTTTCCCCATCCTCCCAAGTCCAATAAATCCGAGTTTCATTTTATTTATCTTACTATATTTTAATATCTGTTATCAGAAAAACTTTCGCTTTTGTTTTTCTGTAAAAAATTGCAGGGTACTTTTGCATATCGTTTTCATTCTTATCCAATAGCTTAGTAAGCGCTTTCTGTTTTGCTTGGCCAAACATCAAAACGATAAAACTTGTAAATTCACCAAACGCCTTTAATGTTAAGGTAATCCTTTTAGGGTATTTGTCATCGACAACTTCAGCAACAACAAAATCCGGAGATTTTAAAGCCGCACTATATGGAAAAACACCTGCTGTGTGTAAATTTGCACCTATCCCCATTATCCCTACTCGCTTTTTAAACTTTTTAAAAAGTTCGCCAACTAATTTCTCATAAACTTTCTCCGTCTCCAAAAAATTATTTCCCGATAGAATCTTATACGACTCTATGCAATATTCATCAGCAAAATCCTTAACTCCTTGTTTTTTTAAAAGCAACTCATTGCTATTTCTGTGAAACGGATCTCCATATCTTTCGTCAACAATCGTAATTGCACCAGGAACTATATGTTTTTCTT
>CAYGDE010000027.1:0-2054 GCA_964348615.1 uncultured Gammaproteobacteria bacterium | reverse complement strand
AACTTAACACCGGTGGCCGCTTCACTTTGGGCAATTTCATTTTCATGGTGGGGAAATAACAAATCTACTCCCCCAGTATGGATATCAAAACTCTCGCCCAATTTGGCAATACTCATTGCGCTGCATTCTATATGCCAACCAGGCCTGCCTTTTCCAAACGGCGCATCCCAAAAAGGTTCGTCTGGCTTTGCAAATTTCCATAAGGCGAAATCAGCCCAATGTTCCTTGTCGTATTGGTCGTCATTAACCCGTGCCCCTTTTTTCAACTCCTTTGCATCTAGGCCGGAAAGTTTCCCATAGTGTGGAAATTTTTCAACCGCAAAATATACCCCGTCTTCCCCTTTATAAGCAGCGCCTTTTACCAAAAGCGCTTCGATAATGCGAACCATTGAGCTGATGTAATCCGTAGCCCTAGTATATTCGTCCGCCTTGACAATATTTAGCTTTGCCAAATCTGCAATAAATGCTTCTTCATATTTTTTGGTTATAACCCCAAAATCAACTCCCTCATCGTTCGCCCTCTTAATTATTTTGTCATCGATATCGGTAATGTTCATAACATGCATTACGTCATATCCGGCAAAATCTAAAACCCGCTTTAAAATATCTTCAAAAATAAAAGTCCGCCAGTTGCCAATATGAACATAGTCGTAAACCGTTGGCCCGCACGTATACAAACCAACCTTGTCTTCAGTAATAGGTTTAAACTCTTCAATTTTTTTGGGAAGGAAATTATAAAGTTTCAGCATAAATGTAGTAACAGTTATTGTGCTTGAAAAATGTTGCAAAATCAAATATAATCTTATAGTATTATTATTGATAATTATTTATGACAACTGAAGGTGACATTCCCAATCACGTATTAGATTCAGCTCGAGGCTTTGTCGAGAGGCTAAAAACCGCACAAGAAGATGAAAAACTACTTTCATTAATGGATCAAATAGGTCAATTTGGCCCACAGGCAAGGACTTATCTCCAATTTTTGACTAATTCTTTCCTTGAAAAGGATATCCTCGATAAAACAATGCAGAATCCGGAAGCCGTGGAAGAAATTAAGCAAAGATTTTCATCTTACGGTGTAGACGAAAGTGACACAAACATGGTCCTGGATTATTTCAATGGAAAGACACAAGATCAAGACAACATTGGCACAAAAGCACCAAATCCACATTAAATAATCCTAAAAATATGATAGGATCCGCTGCCGCAGAATTAACCCCTATACATTCCAAGTTGGAGATTAGTAATTTTGAAGCAACTACAAAAACAGTAGATGACTGGATACACAGTGAATGGCCTAGCAGTTTCGTCATTCCTCAATTGCATCTGGAATTGCTACAAGGCATCAAAGACTATAGCAATAAGGGAATCGTTCCCAGAAATCCCGGTGAATCTAGAAAAGAAGACATTAAAGTTAGTGGTGAACCTGAAAATTTTTACGTTAGAGGTGCAGACGTAGACCCAATTTTAAGAGACTATTTTACTAGCCTCGATAAAAGACTCGCAGATTTACCAACGGAAGCTCCGGGAAATATAGACACAATCGTGCAAAATGCTTCTTGGGCCTATTATGTTTTTGAAAGAATTCATCCTTATCTAGATTGTAATGGACGAACTGGACGACTAATTTTAAACAGAATTGTACAAGGCGCCGGTCTTGATTCAATTATTTTCCTAGATTCATGGTTCGAACAAGAAAGAGAAAATCATCTCGACGCAATGAACTTGGTCGACCAAACCGGAGACCTCTCCGCTCTTGAACTCTATATATTAAATGCCTTAAAAAGTAATCCCAGAAATAAATCGCTTGGTCAAGAAATAGACAATCTAATTTCAACAAAAGAAAAAGCACTTCTAAGTAAAAGACAATTGAAAGGCATTGAAAATATTTGGGAGAAATTTAGTGATATAGACATTGCAAATCCGAATCAAATGGTTCGAGAACAGCAGTCTTTTAGCGCGGCATAACAATCCGAAAACTGCAAGAATTTCGCATTTCCTACTCCGCACCATAATTTTTATTTTCTGCCCTTGTTTTGGCAACTTCTACACTT
>CAYGDE010000026.1:1656-10059 GCA_964348615.1 uncultured Gammaproteobacteria bacterium | reverse complement strand
AAGTGTGGACCGGAGGAGATTCGGACTCCCCACCTCTGCAGTGCAAGTGCAGCGCTCTACCAAATGAGCTACCGGCCCGATTGTCGTGCACTCAATCGAGTCAAAGTATTGTTTTAAAGTTGGGAAAAGCTAACTTTTTACCGCGCCAAATGGCACTTGGAGTTTGAAATTCTTGTAAAATTCAACATATAAAGTTAGGATCCCAAAGTTGCTGCGCAAATAGCAGCGAGTGAATTAATCACTGCCGAGTAGTATAACAACCCATTTAAATTGGTGTCAACCCCAAAGTTTTGCCAAAAAATCAAACAACGGCCAAGAGTTCCAAATGCTCATACAATAAAGTAGATTAAACAAAACACCAACAAAAATTAACCACTTTGCAAAAGTTGGCACACCCTTTGCGAATGCTGAAAGTAAAATCAAAAACAAAAGCGGAATAAAATCCAAAGCATACCGATAACCATATTGCGCAGAACCAATCCCAAAATAAATCATCGAAGGCAGAGCCAACGCGAAAATTGAAATAAGTGCAGATCTTGTATACTCCTTGCCCTTAGACAATAAAAGATAAACAAAAAGTGGCGAAGTTAGAAAAATCGACATCCCCCATCCGCTTGCGCGAACATACGGAAACTTCAAAACAAATTCCAACTCGCCAATCCTTACAACTTCCGGAGCCATCACAAATAAAGAATATAAATTACCAGGGATATGCGCCGGACTAAAAAAACCTTTTTGCCAATTTCCTTCTGGCTTGTTTAAAACCGAAACGTTTCTTGTGTACCCTGTATCAAAAGGAGAATGAAAACGTCTGAAGTTATAAACACCCAAAAGAAAAACACACACCAAAATTGGAATTAAAAACGCCAAGAGTGCCTGTTTTATATCGATATTTTTCCTCTGTCTTAAAATTTCCAAAACGAAAAAAACAGCTACCCCCAAATATGTAACCCTGGTAAAAATTGCAGCAGCTGTTAAAAGCCCAATTAAAAACCATCTGCGTTTTGTAAAGTATTCCAAAATCGCCAAAATAACAAAAGGCACTGCAACGGCTTGTACCACATAGGCAGAAATATTCACCACCCCCACAAAGAAATATACCGTTCCAAAAACAAAGAAAATTGAAAGCCACAGCGAATCAACATCATCAAATTTAAACTTCCTGCAAAGTAAAAATACGCCGACAAACGTAACAACCAGCCCAAAAAGCGACAAAAACATTTGAGGAAAACCAGCTCCAAACAACAAAACAAAAGGCACCAAAATAACCGCTGGCATTGGGCCAAAAAATAAATACTGTTTGCCAAAATAATCGGCAAAGTCCCCGTCTGGAAGATTAATCGGGTTCAAAAACAAATCACCCTTTGTAAAACTGGTTGCAAGCTTTACAAAATGCTTGTCTTGCACAAACCAAGAAGACCTATGGATAAGGACGCTTGAAAAAATGCAAAAAAGCAGAAGAGTAGTAGGCAATAAAAAAGGCAAAAACCGCTTCACAAGTACAGTATCAGGTATTGTGTATTAGGTATCAAGTATAAGTAACAAAAATCAAACTAATGACAGGACCCCGAACAATCCAGTCGAACGTTTTTTAAAATGTCCAAAAGGAAGTAATTCTATGTTCTTATGACACGGGGTATGTATCCCAGCATATCCGAAGCTACCATTCCTTCTCCAAATTTATCCCCCGCCAATTCTCCTGCCCTTCCGTTTATATATGCGCCAAAATGGGCAGCTTCAAACAAACCTACTCCGCGAGCCAGAAGTGCACCGCAAATTCCAGCCAAAATGTCTCCTGTTCCGCCTTTTGTCATAAAAGGGCAACCGGAATTACTGGTAATTGTAGAAGTTCCATCGGAAATTATATCCACTGCCCCTTTTAAAAGAACTACTGCATGATATTTTTGGGCCGCTTGTTTGCAAGCTGTCAATTTGGCCTCAAAATTGTTACTTATTTCCCGCTGTCCCAACAAAATTGCCAGCTCCCCCAAATGGGGCGTAAGAATTGCTTGTTTGCCGGAAATTGCTTCTGGCGATTTTGCAATCGCCCGCAGTGCATCTGCATCCAAAACCATAGGAACATTCAATTTTTCAATCAGCTTATAAATTGCGGCAAATGTGGTAACTTTTCTACCCAACCCGCAGCCAACAACCGCACTATTTACCTTGCGCAAATGCGCACAATCTAAAATATCGGGAATGTTTTTTGTAGAAATCTCATCACCTTTTAAGGGAAAAGTCATAAGGTCAAAAAGATGATTTGCAGCCACATTAGCAGCCCGCTCTGGAGCACACAACGTCACCAAATCCGCTCCAGCTCTAAGTGCCCCAATCGATGCAAATGTTGCAGCACCGGAATAAAGCTTAGAACCGCAAACTACCAAAACACTGCCATAATTTCCTTTATGGGCATCAGTTGGGCGAGGAGGATAAATTTTAGAAAGATCCATTACCTTAATCCTATATCATCAACGGGTACGAATGCATCTCTAATTGCTTTTGAAACACTTAAATGCCAGCTTATTTCATTTTGTCCCGCACCTGCTTTTTCACCAAACTGGGCCAAAATATTATAAAAATTGGCTTTTTTCATTTCATCAGCTACAAATTTTAATTGTGCATTAATACCAACAGGCCATTGCCTCTCCGAATCCTTTTTGCAGACAATAATTCCCTGCTCCATCAACACCCTCACTACACATTCTGCGGCTTTTCCAATTTCCAAAATGTTATCCTTCACCAATTGTGAACCGGACTGGCTGACAAAATTCTGGCCTATTTTTTTTATAGTAAAAACCAACCCTTCTGTACGATGATTTGGCTTAATTAAGCCACAAACTGCATAAAGTAAAAAAGGGTCTTGCTCGTCCAAAAGTTCTTTAAGCTCAGGGGACAATTCATCCAGCATTACTGCACCACTATCTTGAAGCCATTTACTTGGTGGTAAACTTTCAACAAATTCGCGAAAGAGGGCAAATTTGCCATGTTCAGTTGCCATATTGGAGGAAATTGTACGCCCAAAAAACTTGAAATTCAAACTTCTGAGTGCATTTTTTAAAAACGGAGTAATTACAAACGCTAGGAGTTACCAATAGAGATAACTTGCTCTATTAATCGGTTTGAGTAACCATACTCATTGTCATACCAAACAAATACTTTTACCATGTCCCCATCCACTACTTGGGTAAGGGAAAGATCGACAATAGCAGATTCACTCCTACCAATAATATCCGAAGAAACTAAGGGCTCGTCTAAAACTGCCATTATCCCCTCGGACTTTGCGGCCGCATCATACAAAGCTTTATTAACTTCATCTACTGTAACTTTTTTAGAAAGCAAAAATGTCATGTCGGAAAGCGAACCACAAGCAACCGGCACCCGCAGTGCTACCCCATCAAACTTCCCTTTCAACTCTGGTATTGCTTCTGTTGTGGAAATCGCAGCACCAGTTGTCGTTGGGATTATATTCACATAAGCGGCCCTTGCCCTTCTTAAATCGTTAGCCTTTCCTCCAGGCGGAGGCCCATCTACCAGGTTTTGTTCGGCAGTAACAGCATGCACCGTTGTCATCATGGCCTTTTGAATTCCAAAAGCGACGTTTATCGCCTTGGCAACCGGCGCAATACAATTTGTCGTACAAGAAGCATTGTTAATAATATTTTCTCCCTTATAAGCTTCTTCATTCACCCCCAGAAGAATCGTTGGAGTTTCTTTGCCAGGTGCCGAAATTACTACTTTTTTAGCACCGGCAGAAATATGCTTTGCCGCATCGTCGCGTTTTGTAAACCGCCCGGTAGACTCAATAACAACATCGATGCCTAATTCTCCCCAAGGTAGCTTTGCAGGGTCTTTTGTTGCGTAAGTGGCAATCTCCATGCCATCTACAATTAGTTTGCCAACAACGTCGCCATCTTGGGCACCTTTAATATCTTCAATTAAATTTTTACCCTCAACTTTTTTATCCCAGGTGTGGTAAACAGAATCGTGTTTCAAAAGGTGCGCAAGAGTTGCAGCATCACAAAGGTCGTTTACTGCAACAACCTGCATTTCATCCCTGTGGTTTTCGAAATAGACCTTAAACGCCTGCCTACCAATCCTGCCAAAACCGTTAATTGCAACTTTTATCATTATTATCTATTTTCTATGGTTTACCCACTTACCGTCAACAGCAAAAACTATACCAGATTTGCATTTTAAAAACATGATGAAGTCGGCTGTATGATTGTTGTCAATCGAGTTAAAAAAAGAGATATGGTGCCGACGGAATCTTGAGTGAGACGGATATAAATTATCGAGTTTAGTATTCAGCTCCAGTCGAGCGTTTTTTTAAATGTTAAACGGTATAGTTTTTCAAACCACTTGCAATTTTCAAAAAAGTCCTTTAATGTAAATTGATAATGAAAATTAAGGAAGCAGCAACTGCACTTGCCCTAGCATCCGCATTAATAGCAACCTCGGCACCAGCCTTTGCGCAAGATGCATCTCCTTCCCCCACAGCAACCCCAACACCCAGCCCTTCAGAAAGTGCCAGTCCATCACCTTCACCATCAGCTTCTCCTGCATCTTCCCCCGATGTAGGTGGAACAACTAAAGAAGAGGTCCTTGGAGAAACAACCGCACTTGGTGAAACCAGCAAAGAGCGGGAAATTGCCAAATGGGTAATTGCAAGCATAATCGGAATCGGTTCATTCCTTCTAGTTATTAAAACTGCAAAGAGTGCCCAAGAATGATTTCGTCCTACAACTAACTGTATTTGGAATGTCCGCAGCAATTGTCGGGCTTCTTGCACTTAAACTCTACCCCTCAACGTTCGTAAAAAGTATAAAACCAAAAGAGCCAAACCCTACTCCTCAAGCAACAACTGCACAGCTTAAGGCCCAAATCGCGGCAAAAACTCCCGAAAAAGAAATCTACCTTCCAACAGAAATCAAAATTCCAGCTGCAAATCTAGACCTTGAGGTTGCGCCTGGAATTATTACCAATAATAAATGGACTCTTTACGACGATAAAGTCTCCTGGCTAACAACATCCGAAACCCTTGAAAACGGAAATGTGATAATTTACGGCCATAACAGAATTCACCTATTTGGAGGTCTGACCAAATTAAAAATTGGGGATGAAATAATTGTAAAGTCAGACCAGAAAAACTTTATTTTTGAAGTCGCCCAAATGCGAAATGTCACGCCTGAAGATGTTGATGCGATAATTTCCGACAAACAGCAGTTAACGCTCTACACGTGTGACGGCTCCTTTGACGAAAAACGCCTAGTTATTATTTCATATCCTAAAACTTGACAATGAATTTAAAAACAGCCAATACTAAACATATGCCCCACAGCCGAACACTTTCTGTTATTATCCCCGCCTACAATAAGGACAGTGAAGTTTTCAATGTCGTTTCCAGATACCACAAAATACTGCGAAAAACCGCCTTTGATTGGGAAATAATAGTGGTCGACGACGCATCGAAAGACAAAACTCTTAGAGAAGCCGTAAGGAGTAAACGTTTCAATGGCAATACCCACCGCATAAAAGTTTATTCATACAATCTCAACCAGGGCAAAGGTTTTGCTCTTTACTTCGGATTTAAAAAAAGCATGGGAGATCTTGTTTTGTTTGCCGATGCCGATTTGGATTTAACAATTGAAAACCTGCCTGCTTTTATTAACACCTTCCAGTCTGCAAACACCGACATCCAAATTGGCTCCAAACGCCATCCGCTCTCCAAGGTTAAATACCCTATCGTTCGCAGGTTTATGAGCCTAAGTTACCAAATACTAATAAGAAGTCTTTTTAGGCTGAACGTTAAAGATACCCAGGTAGGTTTAAAAATATTCAAAAGAGAGGTTCTTTCCGAATGTTTCCCAAGACTTGTAGTCAAGCAATTTGCTTTTGACCTAGAACTTCTAGTTGTCGCCAATATGTTAGGCTACAGTGTCAAAGAAGCACCTATTACACTAAACTATAATTTCTCATCAACAATACGTGTTACATCTATTTTTAAAATACTCGTAGATACTGCCGCAATCTTCTACAGAAAATACTTGCTTAAGTATTACGATGATCCCAAAAACCAATTCGAAATTGATACTCTTTCGGCAAATCTCTTCCAAAAAGCTCAAATATAAGCTGCATCAGATATAATTCAAGTAACTTATGCGTATACTTTGGCTCTCGTGGCGCGACATTAAAAACCCGGATTCCGGTGGCGCGGAAAAAGTTGCTATTGAAACTGCCAAAAGGTTAGCAAAAAATAATCATCAAGTCACCATCTTCACGTCTTCTTTTAAAAATGCCAAAAAAAAGGAATTTGTAGCGGGGGTCGATATTGTGAGACAAGGAAACAGAATCACCTGTCGCCTTTGGGCATATCTCTATTATCTAAGAAATAAAAATTTTGATATTCTGATTGACGAAATAAACACCATTCCATTTTTCAGCATTTTTTACGCCAGGGAAAAAGTGATTGCACTAATTCATCAGCTTGCCCGCCAGTATTGGTTTTTCCAAACATTTTGGCCTCTAAATCTCCTAGGCTTTATTACGGAGTCTTTCTATTTAAAATTCTACAAAAAAGTCCCGACTTTGGTAATTTCCCAATCAACAAAAAAAGATTTGCAAAAACTTGGTTTTGTAAAAGTTGCCATTGCGCAAATAGGATTAGATTTTGTTCCAACTAATTCATTTAACAAACAGGATTTAATACTCTTCGTAGGTAGGCTTTCACCAGTTAAAGGACCGCAAGACGCAATAAAAGCCTTTAAAACTATTTCAGAAAATTTCCCAAGCACTAAACTTTGCATAATCGGCCGGGGTAACCCTAGATTTACTTCTCATCTTAAAAACCTAACAACAAAACTAAAACTCGAAAATAAAATATCTTTTGAGGGGTTTATTTCTGAAAAGCAAAAAAATAGCATGATGCAAAAAGCCAAAGTTGTCTTAATCCCATCCATCCGCGAAGGTTGGAGTCTTGTGGCAACCGAGGCCAGTGCAGCAGGTTGCATTCCAATTGCATATAACGTGCACGGTCTTCGCGATTCTGTAATAAACGGCAAAACCGGCATACTGGTAGAAAAGTCCTCGGAAAAACTTGCCAAAGCAGCCATAGATTTATTGGGAAACGAGCCCAAAAGATCAAAAATCGCCAAAAATGGCTTCGAATCTGCAAAAAAATTCTCGTGGGACAATACCTACGAAGACATAAAAAATTTCATTACCTCAAGATAAAGTGGAATTTTTAAAAACTTCCAACAATTGCTCATTGGACTTTTCAACTGTAAAGTTATGCTCAAATCTTTTCTTTGCCAACTCCCCCATTTTCTCTCTCAAAGACTTGTTTGCCACAAGACGCTCTATTTTCTCAACCAAATCATCAATACTTCCAGGTTTAACTACAAAACCGCTTTTCCCATCCTCCACAAGCTCTGGAAGCGCGCAAACGTTTGAAACAATCACTGGAATCCCAAACGACATAGCTTCAACAACACTAAAACCATACCCCTCAACTTTGGGCGGTACTAAAACAAAAATATCCGCCTTCGGAAACAACTCACTCATTAGCCTTTCTCTCGGAACATATTTGTAAACTTTCAACTTTTCACTTTCAACTTTCAACTTATTTGGTACTTCTCCCACAATCGTCAACCTGACATTGAAAAATTTCTTCGACAACTTCTCAAAAGCCTCCAATAAAATACGCCCACCTTTTCTCTCAAACCACGTACCGACAAACAAAATATTCACCCTCTTGTCATCCCCAACAGAAGAATTGGCTTTTTGAATCTGCAAACCAGGCTGTACAACCACTAGTTTCTCTTTGGGCACTCTCAACTTTAGATGAAGCTTTTGGGCAAATTTTGAAAAAACGATTACTTTTTTTGCACCATCTGGGTTAGTATCAGAATCTATTACTCCTAACCAGTTAAACAAATTTTTGCGCAGAAAATAACCAAGCTTAATCCTCCACTCTGGCCAATTGACATAATCTTTTAGGAATAAATAATTAGAAGAAGAGTCCGAAAGAACGACAGGAATATTGGAAGGTTCAATCTTTACGCTAAAACCGTGACAATGAACCAGATCAAATTTAGCATTCAACTTTAAACATCTGCTCCCTGAAGAAAGCGGCAAAATCCTAAGTTTTACTAAAAAACCCAAAATTTTGTTTTCTGGTAAATATTCAATAAACCCTCTTTTTAAAGCCTCCTCAAAATGGACATACTTTATACCTTTTGGGGGATACTTAAGAAGTGTTGTCGTATAAGTATTTTCCCCTCCCACTAAAAACTTCAGTGCCCCTGGGACAACAGGGTCTTGCGGGGAAACTAAAAGTACTTGTAGCATATTGCCATTGTAGTACAATGGCAAAAATTCATGCAGCTTCAAACTCAGGCCAACAAA
>CAYGDE010000026.1:0-1556 GCA_964348615.1 uncultured Gammaproteobacteria bacterium | reverse complement strand
TCCTCATATCTTAGAAACAAATATAAAACGAATGGCATTGCCTGCGATTTATCTTTCTATTCACTAAAAAAGGCCAAGTATTTCGCAAAAACTTTCAAACTTAAAAAAATCCCAACTCTTGTCTGTGCAGACGCCAATTGCCTTCCTTTCAAATCAAATTCCATCCCGTTTATTTTTGTGTATGAATCACTGCACCATTTCCCTCATCCAAAACCTATTCTAAAAGAGATATATCGTGTACTTGCCCCAGGTGGAACTTTATTTATTGGCTCAGAACCCATAAAACAAGGCTTCCAAATTAAGCTATGGAGACGTCCAAACAAGCTAAGAACCTGGGAAAAAGCCTTAAAAGCGGTTCTAATATTGCCATTCATTTCCCATATCGGAAAATCCGAAGTCGACTACGGAATCCTGGAAGAAGCGTTCCCGCTTAAAACTTGGCTCAAGTCTTTGTCGACTTTTGACTCATTTGAAGCACAAATAGAAATCCCATACATAAACCTAACGAAAAAAATTACCAAAGATAAAAAATCGACCTTTCCAATGTCTCTAATTTTAAACTTAACAGGTGGAGGCATAAGGGCGATTTGTAAAAAAGCGCAAGGCAAACCAAGTAACATTACTCTCAAACAACCAGTTTTTATTTGCCCAAACTGCCTCGATTCAAAAGAAATTGAACTAAAAAACCTTTCATGCCCACGGTGCAAAAATACCTTTTTTAAAAAAAGCGGTATCCCTATTCTTCTTAAAGGTCGAACTGCACAAAAAATAGCCTAGTGGGAACAAATTTTGTGATATCATCTTAGACGATCGTGAACCCAAATAAAATACCTTCGATTTCCATAATTATTGCCACCAAAAATGAGCAAGAAAATATCGAAAGATGCCTAAAAAGCATAAAGGCCCAATCAATTCCTGCTGAAATTATCGTCGTTGATAACTTCTCAGAAGACAACACGCTGCAGATTGCAAAAGTTTATACACAGAATGTATACAAATCAGGTCCGGAAAGGTCCGCTCAAAGAAACTTTGGCCTCAAAAAAGCCCACGGTCAGTATGTGTTGTTTTTAGATGCAGATATGGAACTTTCACCAACCCTTTTAAAAGAGTGCAGGCAAAAAATGCAAAAAAATGCAAAAATTTCAGGAATTGTCATTGATGAAGTTGCAAAAGGCCGCAACTTTTTAGCCCGGATTAAATCTCTTGAAAAAACCTTAAGCAATAAAAATTCTCAAATTGAGGCAGCGCGTTTTTTTAAAAAATCCTTAGTTTTAAAACTAGGTGGTTACGACGAAAATCTTATCTCGGGAGAAGATTGGGATCTTTCAATCCGCGCCAAGACATTTGGGCGATTTGCCAGAATTAAATCAAAAATCATCCACCACGAAAATATGTCATTTTGGCAAGACATTAAAAAGAAGTATTATTACGCGCAAAATATCCAAAAATATGCAAAAAAATACCCTGAAGAATTTAAAAAACAGGCAGGATTTTGGCGTTTTTTCAATCTATTTAAAAACCCTAAAATAATTTATGAAAATCCAACTGCTTTTCTC
>CAYGDE010000025.1:0-10123 GCA_964348615.1 uncultured Gammaproteobacteria bacterium | reverse complement strand
TCCCGTTATAGCTCCACCTCCACCTCCTCCACCAGTATTTGCTGTGCCAGCTTCACCTGTTCCAACATCTCCATCTCCGCCACCTCCAATTCCTCCGGCACCTCCTGCACCAGTAGATCCAATGCCTCCGCCACCTCCACCTGAAAATCCACCACCACCGGAGCCGGAAGATCTAGGGGCTGAGGAAATTGAAGAAGAAAAGGAATTTGAAAAACTATCCAAACTTTGCCCGAATGAAAGTATATTAAAAGGATGAATCCCCACATACCAGCTAGGTTGTGGGGCTGGTAACCCTAAGTCTTTAAAAGCTCTCGCTAATTTTTCTGTTAGACCAAAAACAATTGCATAGGGTAGTATTTCATTAAACAAATTTTTCCTTTCAAAAAATTGCTGGCGATATTTTTCGGCTTTTGACAAAAATAATTCGTAACCTTTGGTCCTTCTGTAAATCTCCCTACCATACGCAGTCCTTCTTGGCATGGCACCCGAAAAAATAGCCATTAAAATTCCACTTATTACAACTCCCACTCCAACATCAAATATCTGACCGTTTTGCAAATTTGCACCAAGTATTAAAACTCCTACAGAAATTAAAATTACAGTAAGAGACAGTAGAAAGTATTTTGTCCTTACTTTTTGTGGGTCTGAAGGGAAAATCTTTTGGTTAACTACTTGTGCGTAAAGTTCTTTTTTAACCAGCGTTAGATCTTGATAAAATTTATTCTTAAGTGCAGAAATGGCAACTTCGTCTGATGTGTCGAAAAGTTTATCCAGAAGAAGTTTTTCATAACCAAACAGGCTTTTAGTGTCTTTTTTCCGACTTTTGAGCACATAATCTACCTTGCCAAATGTCCAAGTTTTTTCCTTTTCAATAATTTTCAAAAATCCTCTTTGAGCCAGATCTACAATTGTTGCTGAAACGTCAAGCGTATCGGCTCTTTCGTCCATAAGTGTTCCAAGCTCTGCTGGTCTAAGATTTTGCGGCGGGTCAAATTCAACTACAACAGTTTCTTTTGTACCAATTGGTTTTATTTCTTCTTTTGAAGACGGATCGAATAAAAATTTTCCTTTTTTCCAATAATCCCGTCCTCCTTTATACCAATTGAAAATAACAAATAAAATCCCAATAAATGAGCTTAAAATAAATGCAGCCATAGAAGTGGGAGAGACAATTTTTTCAAAAAATGTCTGAGGTTTCGGGATTATAACAATCGGTACAGTCCCCTTTTCAAAACCAACTGCTACTGTTAATCCCTCACCCTGCATAAATGACCTATTTGATAAGAAGTTTGCGTTTTTTTTATCATTTTGCGCCTGGCATTTTTCACTGCTTCCAAAAGTGCCCTGGTAGCATGAAACTTGCATAATTGAGTCTTTTGGAAGAGTAATTCTTGCCTGAACAGTTTGTATCGGCACTTCCCAATCGTTTCCTGTAACGTTCCAGTAGAGCTCGTCGTGTGTGTTAAAGCTCAAAAGAGCACCTTCGACTTGATATTTTATTTGATATGTTTGGGTGCCTGATATAGTTTTTTTAGAGTCTCCAATTTTGATTCTTAAATTGGCTGAGTTTTTAAAGGTTTCATTTTGAACCTTTTGCCCATTTAGACTTACTTCTTGTACTTCCACCTGGGTGTAGGATTTGGTTCTATCTTCGTTTTCGTAAACATATGGAATGTCCCTAAAAATGCCATGTTTTTCTACATTTCCAAAATCGACTTTAATTGTCTCGGTTACTTCTACTTGGCCATTTTGCGTAATCTCGATATAACTTTGGAAATTTTTAATAATCCAATCTGACTGAGCAAAAACAGAGGGTGGAAAAAATAAAAATAGTGCAAAGAGTACTGATAACCTCACGGATATATATTATCAGAAAAACTTAGCCTGTCGCCTATTTTCGTTTTTGTTCTTTTGATAGTGCCTTGGGGCAATTCTAATACTTTATAATTTTTTGGGTTGTACAAAAAAAATTTGTTCGGAAAAACTGTAGCAGTTTTTTCTACCACGTCTTGAGAATTTAAGATGATAATGTCCAGTGGCTTCTTTAAAAATAAAGTGTGGATTCCGAACCTGGTATTAAAAAGCAAAGATTCTGGGTTGGATTTTTTTAGAAGGCCTAAAAATTTGTCGATAGGGGATTTTGCTACTTTTAAGTTTTTGGCGAGGATGGTATTTTTTGTTTTATTTCGAACTATCAAATTAACGTCTTACTTTGTCTACTTTTCTTAATTTAGCTGTGTAGATAATTTCTAAGATTTCCCCTTTTTCGTCTTCTATAGTAGTCTGGCCAGAAACTCTTAGATATTCACGTAAATAATCAGAGAGAGCTGCCTCATATTCTTTTATTTGTGACTGAAGACTTTTAACTTTTTCGGCAATTGTGGCAACAGAGGGTTTTTTGAGGATTTGTGATTTTGTTGCGCTTCTTATTTTTGTGGCTTTTTTAACTTCTTCGTTTTGTTCTTGATAAATAGCATCACTTTCAAAAGAATTTTTAAGCATGTCCCGCTGCTCGGAAAGTTCTCCTCGGGATTTTTCGATAAGATCCCTGTTGTTTTTGATCATTTCCTCAAGACTTAAAATTAGCTTTGCATCATCTCGGCTTTCGTCTACTATTTCTACGTCAATTACTTTGTCATTTGGATCTGCCATTTATTTAATATATTTTACGCTGAGGTTAAAAAACAAGTAGTTGAAAATTAATATTCGGCTTTTGCAGCTTCATCTTTGGTTTTATGGATAGTTCCTTGCGGGTGATGTGGGGGAGAGTAGGCAGTTATTATTTTCAAATCTTGTACACCAGTGTTTTTAAAGTTATGCTCTGTCCCCGCTTGAACTAAGAAAATGTCACCTTTTTTAAATGGTGTTTCTTGTCCGTTTAGAGTTGCCCTTCCTTCTCCTTGAACAAAATATAGTACTTGATCGTTGTTTTTGTGGGTTTCCATTCCGATTTCTTCCTCTGGCGCGATGCTCATCACTACAATTTGAGTATGCTCCCCAGTTTCTAACACCTGCCTAAAATAGGTGTTTTCTAGTGCCTTGTCCAAAACGTCGTGAATGTAGCCTTTCATGTTATGCATACATTATATAACACTAAAAAGTATTATGTCCCTTGTTACCTATGCTTAATTAAAAGCCAGGCGTTTTTCTTGCCTGGTGGAAAACCTTTAGTTTTAATAAGGGCATACGAGCCTTTTATTTTTTTGCCCAAAAGTTTAAATTTTACCTCACCTTTTTTTATCCCTTGCTCCATTGCCATTTCTCCTTTTTTTTTGTCTTTTATCTGTACCCTTTCACCTTTTGATACCTCCACTTCTGGCAAATAGGTACCCTCATCCCAAATGATAACCTCTCCGGCTCCATATTCACCTTCGGGGATATTCCCGTAGAATTTCCTATAATCCAAAGGGTGGTCTTCAGTTTTCATTGCGAGTCTTTTTATCGAAGGGTCCGTCTGTATACCTTTTGGAATAGCCCAAGATGGCATAACCCCATCAACTTCAAGACGAAAATCATAATGTAGACGGGTTGCATGATGCTCTTGAATCACGAAAAATAATTTGTTTTTATGGATACTGGAAGAGGTAAAGGGTTCTGGCGTTTTGTCTTTTGCCCGCATCGAACGGTAGTTAGATAATTTATCCATGATTTTTCGACAATTGCTGTTGGTTTTCAAATGTCATTCGATTGTAAATTTGCCTGGTGACTTCGACATCTTTTTTACAGTAAGCACAAATTTGGTCAATTTTATCTTCTTGATATGCCTGCCAAACATTTTTTCCCTCTATTTCTCCTCCTTTGGAGCTTTTAATACCCAGCGCTTTGGCAAGCGAATCTAAAGATATATGAGACCTGAAATCCCATTTATTCCATTCGTGCATAATGTCAAAAATCGGATCATTTCTGTATCTGGCAAAACTCAAGTTTCGAGTTGGTTCAACACGGTTAATTACAGACCTTTGATATATAAAGCGCAGATCAAAATCCATATTGTTAAAACCGATAAACAGAAGGGCTTTTTTGCTAATTTCCCAGAAATCTTTCAGTATTTGTTTTTCGTCACCTTTTAAAACCTCAACAGGTTCATCGTCTTTTGCATATCCGATGCAAATAATTCTTCCAAACGCACCATCAAAACTAGTTGCTTCTAAATATTCTCTGAAGTTGTCACTGACCTTTTTTCCGTCTTCTAACTTTTTTGTATGAATTTGTTTTAAGATTTCATGTTGCTCTTGGGCAGCAGGAATCGTTTCAATGTCAAAAAAAAGATTCATAAATTTTCTTTAAAATCTAGGGCAAGAGAATTAATACAAAAACGTTTGCCGGTCTTTGTTGGACCGTCATCAAAAACATGCCCTAGATGACTTGTGCAATTTGCACATTGTACTTCAGTTCTTAACATTCCAAGAGATAGGTCTTTTTCCAACTTAACATTCCCTTCTTCCACTATTCTGTCAAAACTAGGCCAACCTGTTGAGCTTTCAAATTTTGCGTCTGATGAAAAAAGAGGTTTTTTGCAAACTACACAATAGTACATTCCCTTGGCCTTGTTGTGTGTGTACTTGCCACTCCCTGGAGGTTCAGTACCTTTTAAAAAACAAATATTGTATTGTTCGGGTGTTAATTTTTTCTTAGCCTCTTCTAATTTTTTTTGGTCCATTACGTTATATTATATCTCACTTTAAGATCACCTACTTGCTTTTTCTTTTAAAAATAATTAAGCTATCCCACTATATGGCAAGAAAAAAAGTTGTGAGTGCAAAAAAGACCAATGTTGATTTGATGTCTGTGGATATCGAGAAAAACTCTGGAGACCCCAAACCTCATTCAAAACCTATACTACACAAATTAGACGAAATTCTATCTATTGTTTTTCATCTTCAATGGATTTTGATTGGTACATTTTTTCTTTTGTTAATCGTCGGGCAAATTAGACAGGGTGCACTAAAATCTATTTTGGCTTCTTCCAATGCAGGTAGTCCTGATGTTAGCCAAGCACCAACAGAAACGGAGCTACCGGGCGTAGGAACAGTAAATATTGAATGTATAAAACAAGCTTTGACCACAGAGACGATTCAAAAGATATTACAATCGGGTGATACTTCGACCTTAACAGTAGACGAGAAATCCAAACTAGACCCTTGTATAGTAGCAGCTGAAAGTCCGACCCCCTCACCTTAGACTGGACTAATTACTCTCCCAGTTGGTTTTTGTGAAAATTGACCATTTTCAAAAATAACTTTACCTCTTAAAACAACTTTTTTAATCTCTCCCCTTCCAGGCATCCCTTCAAAGGGTGTCCACTTGTTTTTTGTGAAAAAATTACTTGCGGATATTTTATATGTTTGGGAGAAATCTACAAGAACAAACGTATCGTTTTGCTGAGGTAATTTGAAAATTCTCCTAGGATTTGTGGCACACATTTCTATTAACTTTTCTGTTGTTAATTTCCCTTGAGCAATTGCGGTAAACATTAGTGGGAGGGTTGTTTCAAGACCTGTCACTCCAAAAAGTGGGTTTTTTTGCGTTTTCTCTTTTTTTGTGTGTGGCGCGTGGTCGGTTGCAATAATATCTATTTTATCTAAATTGTCCCAAAGCTTCGCTTGATCTTTTTTAGAAAGAAGTGGAGGTTTCATAACACCGAATCCCTTGAGTTTTTGCAAATCTACATTGCTTAAAAAAAGATGGTGAGGTGTCACCTCACAACTTATCATTTGACCTTCTTTGCGACCTTTTTCAATTGATTTTAATTGGTCGTAAGTGACGTGACATATATGAATTGCTTTTTGATATTTTTTGGAAAGTTTTATAGCAGTTTCCACCATCTCGCCTTCTGCGTGAATCATTATGGGAATATAACCTGGCCATAATTTAAAAATTGACTCTAAATCTTTGTTTTTGTCCACTATCAATGGTCCAGTGGTATGACTCATGTAAATTTTTAGACCAAAAACATCTTTTTTTACTTTGTTGAAAAATTGTGTCGACTGGGCGTTGGCACCAAAATGAAAACCTAAGTCGCACCAAATTTTGCCATTTGCTAATTTTTGTTTTTCTTTTAAGGCTTTTTCCGACACGGTTGGAGTGCTATTGTTGGGCATGTCTAGTACTTGCGTATAGCCGCCGGCTATTGCTGCTTTTGTACCTGTTGAGAAATCTTCTTTTTGCACAGCGCCTGGTTCTCTTAGGTGAACATGGACATCAACCAGCCCGGGAAGTTTAATAATGTTGTTTCTCATTTAAAAAATCTGCTCTTAAAAATGCCGGACTGGTGTGCTAAATATGACATCACAGTCCAAATTGTCGAGAGCCCGTATTTTGTGGAACGTTTGAAATTGATAGATGAAGCTTCTTTGAAGTATTTACATGGAACTGGAACTTCTGAAATAACAAATCCATATGACAGAGCGGATATTAAAATATGCTGGTCAAAAACGAAATCATCTGAATATTGATGGTATGGAATTGTTTCAAGTACTTCTTTTGAAAAAGCTCGTAATCCTGTATGGTATTCTGAAAGGTTGAGACCCATACTGAGGTTTTCAAAAAGGGTTAGAAACCTGTTTGCAAAATATTTCCATAGCGGCATGCCCCCTGCAAGAACCTGGCTACGTGTTTGTATCCTTGATCCAAGCATTATATCTGCTCTTCCGTTTACAATCGGCTCGCACAAAACACCTACTAGCTTTGCATCATATTGATAATCTGGGTGAACCATAACAACTACATCTGGATTCCGCTTTAGTGCCTCGTCGTAGCATGTTTTTTGATTACCCCCATATCCCGTATTTTTTTTATGAATGTAAACAGAAATTCCCAGTTCTTTTGCTTTTTGCACAGTTTCATCTTTGGAAGCATCGTCTACTAGAATTACTTCAGAAATAAGATCTTTGGGTAGGTCCATATAGGTTTTTTTAACGGTTTTTTCAGCGTTATATGCCGGCATAACGACAATAATTTTAGGATTTCTAGATGGATCCCAAAGGACGTTATTGCTCTTCAAAGCCACTTAAAACCTCCTTATCTGATAGTTGGTAGTTGGTAGTTTGTAATTGGAAGTTGAAGATAAGATGGGGAATTGTGGAAATTGCCCATAAAAAACCTACAAAAAATGGCAAGTTTTGTGACAAAAGTGCTTTTGCGAAATGGTAAGGAAGCCAGAGAATATGCTTTATGATTAATGAATAGTCTGAAATATTTTTCCAAACAAAAATAAACTGGTTTTTGTAAGACACTGTTTTTATATAAAATGCAGAATAATTTCTTTTTATTGCTCCTTCTTGATGATAATGATCAACTTCAGATTTTGGCTCATAAAGACAAACATTACCATTTTTTCTTGCACGATAACAAAGATCTATATCTTCCCAGTAAAATGGTGCATAAATTTTGTCAAACCCACCAAGTTCTAGAAACTTTTTTTTGTCAAAAAGACTTGATCCACCGGATACCCAAAAAGTTTGTCCAGCTTTTGGATTTTTGGCAAAATGGAGTAAAAATCCTTTTGTAAATTTTACTCCTCCCCTACCTCTTATTATAATTTTATCATCTTCATGGCTTCTGTCCGAAAGACCAACTGCAAATACTTCTTTGCTTTTAAAATGCACAAGGGCTTCTTTTAAAAAACCTTCAGTTGGGCATACATCTGAGTTCAAAAGCAGTACAAGCGGCGCAGATGCAGCATTAACCCCAGTATTTGCGGCAACAGCAAAGCCTTGGTTTTTTTCAAAAGTTACCAATTTAACTTTTTTGAAATTATCTTTTACAAATTGTACTGAATCGTCTGTCGAGGCATCATCTACTATAATAATTTCAAAATCTGGACAATATTTTAGAACAAGCGGAAGATTTTTTGAAAGTATTTCCTTTCCGTTGTAATTAGGGATTACTACTGAAATTTTTTGCGCCATATAAGAATTGCGCTTCCTACTGCAACAATTATGCCTGCTGCGGAAGCGTATAGTCCATTATAGAAGGATTTGGGTCGAAATTTAAATTCAACGGTGTGTTTTCCGCTAGGCACTTCTACTAATTGAAAAATGGCATTTGCAGTGAAAATCTTTGATGCTTTTCCGTCTATTTTTGCTTGCCACCCCGGGTAATTGATATTTGTAACCACGAGCGGTTTAAACCTGGCTGACTCAGTCTCTATGATTATTGTTGAGTCTGTATAGGTTGAGATTTGGGCTGTGGCATATGAGGGTTGAGTGACGTAAGAATACTCTTGCGCTGTGGCTTTTGTCGACAGATCGAAATCTGGTCTTAATAAAAATGCATACTCTTCCTGTTTATTGGTTGTGGGGATGACATCTTCAACAAAAAAAGCTCGCGGCAGAGCATTTTTGTTTAGATAAACTTTTGTTTCACCTTCTTCTAGGACTTTTTCAAACTGAGGCGTGCTGATCTCATCAAAAGATAATACGTACTTAGTATTTGCAAGATCGACAAGTTTGGAGGATAAAACTTGTGGCGTAAGTATTCTGTTGAATGAGGACACTTCTGTTGCGGGATTATTTGATTGCATAACTGAAATGTACTGGGCATAGTCTTTAAGATATAAGGGGTCGTAACCTTCGATTGTTTCGATTTTATATACCGAAGAAATGTTAGGGTGCATTATACGCCGGTCTGTTGACATTATTCTGAAGGGTTTGGGCACCTGCTGCAGATATTGGGTTATTTTCGTGTCAGGGAAAATCCATGATGCTTTTGA
The DNA here is from genome assembly GCA_964348615.1 of uncultured Gammaproteobacteria bacterium. Classification (GTDB taxonomy): domain Bacteria; phylum Patescibacteriota; class Microgenomatia; order Curtissbacterales; family GWA2-41-24; genus DATIHT01. The sequence continues at coordinate 1,410 of CAYGDE010000025.1, read as the reverse complement.
AAAGGGAGTAAATTTATAACCAAACCTAAAAAGTTCAACAATGGTCGCTGCAAAAACTACAAGTACGATCACAACTTTTGGGAAATTTGCCACTTTTAGTGCACAAATTATGACAAAAATAGCAACAAAAACACTTGGGATCACTAAGTTTCGAAGCGCAATAGATCTGGCATCCAAAAGAGTTATTTGTGCAAAAATATCCTTATTTAGGTATGTAAACGCTGCAATTGCGGTTGTCGTTGTAAGTAAAAAACAGACTGCGAAAATTATTTGTTTTTTCCTTTTGGACTCGAGAAAAAACTCCAAACCAAAACTTGCCAACACGCAAAGTGAAAAATCAATCAAAAAAATTATCCTTGAAGGTTGGAGTGTTGATAAAAACGGAATATTGAAAACAAATGGGATTTTAGAAATGGGATTGGCAAGACCTAGCAATAAACTAAAAATTAGAAGACCGACAAAAAAATTTTTATATTCATTTTTCTTGAAAAAAGAAAGCACTACCATGCCAAGCGGAATAATACCCATGAAGCTTACAAATTCAGTGTAATTCCATATCCCCCAATAGTTTGCGGTTGTCGGATTACCAAAATAGTCTGGAGCGACAAGTTGAACAAGATTTTGAGGAGGAATAAACCAATCCAGCCTTCCATTTGTATACGCTTGGTCTAAATTTCTTGCGGAAAGTTTAATAAACTCGATTGTGGGCAAAAGTTGTGGGGATGCTATTAAAAAACCAAGTACAATACACGATAAAGAAACAATTAAGAACTTGATATTTTTTGTAGCTACGTACTTAAACAGTGCATACAGAATACTTACTCCAAATATGTACAATGCCGTTTGGGGGTGGCCGGAAAAAATAATTTGAGATGTGACAAAAATAAGTAACAAAAAATAGGTTAAGGAAATTTTCTTTGAGATTTTTTCTAAGAGGAATAAAATTAGCGGCAAATACATGGCACAAGTTATGACAGTGCCCCAGGTCATGGAAGCTACGAAAAAACCAGAAAATGGCAGGGTAAGTGAACCAAAAAGAGCAGCTTCTTTTGAAAGTTTAATCTCTCTAAGATAAAGAAACATAAAAACACCGGCAAGAATGGTTGTTGTGATTATTTGCAACATCCAAGCTACGTTTTGCCCAAATAATAAGAAAAATACATTAAAAATTGTAAAGGGTGCAGATTGTATATTGGCAAGAAGCGGCTGGCCAGAAAAACTATAAGGATTCCAAAGAGGAAGATTGAGATTTTTAATATTGTCGGCTATTAGCGTTCTCCAAGGATAAGTTTGAATAACAGGATCGGTGATAAGTGGATTTTTAATTGGAAATTTGCCGGGGGCAAAACCATCTATTGTAATATCCCTAAAAGGGTGATAAAGACCAAGGATAGCATCTGCGGGTATAGG
>CAYGDE010000024.1:3623-10434 GCA_964348615.1 uncultured Gammaproteobacteria bacterium | reverse complement strand
GATATAAGCAAGGCTAGTTCTTTTGCCAGCATCGGCGTCTTTTAGTTCTTTTAAGAAATTTGCTTGAACATTTTTGAGGGTTTTGGTGTCCATTAACCTAAGAGGATACTTGATCTGCTTTAAAAATGTAAGTCAGATCATCAAGATGGTTTGTAGATGTTTCTTCAATTACGCAATTTGAAAAAGCAATTATTCCGTGTTCGTCGTATGGTTGAAATTCAAATTGATCTCCCACTGATGCCATCTTGGTAGAAATTTTGCCGATTTTCCAATTTTTTGATTTATGGTTTGAATACAAAATCAAACAAGATCCTTCTAAAATTATTAACTTCTCTAACTTTTTTTTGTGGATTTCAAAACCAAGTATTCCGTATTTTTGAACCACTAAGAGTTTTTGAATAAAATCTTTTGTAACATCTACCTTCTTAAGCGATACGCCACCCCAAGGAGTTTGTTCTGTAAGAGGAGTTTTATTTTTGATATGTTTTATTTCTTTGTCAAAAAGTTTAGTTTTTGGAGATTTTTTGTTTTCTTTATTATACTTTTCAATTGTGAACTGTAAAAAATTCTGGAAGTCTGTTTTCGTTTTAAATACTTTATCGTCTAAATAATATTTCATAGATATTTATTAATCTCTTCCAGAGTAGGGAATGCGGTGACTGCACCCTTTTTCGTTGTAGTCAAGGATGCAATGATATTTGCCGTTTTTAGTATGGTTTCCAGTTGGTCTTTTGACATTGCAGAAACTTTTTTGCCAGTTTTATAAATGCCATTTAAATAACCAGCATTGAAAGCGTCACCTGCTCCGGTAGTGTCGATAACAAATACCTTGATGGTGGAGAGTTGGCCTTCAAATTTTTTGGTTTTGTAAAAACAGCCTTTTGATCCGAGTGTTATAAATAAAGCCTCCAGATTAGGGGTAAATAATTTTTGGGCAGCAGTTTTTGGGTCTTTTGATCCGGTGAGAAATTTGGCTTCGTCCTCACTGATTTTGAAAATGTCTACGGCTTTTGCAGTTTTTAGCATAATTTCTTTTGCTTTTTCTAAATCTTCCCATAGGTTTTTTCTAAGATTCGGGTCGTAGGAAACAGTAGCTTTGCATTTTCTTGCAGTTTTTATTAATTTCTCGGTAGCTGCGAATGCTTTTGGATTTGTTTGCGTAAGACTTCCAAAGTGGAAGATTGCAGTATTTTGCGGTAAGTCTACTTCTTCCGTGGTTATTTGATCGTGTGCGCCTTTGTAAAAATAAAAGTCTCTACCGCCAGTTTTAGTTTGAGAGACAAAAGCTAATGTTGTTTTTTGGTTTTGCGAAAGGATAAGAGAACTCGTTTCGACATGATTTTTTTCGAGCTCTTTTTTTAAAAAACGGCCAAATGGGTCTTTACCAACTTTGCCTATAAAAGAAACTGGAGTGCCGAGTTTTGCAAGACCAGAGGCGGTATTTGCAGGTGCCCCGCCAAATTTTTTTAAGAACTCTTCAGATTCAATAAGATCTCCAGTTGTTGTGGAGATCATGTCGATTAAGAGTTCACCGAAGCAGACGATTTTAGACTGAGGCGATTGCATTTCCAGCTTTTATTTGTTTGGCAAGGGTTGTTACTTCTTCTAATTTTACACGAACATCATGTAAATCGCTAAACGTAAAGTGGGGAATGTTGTGTTCGGTGAGAGTTTTGTCAAAACCATCACCTTCAAGAGCAAAAATTGCGCTGATTATGCCCATTCTGTACGCTTGTTCAATTCTGTAATCCGTTTCTCCGTCTCCCATAAAGACTATTGCACGCGTTGGTGATTGTTTGGCCAAATTATGCAAAACAGCACTTTTGTCGAGTGTGTCAATGTTGTCCGAATCGATGGCTCTAATTTCCACTTCAGTTTCTGAGCCAATTTGTTTTACAACTCCTTCAAGCACTGGTGTAAAGTTTTGGCTTACAAAGGCAACTTTCATTTCTTGATCACCAAAGTAGTCCATTAATTCTTTTGCACCAGGTCTTAGAGGTACGTGAAGACCTGCCTGTTTAAACATATAACGACCTTGCGGGTCTTTTAAGTAGGGTGCCCAGGTAGTGGCATAAATTTCTGGGAAATATTCACGACCATAGGTTCTTAAAAGCTCTTCCGCATGTTCACTTGTGGGGATGAGGTCTGGCAAGTAATTTTCTTCAGGTTTGTAGCTTATTCCAGTATGCCCGATTTCGATTCTTCCATCAAGTTGAGACCAAGTACCATCATGGTCTGAGGCAACTTGAACACCATCGAATTTTGCTAACCTTGCTGCGGTTTTAACCTCAAGACTCATGCCTTCTGTTTGGGCATCAGCCTCTTCTTGAAGTCTTGACATACGTAGAGAAACCTCAGAAGGAAATTCATTGCTTTTGCTAAATTGTTCTAGACCTGCTTTAAGACTACTTGCTTTTTGTATGGCTTCTAAAATATGTGGAGGAGTGTCAATTGTTGGGCCAACTGTAAAGTACGTGTCGATATGTGGTCTGGAGTTATAAAAACCGTGGTTTATGAGCCAAACTCTTGTCAGATGGTGATGGTCTCGTAAATCACCCATATGGCTATCTGCTTCGTTGCCATTTGGGTAAACTTTCCCTATATGAAAAGCAGCTCCTTGTGGGAGCTGTTCGCCGGTCAATGACGCAGTTCGTTCTGCCATATTGATACTGTGAATATTACAGTAAGCATGGGTATTTAGCTTGAGATTTTAGCCACATTATCCTGACATTTTCCTGACGTTAGGCACGAAACCAAGGGTTACTATATAGCCACTTGCCACTAATTTGTTATTCGGAGTATCATTTTGCAAGAGATGGATACGCAGTTTTCCGAAAAAGTATATCCTGTTACTTTTCGTGCAACAGAAGCAAAGGTGCTGGGCGAGCACGTTCGCCTGCGGCATAACGTAGAGCTGGTTGGTATGCTGCATGTTGGAATTCGCAATTTTTTGCGATTTTTTCTTTATCAAGACCATATTATTCCCACTTATATTAATCATGACGAGAAGCACATGTTTGTTCACGTAGACCTTAATGATTTGGTCGCTCGGGATATTGCTTCTTTCTGGAATTTAGTGTTTTCCAGATTGGTTGATAGTGTGGAGGCATCGGGCTTAGATGTTTCATCGAAGGCTCAAATTACCAAGCTTTTTGAGGCGAGTTCAAAATCTGCGGATTTGTTTTCCACGATTGATTCTTTGAGGAAGAGCGTAGGTTTGGTAGTGGCAGCGGGCATTTTACCAACTTTGTTTTTTGTGAGGTTTGACCGAATTAAAGATGCAATAAACAGCGAGTTTTATACTAATTTGGAGGGTTTGAGAGATTCTAGTGGACATCAGCTAGCTTACGTTTTTACCAGTTTTCGTCCCTTGAATAATATATCACCGGAAGTTTTTTCCAAAAAATCATTGTCTGGGTTTTCTCACCTTATGTATGTAAAACCTGCAATCAATGGGGACGTGAGAGTTGTTTTTGATATGTTCGAGAAAAAGTATAATCTTTCTCTTTCCGATACTATCTCGAATAAATTATTGGAACTTGTTGGCGGACATGTAAAGTACTTGCATATTGCTGTTTCTATTTTAAAAGAAAAGCGCGAGGGTGATTTGTTTGAAAATATTGCGAAGAACGAGAAAATTAATTTTCTTTCTGAAGAAATTTGGGAAAGTTTGAATACCGAAGAACAGCGCATTTTGACAACTATTTTTAAAAAAGGGATAAAGCAATCGATTTCGGAAGCGGACAAAAAGGTAGGTGACTATTTGTGGCAGACGGGGATAATTGGGGAAAAGAATGGCGTGTTTTGTATTTTTTCTCCACTGTTTGAGTATTTTATACAGCAAAGAGTTGAAGGCGGAAAGCCAAATGGTTCCTTAGATTTTACCAAAAAGGAAAATTTACTTTATAACTTTCTTATTGCGAATATTGGCCAAATTTGCGAGAGAGAACAGATAATTACAACTGTTTGGGGCGACGATAATGCCGGGGTTACTGATTGGACAGTGGACCAGCTAGTGGCAAGGCTTAGAACGAAGTTAAAGCTGCAGGCGAGTAAATATCAAGTGGTTACAGTAAAGACGAGAGGATATAGAATGGAAGGCGAAGGGAATTGAATAAATGAGCTCTGAGTATGCTGATTTAAATGCAGACGAAAACGGCAATTTGCAAACCCCGCTGAGCGTTTTCGAACATATTCGTACCCAAAACCAATTTGCCGAGGTTTTTGCCGCATTTTTCCAAAAAACTACTAAACTCGAAAAAGCTATTTTCGATGTTTCTTCCCAAAGACAAAGATTGATTGGTTTTTTATATGATAAGGAAGAGCCGACCCCTGCAATAATGGTTCTTTGTGACACAGGTGGTTTTGTTGAGCTTGTTATAGCTTGTAACTTTTTTAATTTGAATGATGATCCAGGGGCTCATAAGCTGCATTTAAGAGCAGATTCCAGTACACTTTTTGCTCCACAATTTCTGGTTGATCTTACTATGCCTGAAGATAGGCTAGTTGCTCAGGCTGGCAATGTTGTTTTAAGGGATTTAGAAATGAGTGGGCTTGGGATTGCGGGACATGAGGTTGGCGGGAATATGCTTGCTAATAATTAATTCCAATTTTATAATTCCACCTAATGGTTGACAGACCGGTTTATAACAGGGATGCGCGAAGAATGGAAAAGCTTGCGCAAAGTAGACAGAGGATTCTTGAAAGGGATGGTAGTCTTTGGGAATCTCGCCTAAAACAATTTGGGGCAGAAGCGGTTTGCGAGGTATTACCTTCTGACGAGATTCTTCCAAAAATGTTTGAAATGGGTGATGTAAGGGGAGTTGCAAGGCAGTTGAGAGAACACTACCCAGAACACTTACAAGAGAGAGTGTTTTCTGAAATATTTTCAAATAAACTGCAGACTCCAAACGGTGAAAAACTAGCGGCTTTTTTAACACTGGCTAATAATATTAACTGGCAGGAAACTTCGGGTATTGCGTTTTCTAGTATGGAGAGACTTGTTGAGGAACATCTTAAGGCAAGCAAGTCGGAAGTTATTCCGATTAAGGTTGTGAGTGATCTACCAACTGCTTTGTCTGCAACTTGGAATAATTATGCAAGAGAAAATTCCAGGGTAGATATGGCTCAAAGAATGTCACAGACGATTTCAACTTCTGATTTTGTTCGGGAACTTGGTGGACATATGGCAATGGTTGCTGTTTTAAATATGGTTCCAAAAATAGAAGGGCAAAGGGGTCTTGATATTCAGTTTGATTTTTTAAGATGCGCACAATGGATAGTACTTGAAGATATAATGACACAAAAAGGTTTCGAGGAAAATCCTTTTAAACCCCTTGTGGAATTGCACAAGAAGGGTTTGTGGCCTATTGGGGTTTTTGAGGGAAATTTCTTAGTCTCTCTCAGAGATCCATCCTAAATTCCAACCCCCATTTTTTGAAGCCTAGATTTTTGTAGAATTTGTGAACATCTTGACGGTCTAAGCCAGATGTAAAAATGACTTTGTAGCAGTTTTTCTTTCTGGCAAGTTCTATTGCAAATTTTGCAAGTGCAGTGCCTAATCCTTTGCCTCTTTGTTTGTCATCTACAACTATCCCTTCAAGGTAAGCAAAGGGTGTTTTGTGGCCTGGGTTTTTGAGGTAAAAAATTAGGCCAGAGCCTACTACATTACCGTTTTTTCTTGCAACAAAAATGTCACAATAGTTAGAATTTATTAATTCTTCGATAGTTTGCTTGACGTTTTCCGGCGATGAGTCGACCCTATAGATTTGGGATTGCAGGGGGATAATTTCATCTATATCGTTTAATGTTGCCGTTGATATTTCCATAGTTGAATTCTACATGATAGAATTTGCATTGTGAAGCTTTACGAGTTTGAAGGTCACAAAATTTTTAAAAAAGCGGGAATAGCCAGCCCGTTTTTTGTTGTGGTTTCCAATTTAGATGAGGTTGATTTAGCAGTAAAACGCATAGGGTTTCCTATGGTTGCAAAGTTGCAAGTCCTTTCCGGAAAACGGGGTAAAAATGGCGGGGTGAAAGTTTGCAAAAACGAAAAAGAGCTCACGGATTTTTGCAAAGAATTTTTTGGTAAGGAATTTTTAGGAGAACAAATTAGATTTATTGAGCTTTGCAGCTTTGTCGACATTGCAAACGAGAACTATATTTCCATTACTTACGATACAACTTTGAAAATTCCTTTTTTAATGTTTTCGAAAAAAGGTGGAATCGGTATTGAAGAAGTTGATAATGGTGATATTGTCCGGGTCGATATTGATCCGTTTTTTGGGCCAGACGAGAAAGAACTTATAGGCAAGGATATTCCTGTAGAATTTGCAATGAGGCTTTGGGACGCTTTTTCCAAGTATGATTGTAGGCTGATTGAAGTTAATCCGCTGGCAGTAACCAAACTAGGTGATTATGTTGCACTGGATGCAAAAGTGATTCTTGATGATGCGGGTCTTTCCAGACATAAAGATTTGGATGTTTTGCAAAAGGGCGCAGCCGGTGCAATTCCAACAGAGCGAGAACTCAAAGCACGCGAGATCGACGAGAATGATTATAGGGGAACTGCCGGGTCTAGGTTTATAGAATTTGATGGTGACATTGCAATTTTAGCTTCTGGTGGAGGGGCAAGCCTACTGGTTATGGATGCCTTGTTTGAAAATGGAGGAATGCCAGCCAACTACACAGAATATTCTGGCAATCCGCCAAGAGAAAAGGTGGAAAAATTAACAGAAATTGCACTTTCAAGGGCTGGGCTTAGTGGATGTTTAGTTGCTGGTGCTGTTGCCAATTTTACCGACATTTTTGA
>CAYGDE010000024.1:0-3523 GCA_964348615.1 uncultured Gammaproteobacteria bacterium | reverse complement strand
GGCTTAGTGGATGTTTAGTTGCTGGTGCTGTTGCCAATTTTACCGACATTTTTGAGACTTTATTGGGTTTTGTTGACGGCTTGAAAAAAGTTAAACCTAAACCTAATTATCCCATTGTAATAAGAAGGGGTGGGCCAAGGCTTGAGGAGGCTTATGAGATGATTGGTGAATTTGCCAAAAAAGAAAAGTTTGATATTCATTTGTTTGGACCCGAAACACCAATTTCGGTAGCCTGCCAAAAGATGGTCGAGCTGTCGATGCAGTATAAGCAGAGCTTTTCTACGAATAAGAGAGACCAGTTATCAGAGACCAGAAAAAAATAAGATGGCGATTATTGTTAATAAAAATACCAAGATATTAATCCAAGGAATTACCGGAAAGCAGGGGAGGCAAGCGTGTGCGGAGATTTTGGCTTATGGTGGAAATGTTGTGGGAGGGGTTACTCCTGGAAAAGGAGGACAAGAAGTGGATGGCTTGCCGGTTTTTGATTCTGTTTTTGAAGCTGTTTCTAAATTGGGAGGTGTGGATGTTTCGATGGTCTATGTGCCGCCGCTTTTAGTTTTTGGTGCTGCAATGGAAGCAATTGAAGCGAAAGTTCCAATGCTGCATATATTTGCAGAAAATGTGCCGATTTTAGATGTTAGCCGAATTTTATTTTCCGCAAACAAAAATGGCGTTTCTGTTTTGGGTCCAAATTCTGTTGGTGTGATTTCACCGGGAGAAGGAAAGATCGGTTCTGTTGGTGGGCCAAACCCTCAAAACGTTTTTAAAAGGGGCAATGTTGGGGTGATTTCTAAATCCGGAGGGATGTGTAGTGAGTTAGGGAATTTAATAACAAGTGCCGGTTTGGGAGAATCGACAGTTGTAGGTATTGGTGGAGATTTACTTGTGGGGACAACCTTTTCTGATGCTTTGGCAATGTTTGAAGATGACGACCAGACCAAAGTTGTTATTGCTTTTGGCGAGGTAGGGGGAAGTGCTGAGGTGGAAGCAGCAAAGCTTGTTGAAAAGAAGAAGTTTACGAAACCATTAATTGTATTTATGGCAGGGAAATTTGCCGAAAAATTACCCAAAGACACAGCACTTGGCCATGCTGGTGCAATTGTTGGTCTGGATGCAACTATGGAGGAAAAGATTAAGGTTTTAAGAGACGCTGGAGTTTTAGTTGCCGAGAATTTTGAAGATATACCGGTCCTTGTCAAAAAGAGCCTTAAAGACTGAATTGGTGTATAATTTTTAACAAATGGCTAAATACAGAACTGCAATTTCCACCCACGTTGATGGGAAACCGCATATTTATGGTTTCGATTTAACCAAACTTGCGGGCGATGCCTCTTTTGCTAAGGCAATCTATTTAATTTTAAAAGGCGAGATGCCAGACGAGGCTTCTGAAAAGATGCTAAATGCAATTTTTGTGATTTCTATTGACCATGGAGTTGAACCGGCTTCGGTTGTTGCTGCCAGAAATATTTACGCAAGCGGCTCGCCGGTACAAGCAGCAGTTGCCGGAGGGGTTTTGGCGTTTGGAGAATTCCATGGTGGTGCGATTGAAGACACTATGAATACTTTTAAAAAGTATCAACCTCTTGGCGCAAAAATTTTATCACAGGATTTTGCAAAAAGTGGCAAGCGCGTTTCGGGATTTGGCCATAGATTATACGAGGAAGATCCAAGGACTGTTAGATTAATTGAACTGGCAAAGGATTATGGATTTTATGGTAAGTATGTGAAATTTGCCCAAGAGGTTGAACAGGAAATTTCAAAAGGTAAAAAGTTGCCTTTGAACATAGACGGGATTATTGCCGCTTTGCTTTTAGAGATGGATTTTAATCCCAAAGTAGGGAAGGGTGTTTTTATTATTGCAAGAGTACCTGGTTTGGTTGCCCATGTTGTGGAAGAGGCTCTGCGCGAAAAACCGGTAAGAAGGCTTTCTGAAGATGAAGTAGAATATGATGGGCCGCGACCGCAAAAGTAAATTTTCAATTTATGATAATTTTTGGTATTGATCCTGGCACTGCAACTACAGGCTATGGGGTAATAAGATCGGATATAAACCGCCGTGGGAATGGTTTTGAATTTATAGAATATGGTTGTATTGTAACCCCAAAAGAACATGAAATGCCTCTGAGGCTTTTTAGTATTCAAAATGAACTGAAAATTTTGTTAAAACAGCATAAACCTGATTGTGTTGTTGTGGAGCAATTGTTTTTTGGAATAAATTCCAGAACGGCAATGACAGTTGGGCAGGCAAGGGGAGTAGTCCTCTCCGCAGCAGCAGGCTATAGGATACCGGTTTTTGAATATCAAGGGCTTCATGTAAAGAATGTTTTGACGGGAAGCGGGAAATCAGATAAGAAAGAAATTCAAAAGACGGTGATGAAATATTTGGGAGGAATGGAATTAACAAAGGCGTTAATGGTTGTTCGGGGTTTGGGGAAGACCGCATATGTAGATGATGCTGCCGATGCGCTTGCGGTTGCTATATGCCATGTGATTAAGGTTAATAATGGAGACGATTTATCAAAAGTGGTAAAAACGAAAAAAGCTACAAAGCCCAAGGCGAAAAAAGGGAAATGAGAGTACTTAAAAAAATCACTTCTTACCAATTTACAAAGCGCCAAAAGTTAATTTTTATGACTTTTGTATTAACTTTTATTTTGGTTCTAACCCAGACAGTTTCTGAATCTTTGAGATATCAAACAATGGGGGTGTTGGTTCTTGCCACTATTTTTTTGTCTACATTCGCACTTTGGGGAGAGCTTGCAGGAGTTAAATATTTTCTTTTGCTACTTTTACCCGTTTATTTTGTTGCTGGTGCCTCGTTGTTTTATTTGCTTTTGCCGGTTAGATGGCTAACAAGGTTGCCATTTGCGATGCTTTTTGGCATTTCGGTTTATCTTTTGATGTTAACTTCCAACATTTACAACATTGCTGCAATTAGAACAATTGCGCTTCTGAGAGCAGCGCATGCAGTTGGATTGCTGTTTTCTTTAATTGCGACGTTTTTTCTTTCTAATGTACTATTTTCTTTACACTGGCCATTTTTCTTGGTGACTTTGTGCATTTTTTTAATTTCAATGCCACTTTATTTGGTAGGTTTGTGGTCTTATGAGCTCGAAAATTTTATAAGCAGGAAAGTTTTTAACTTCGCATTTACGCTTGGGATTTTAACTTCCCAGGCAGCGCTGATTTTGTCTTTTTGGCCAATTGCACCGATAAATGGAGCTTTGGCCATCTGTACTATTATGTATGCGCTACTTGGGCTATCGTCATTGCACTTTGAAGATAAATTAAAAGGGAGGGTAGTTGTTGAGCATTTGGCAATTACTCTGGTCGTGTTTATTGTTATTATAATATCAACAGGATGGGGTGGATAATAAAACCTATAGTTATTTTAGGGGGAGAGGAAGATTAGTTCACTTTGTATATTAAATTATGAATTATGTTTAGCTTCGATTTAGCTTCAAAAAATATCTAAAAAAATAGAGGATAGAGAAGTAGGAGAGTGAATAGGGTGATATAG
>CAYGDE010000023.1:8312-10602 GCA_964348615.1 uncultured Gammaproteobacteria bacterium | reverse complement strand
GAATATAAAATCGTAAAAGCTAAAAGAATAAAATTTGTTAAGTTAACTGCTGGCCGAATTCAGCGCAAATTTACCAAATACACCCTTTTGGCACTTTTAAAAATTCCAGTGGGTTTTTTCCAGTCATTTTTTTATTTGCTTTTAATACGGCCTCACCAAGTTGTTTCGTTTGGAGGATATCTTTCAACTCCTGTTGTTTTTTGCGCTTGGCTTTTGGGAATCGATTGTGTCTGCCATGAACAGGCTAGCATCCCAGGATTGGCAAACAGAATTAATAGTCTTTTTGCCAAAAAAGTTTTTTTAACCTGGCCAAATTCGCAAAAGTATTATGACACCCAAAAAACCGAAGTTATTGGCAATCTTACAAGGGAGTCTTTGCGAAAAGGCATGCAAAAAGACGCAAAAATAAGTGCCTTTTTCAAAAAAAATCCAAAAGTAATATTTATAACCGGTGGCAATCAAGGATCTCATTTTCTAAACTTAAGGGCATTTGAACTTCAAAAAAAACTGAAAAACTTTGCAATTATTCACCAAGTTGGCACTGTGAATTTTGAAGGTGATTTTGACAAAGCAAAACAAATTAAAGCACCTGATTATTTAGCCTTAGATTATTTAGATTCCGAAAGTATCGGTTATGTTTTTAGAAATTCTAAAATAGTCCTTTGTCGGTCTGGCGCAAATACAGTGTGGGATTTAGCACTTTTTGCAAAAGTTGCTCTGCTTGTTCCATTACCAAATTCCGCATTTGGTGAGCAAGAAGAAAACGCCAAGATACTTGCAAATGCAAACTGCGCAAAGAAAATTAGCCAGGAAGATGCATCAGATGAAAACATTAAAAATACTTTAGAAGAAATTAGCAGAAACTTATCCGCAATGGAACAAAATGCCAAAGTATTTGCAAAGACTTTACCAAAAGACGCTGCTTCTAAAATGACGAATTATATTTTGCAATGAAAAAAATTATTATCGCCTTTTTAATAATTGTTGCAGCTTCCGTAATGGTTTTTTGGTTTTTAAAAACAAAACAAAACCAAACCCAACAGCAATTGAAAAATCTTCCCCAAGAAGCCCAAATTGTTGCCCAAATCGCCAATACAAACTTTGCTATCGATACTGAAGGCAAAATAGTTCCAAAAGCGTCAGACAATCTTGCCCAATTATTCTTGCCGCAAGAATCAAGCCCAGAAGCCGGACAAAAATTAGAAGACCAAACAACTACCTTTGCAATAAAACTTGTGGGTCTTCTGGAAAAAAGTGATTTTCATGCAACCAGTATTCGAATAATTTCAGCGGATAATATTTTGGCATATGATCAAAAGCAAACAATTGCGCACTTTTCCGCACAAAAAGACGCAAAAGTACAGGTTAACACTTTACAGCGAGTCTTAGCTGAGGCTAGAATAGGTGACGACAAAATTGCTAAAATCGATTTAAGATTTGAAAATCCAGTAATTAGCAATAAATAGATGCAAAAAGACAAAGTAATTGTTGGTATAGATATAGGCTCCTCAAAAGTCACTACTGTTATTGCTACTGCCGAAGAAGAAAAAGTAAACGTAATCGGCGTAGCTTCTGTTCCCAGCAAAGGTCTGAGAAAAGGTCAGGTTGTTGATATAGATGAAGCAGTCACCAGTATTACCCAATCGATAGAATCCGCAGAAAGAATGGCAGGATATTCTGTAGGTGCAGCTTTTGTTTCTGTAGATGGCACACACATTGAATGTCAAAACTCCAAAGGAGTAGTTGCAGTTTCCAGCCAAAATGGCGAAATTTCACAAGAAGATGTAGCAAGAGTTGTAGAAGCAGCAAGGGCAATTTCCCTCCCTTCAACAAAAGAAATTCTGCATGTTATCCCCAGAAACTTTATCGTAGATTCGCAAGCCGGTATTAAAGACCCCATTGGAATGAATGGAGTAAGGCTGGAAGTGGAGACCCATATCATAACAGGCGCAGCGACAGCGCTTCGAAATATTGCCAAATGCGTTTCGCAAGTTGGCGTCGACGTTGAAGGTATGGTTTTTTCCGGTCTGGCTGCTGCCTATTCAACACTTACAGATACAGAAAAAGAATTGGGTGTCGTCTTGGCAGACTTTGGGGGCGGAACAACAGACATTTGTATATTCACAGACGGAGCACCAAGCTATAGCAGTGTTTTGCCGGTTGGGGCAAGAAATGTGACCAACGATTTGGCAATAGGCCTAAGAGTGTCCTTGGAATCTGCAGAAAAAATAAAATTAGCCCTTTCTGCGCCGCCAACAGTTGCCGTAGAGCCGGACAGTTCCGGAACTCC
>CAYGDE010000023.1:5511-8212 GCA_964348615.1 uncultured Gammaproteobacteria bacterium | reverse complement strand
TGGCAAGACAAGAACTTGGTATGCCGGTAAGAGTTGCGCAGCCGCAAGGAGCAGTTGGTTTGGTAGAAGAAATTGCGTCTCCTGCTTATGCATCTACCTTGGGTTTGGTAATTTATGGAGCTCAATTCCAGCAAGAAGACATACGTTTACCCTTGGTTGGTCGTATAGAAATAAAAAATGTAGTAACCAAAGGCATCGGTTTTATTAAAAATCTTCTTCCCTGACAGAACTCGATTAAATACAGCTCAATTGCGCTTGCAAATATACACTCCTTATGTTAAATTGTAGCGCGTTTACCCTTCGAAACCTTAGTGTAGGAGGAAAAACCCATACTTTCTTATGCTTATAAAACCCGACGTTAATAGATTCGCAAAAATTAAAGTTTTAGGTGTGGGAGGTTCGGGTTGTAATGCATTAAATTCCATGATAACCAATGCCCAAATCCAAGGCGTTGACTTTATTGCAGTAAATACCGACCAACAACATCTTCTTGCCAACCATGCTCAAACCAAAGTTCAAATCGGCGAATCGCTTACAAAAGGATTAGGGGCAGGTGCCGACCCAGAAATTGGCGAAAAAGCAGCACAAGAATCTTTAGACAAAATTAAAGAAGTAATTGCGGGTGCGGATATGGTTTTTATAACCTACGGCGCAGGCGGGGGAACCGGAACAGGTGCAGGACCAATAATTGCCGAACTTGCCAGAAAGCTCGGGATTTTAACAGTGGCAGTAATAACCAAGCCCTTTGGTTTTGAAGGTACCAGAAGAATGGTTGTAGCAGAAGACGGGATAATAAATCTTAAAGAAAAGGTAGACACCTTAATTGTTATTCCAAATCAAAAACTTCTGGAAGTTGTAGACAAAAACGTATCGCTTCTGGAAGCTTTTAAACTTGCCGACTCTGTTTTAACACAAGGTGTTCAAGGGATTTCCGACATAATCGTTATGCCAGGTCTAATTAACGTAGATTTTGCCGATGTTCGTGCAATCATGACAGACGCTGGGACAACCTTAATGGGCATGGGAACAGCTGCAGGGGAAAACAGGGCAGCAACTGCAGCACGTTCGGCAATCTCCTCACCGCTTCTAGATGCTTCAATCCAAGGGGCAAGGGGAGTTCTTTTCAACATTACCGGTGGCCCAGACATGACCATGGCAGAAGTAGACCAAGCAGCTCAGGTAATAACTTCAGAAGCCGATCCAGACGCCCAAATTATTTTTGGTGCAGCAATAGACGACAAGTTGGTAGACCAAGTAAAAGTTACAGTAGTTGCAACTGGCTTTGACGAAACAAGAAGAAGATTTGCAACTATTTCACCATCGCCAAATCTAGATATTGCATCTGACCAAATTCAAACAGTCGACACAGAAGACCAAGGCGACCAAATCGGCGACGAAGAAATCGAAATCCCCACTTTTTTAAGGCAAATTCGGTAAAAATTAAGAAGTTTTTTGATCCAAAACTTTAATTTCGACATTAGTTTTCCCTCGGATAATAGTCAATAATTGTTTGATTTGTTCTTGATGAGGGCGTTCCGCCATCTCTCCAAAAACTAAAATAACTCTTACTTTAACTGAACTTCCTACCAAACCTAGCGCTTCTGGTAGTGCATCAAATTGAGGTTGACCAGCTCGAGCATCAATAATTGCATCAACGCTGACAGTTGCAGAAGAAAAAACACTAAGAAATTGAGCTTGTCTAATTTTATAATCATTGTCGTCATTAATTGGATTCTCCCTATGTTTTCCAAAGTGAAACCAACCTTTTCTGTCTTTCATAAGGACATCATTCTAATCTTGATGCCAAAAACTGTCAATTATATGAACCACGAATCCCAGCTTTAAAAAGTGAGGGTTACCCAACAGACGGGCCCACATTCTCCCGACAGTTCAGATAATTCTTTCCCGATTAAATTGATTTGCACAAGACTTTATTTGTATAATCTGGAATTAACATTATATGGGATGGTTTGACGAACGGTTAAGAAATATACAAAACCAAGAACGAAAGGCAGATGCAAGCAGAAGACGTGCACACCAAAATGCCACAGATCGTGAAGCGCGGGAAAATCACAGGCTACAAAGAGAAGAGGGTGAAAAAGCAAAAAAAGTTTATCAAGAGTATATAAAACCACATAAGAGCTATGTGGATTCATTGATGACATCTATGGGCAGCAGGTATTGGGGGAGGTTCAGATTTGGAAGAGAGTTTGAATCGCATTCCTGGGGAGCTGTGTGGAGAGTTGGGGTATACAGGTGGAGTGAAAATCGGCTAACTGCCATTAACAGCCTGGATGCAAATAGATCAAGGCAAAATAGCGGCTACGATGGATCGAAACATTATTTTGAAGTACGAGGAGGTCCAGGGGAAAATGGGCAAACTGGTTTTACTGTTCCTATTATGCAAAATGGCGAAATTGAATTGATCAGGGCATCACTTACAGATTTACCAAACGCATTAGTAAGAGCATATAAGGCAGGTTCGCTTATAGACTATAATCCGTTTAACCTAGATAAATCCTAAGGCGTTTAGAATCTCACACGTCCCTATTTTATATCAGTGATTCACTGACGATAAAAGTTGCAATATCCATAATCACCGAGTTATTCTTACTATACCTTTTGATGACTCAAGAATGGTAAGTCTAATCTTCGGGGGGCTTGTTAATTTGAACCTAAGAAGGGTAGATGACTTAGGAAT
>CAYGDE010000023.1:0-5411 GCA_964348615.1 uncultured Gammaproteobacteria bacterium | reverse complement strand
CTATCCCATCATTGCCAAAATAGCACCTTGCACAACAAGAGCGACTAGATAATAGCCGACGTTTATAAAGTATAGGTTTAGTGGTTTTTTCTCGAAAATATACGAGTTAAGACCAATTGTCGCTACAAATCCAAGCCAAACTGCAAAGCCGACTTTTGCTCCACCAAAAACGGTATTGGAACCGGCAAGTTGAATGATTCCCGCCAAGACACAAGCCATAACCAAGGAAGCAACAACCATAATTCCGTATTTTGGCCCCATCTCGCCTTTGGCTTTTTCCAAATCGTCTTTTGTCAGTCCTAACATTTTCATCCATGGTTTACCAAAAACCGACATCGAATACCAGACAAAACCTATTGCCATGTTAAAAACAGCTGCAACAGCAACTGCTAATAAATTAACTGATACTCCAAACTCTGAAAACATTTTAAATCACCTCCTTTACTTAGTAATTTAACTTTAGATCTACATTATTTGCCTGTCAACAGTCACAATCGCCAGATTGACATCAGACATTTCCGGATCTAAAGTTAAATAAAGGAGGTGATATTAATATGGCTAGCATGGACAAAATGATGAAAGAATGCATGAAACCTCATTCCATTGCCCACATGGTAACCGGCGCAGGACTTGCACTTATTCTTTCTACTCTTATTCCGGCGGTTGCAGCAAATGCATTGGTTCTCGGTGTTATTGTTTTAGTTGCCGGCATTGCTTACGACATGATGGTAAACAAAGGCTAAGTCCTTTTTATTTACCATACGTGTAATATATTTCCTCTTTCTCTAAACGAGAAATATTTCTGTTGGAAAATTTCCAAAAAAAGATTATGAAAAAAAACGATATTATTCTGGAAGAAAATCTCGAACTGGCATTAACAACCGGCGCCGCACCGCTAAAATTACCGCCAAAATTACTGTCTATTTTCCCAGCCTTTGCCCATAGAAATTTCCAAGCATATTTTGTGGGCCAAGTTATCTCGGTAACTGGTTTCTGGATGCACCAGGTAGCCATGAGCTGGCTGGTTTTTGAGCTAACCCATTCGGTATTTTGGGTTGGAACAGTGGCGGCAGTCGGAGGAATTCCTTTTTTAATTTTCACAACCTTTGCTGGGGTTTTTATCGACAAGGCAAATAAGCAAAAATTACTAATTTACACCCAAATTGCAGAAGCTGCAATTGCGCTTATAATTGGCATTTTAACCCTCACCAACACAATTACCATTCCTATTATTTTAGTTTTGGTTTTTATAAACGGCATTGTTAGTTCTGTCGATCTGCCAACAAGACTAACCTTTATTTTAGAAATGGTTGGTAAGCGCGATTTGGCTTCTGCAATCCCCATCAATAATGCAATTTTCAACGCAGCCCGTTTTATTGGGCCTGCAGTTGCCGGAATTATCATCGCTTCATTTTCGGTAGGCTGGCCATTTATTCTAAATGCCATAAGCTATATAGCCGGCATTTGGGCAATACTTTACATTAAGCCTATTTTTATCTCCAAAGCTGACATGGAAACCCACCCTTTGGAATCTTTAAAGCAAGGAATTAAATTTTCCCTAACTCACCCAAAAATTATTAACTTCATAATGCTGGCATTTTTTTCGGCAATTTTCATTTGGCCTTTTCAAACACTCATGCCGGTAGTTGCCGAAAAAGTTTATGCAAGTGGAGCGCAAGGTTTTGGAACTTTACTTTCTGCAGCAGGAGCAGGCAGCCTCTTTGGCGCCATTTTCACTTCTGCAAATTCAAAGAAGGAAAACAAGACTCCCCTTATAAAGTTTGGTCTGACAATATCAAGCTTGGGGTTGATATTCTTTTCTTTGAATAGGGATTTTATTTTCGCCCATGTACTTTTGTTCATTACCGGTTTTGGGCTTTTAATGATGGTTTCGACTCTCAACACCCTAGTTCAACTAAACTCTCCAGATGTTATGCGAGCTCGTGTTATGGCAGTTTACATCACTCTTTTTGTTGGCATGATGCCTGTTGGTAATGAGATTGCAGGGCTTATTGCCCACAAAACTTCCGCGATATTCACAATAGGTTTAGGCGGTGCCGCAATGCTGGTAGTAGGATTAATCTTTTGGGTAAGAGGCACTTTTGCAAATCTTTCAAAGCAAGATTAAAATTCTCCGAAAACTCAATTTTTTAGTGTTTAAACTTTTTTAAAAGGAAATGGCCTGCAAAAAATATTCCACTTGCTGCAAATGTCAAAAACACCGAAAGGCCTAAAAACTGTTCAATATTGCCGGTTTTGACAGCAAGAAAATACCACAAGGTATAGCCCGGAATCATAGCGATAGTACTGACAGTTATAAATTTGGAAAATTTAATTGGCGTTAGGCCGTAACCATACGAAATAAAATCTCCAAGTCCTATCAAAAAAAGCCGTAGTACAAAAAGCATTCCCAAACCATATTCTTTTGAAATCTTATCAATTTCTGCCAAAGATTCCCTGCCGGCAAATCTTGAAACGATTGGTCTGCCCCAGCGCTTTGCGATTAAAAAATTAAAAGAAGATCCGGAAATTGCCACTATAAAGTTGTATGCAATTGTTGTATCCCCAAAAAGATAAAACCCTACAATCAAAAAAGGGTAACCAGAAATTGGAGCAAAAATATAACTAGCCTGGTGAAGTAAAATATATACAATTGGCGCCCACGGCCCGGCACTCACCACAAAATTTTGAATTGATTCTTGAGAAATTTGCTTACCGGCAAAAAAAAGCCCTGCAGAAATTGCAATAATTGCAAACGTCAAAATTTGCGCGCGGGTATCTACTTTAAACACAGCCATACTGCAATTATAGGCAAATTAACGATATAATTATCAAGCATCATGAACAAAACCAAATTCAAAGCAGTTGATACACATGTGGATTTTCCACAGTTGGAAGAGGGAATCCTGAAGTATTGGAAAGAAAATAAAATTTTTGAAAAATCGCTTGAGAAAAACTCACCAAAAGGGGATTGGAATTTTCTGGACGGACCACCATTTATCACCGGTCTTCCACATTACGGAACACTTCTAATCAGTATCCCAAAAGACATTTTTCCCCGCTACAAAACTATGAATGGATACCATGTTCGCAGGGTATGGGGTTGGGATTGTCATGGTCTGCCAGCAGAAAACAAAGTCGAAGATAAACTTGGTATTACAAGGAAAAAAGACATCGAAGAAAAAATTGGCGTTGGGAAATTCATCGAAGAATGCAAACTGTATGTTGCCGAAACTTCATCGGAGTGGGCATGGTACATAGACCATATTGGCAGATGGGTAGATTTCCAAAAAGCTTACAAAACCATGGACCTGCCATATATGGAATCGGTTATGTGGGTATTTTCTCAAATGTTTGAGAAAGGCTATATCTACAAAGGCCTCAGGGTTTCCCTTTACTGTCCGCATTGCGCAACACCAATTTCCAATTTCGAAGTGGCAATGGATGCCGACAATTACCAGGAAGTGCAAGATGCAGCAACCACCTATAAATACAAAATCGACAAAGATACATATGTACTTGCTTGGTCGACTACTCCTTGGAACAAGATTGTCACCCCCGCACTTGCCGTTAATCCAAAGCTTACTTATGTAAAGGTTAAGCAGGGCGATGAGTTCTATATTCTTGCCAAAACAACCATAAAAATTTTAAATGGCCCATACGAAATAGTAGACGAATTTAAAGGCGAAAAATTAATAGGCCTAAAGTTTGAACCTCACTACAACTACTACAAGATAGATGCGGGCAAAAAAGCCTTCGAAATAATTCCAGGGGAATTTGTTACAGCAGAAGAAGGAACTGGAGTTGTAACAATAGCAGTTTACGGAGAAGAAGATTTGAAAGCCATGCAGGAAAATAACATTCATATCGAAATGCATGTAGACGAGGAAGGAACAATTAAAGGGGACGTTCCCAAATTTGGCGGTATGTACTATTTAAAGGCCAACAAAGCAGTAAATGAAGATTTGGCAAAAAGAGGTTTTATCTACAAAGACGAACAAGCTGCCCACAACGTGCCACTTTGCTGGAGATGCCATACCCGCCTGTACTATGCCCCCCAAAACGCATGGTATGTGAATGTGCAAACTTTAAAAGAAAAGATGCAAAAAACCAACGAGGTTGTTAATTGGTTTCCTAAACACTTCAAATATGGAAGATATTTAAAAAGTTTAGAAAATGCCCCAGATTGGTGCATTTCCAGAAGCCGTTATTGGGGTTCACCTGTTCCTGTTTGGGAATGTCCGGATAACCACAGAACGGTCCCGGCATCGATTAAAGAGTTAGAAGAGCTTTCTGGACAAAAGATAAAAGACCTCCACAAACCCCAAATCGACGAAATTATAGTTAGGTGCAAAACATGCCAAAAAGATGCCAAAAGAACACCTGAAGTTCTAGACAGTTGGATAGAAGCCGGGTCTGCCCCTTATGCAGAGCGGCATTTTCCATTTGATGAAAAACTTAAGCTGGAAGAATTTTTTCCCCCAGACTTTATTACTGAATACACCGGCCAAATTCGTGCCTGGTTTTATGTGCTGCATGTTATCGCAACTGCACTTTTTGATTCGAATGCCTTCAAAAACGTAATGGTAACAGGTGTAATTTTAGGAACCGACGGTAGGAAAATGAGTAAAAACTATCACAATTACCCCGACCCCAAAGAATTAATACAAAAATATGGTGGCGATGCCCTGCGTCTTTATTTAATGGGCAGTCCAATTGTTCATGGTGAAGATATTGTAATTTCCGAAGATCAGTACAGAAATCAAGTTCGCGGTTTACTTCTGATTTACTGGAACGTTTACAACTTCTTTGTTACAAATGCCAATGTCGACGGATGGACTCCACCGCTACCCGCCACCAACTATCCACTACCTACTACAAACATCCTCGACCGCTGGATTATCTCCCGCTTGAACGGCAACATTAAAAACCTAGCTCAAAAAGGTTACGAAAAATTCGACCCGATGGAATTAGTTGTTCAAATGACTGCTTTTATGGACGATTTGTCGCTCTGGTACATAAGAAGAACGAGAGAGAGGGTAGGGCCAACTGCCAAAAACCAGCAAGACAAAAATTTTGCCTACCAAACAATGTGGGAAGTTTTAACCAAATACACTCAAGCAATTGCCCCACTAATTCCGTTTATTACCGAAGAAATTTATACCAATCTCACAGGTAGCGAATCTGTCCATCTAACAGATTGGCCCAAAGTTGACGAAAAAGTAATTGACAATCAGTTAGAAAAAGACATGAAATGGGCTCGCCAAATCGTTTCCGAGGTGCATGCTAAAAGAAAGGAAAACAACATAAAAGTACGTCAACCACTTGCCAAACTTGTTTACACTACTACCAAACTTCCAAAAGAAATAGAAGAAATTGAAGCGATACGTGAAAATGCTTTTAAATAATTA
>CAYGDE010000022.1:9680-10751 GCA_964348615.1 uncultured Gammaproteobacteria bacterium | reverse complement strand
GCATTAAATCTTGCGCAACAGCGTTTATTTGGGCAATCTTTTTGGCTTCTTGGATACTTGAAACTAAAATTGGAAATGCTTGGGTTTTTTCCCTGCCTTTTATTTTATAAATACGTTTGACTGCTTTTACACTGTTGAAAATACTGCCTATACCGTAGACGGTGTCGGTTGGAAAGATTACAACACCGCCAGATTTTAAAATTTCGGCGGCCTTGTCGAGATCCGGGTAGGTAATTTTTATTTTTCTTTTTTTATCATCGATTTTTTCTATATAAACTTTAATTGTTTTTTGGGGTAAATTTTTTTGTATTTTTTCTGCCCATTCTATAAGAACAATTGCATCATTTTGGAATACTTCATCCAGCCCGAGTGCTTCAAGATCTGCAGTGCCTTGTGATCTATACAGGTCTATATGATGGAGCACAGTTTTACCTTTTTTATATGTCTTTATGAAAACATATGTAGGAGATGAAATTTTTTCATTTATGCCCAAACCTCTTGCAATTCCTCTTGAAAAAACTGATTTGCCAGCGCCAAGGTTGCCAAAAAGGGCAACAACGTCCCCATTTTTAAGGCTACCTGCAAAGTTTTGGCCTAATTTTTCTGTTTCGTTTTCGCCCTTTGTGATAATTTCCATAGTGCATAGCTTGCAATATTTGCCCCTGTAATGTCAAAACCGATTATGTCATATAGTTTTGGAGTCCTTCCTGGGACAAAAGTTTGGTGAAATTCGTCTGAGGCCGCATAAAGAATGGTTAGCAAGAAAGAAAGCGGAATTTTTTTCCCGGTGGCTCTATAAATTAAGACGAATAAAATTGCAAATTCCCCCACATGCGCAGCTTTTTTAACCAAAAAATCTGCTAAAAAAAATTCGCTTACATGTTTTTGGGGTTGGGATGAAAAATAAAATATAACTGATGCCCAGACAAGAACCGGCAGCCATAAATTTAAGGTTTTTCTAAAGTTTTCCGATACCATAGAAAGAACGCAATTGACGTTCCTATTATTATAGCTCCAGAACCAGTTAAAAGTGCGGCTATTTTAGTTTTAGAATTACTTTTTTCGGGTTGG
>CAYGDE010000022.1:4514-9580 GCA_964348615.1 uncultured Gammaproteobacteria bacterium | reverse complement strand
TCGTCGTGTTCAACTTTGGCATAGTAAAGTTTTCCATTGGAACAATTATAAGACCCGCCATAAAGCTTGCCGGATTTTATCGATTTTACAGCTGATGTGTTTGAATCCATATCAATACCAGTATGAATTCCGCCTGAATAAAATTGCTGAGCAAATGGGTGGGAACCGTATCCTTGGTGAATAGTTATTGGTTCGGATAGCGGCCAGGGCAAATCTCCGTGAGGGTTAATTGAACCGTAGTAACTTTGCTGTTCTTGCGAATAAGAATATGAATAGCTAGCCGATTTTAGATAATCGTTTGGATTTTGGAGAGAATTATTTTTATGGACCTCGAAATGCAGGTGGGCTCCTGTTGAGCAGCCGGGACTTGCACTGTGGGCAGCAATTGAACCGATTGAATCACCTTGGGCAACGTTCCTCATAAATACATCCGACCCTCCACCAAAAACAATCGCTTGTTCGGCTTGGGCTTGGGCGAGCAGTCTTTGGAATTTGGCTTCGTCGTTTTTAGTAGCTTCCAGGAAAGCTTGCTTTTCTGCTTTTTGAGAGTCTAGGCTGGTTTTTAGCCCTAAGAGTTTTTTCTTGTTGTCTTCTATGGCCGCTTGCTTTGTTTCCCTTTCGTCTTTTTGGTTTGCATAATCGGTTTTAGTTTGCAGGAGACTTGCCAGCATTTTTTTGTCGTTTTCCTGTACATCTTTAAGATATTGAGTTCTTAAGATGAGATCTGAAAAATCGGAGGAGGTTAAAATGATTTCTAAGTTGGAAATAAACCCCTGCTGGTATGTTGCTACTATTCTCTGTTTTAGGAGTTTTTCTACTTTATCTACAGATTCGTTAACATAACTAATTCTGTAACCTAAAACATTTATTTCTTTTTCAAGCAGGTCGATTGTTGCTTGTGCATCGGAGATTTTGGTCTGGGTTAATTTAATTTGAGTGTCGAATTGGGTAATTTGCGAAGAAAGAGTCTTTTTTTGACTGCCAAGATCTGTAACTTTTTGGGCAAGCAGTTTGATACAATCGGAAACTTTGTCGCCAGGTATATCGTCTTTTTCACAATCTGAAAGTTCGGTTGCAAGGATTTTTGAGCTGGAGATAGCAAGCAGTATTATTGGCAGTGCCAATAATACTAGAAGTTTTTTCATTTAATCTTAAGGTATCTAAAAAGAGCAATCAGCGACCCAACAATGCCTATTGTCGCAGCAATAAGCACTTCGGTTATCCATAGATAAATGAAAAATTGCCAGGCAATCGGAAAAACTTGAATTGGGTTTAAAAACTCTTGAATACTGGGTGAGTAAAAAAGAAGTATTGTGTAAGTTGTGAAAGTAGCAATAGTTGCTCCGAGAAAACCATAAAGAGCCCCTTCTAAGAAGAACGGTTTGGCGATAAACCATTTCGTTGCTCCAACAAGACTCATAATCGAAATTTCTTCACGCCGCAGTGCAATTCTCATCCCAATAACCATTATTATAATAAGGAAGGATACTGCACTTAGGGTTGCTACGAAAATTATGCCGCCGAACCGCAAGATTTTTATTGTACTGGTGAGATTTTCTATGGCTTTTTCGGAGATACTTGCTACTTTTTCTACCTCTGGTTTGCCACTAACAGCTTTGGTAATTTCTATAACTCCTTCCGGTTTTGTGACTGAAACCAAAATTGAACGCGGCAAGAAATCGGAGGTTACAGACTCTGTTAACTCTGGGTCATCTTTAAATCTTTCTTTGTAGATTGCGAGTGCTTCATCTTTGGAAATATATTTCACATCTTTAACAAAACCTGTAGATTTTGCGGCGTCGGCAATTTGTTGGATTTTGTCCTCTGGGGTTTCTTCTTTGAAAAAAATATGCAGTTCTGGCCTTTGTTCGAAGTAATTTAAAATAATTTGGCCGCCTACTGTCAAAACTACAAAAATCGAGGCTATTAAAAAAGTAAGAGCCATAGCCAGAGTGGCTGCTAGTGCTTGATACGGACTCCTTCGAAGCAGCTTTAGGGTGCTTTTAACCTGCGTCATATTTCCCTTCTTTCTCGTCTTTTTCGACTTTACCCGCTTTAAGAACAATTACTCTTTTTTTGAAATGGTTTACGACTGCTTCATTGTGTGTGGCCATAATTATTGTTGTTTTATCATTTTTGTTTATCTTTTCCAATAGTTCAACAACATCTTGAGATGTTTTTGGGTCTAAATCGCCAGTCGGTTCGTCTGCAAGAAGAATTGCAGGTTTGGAAATAATTGCTCTGGCAATTGCTGTCCTTTGGACTTCCCCTCCGGAAAGTTGTGCCGGAAAACTATCTGCTTTGTCCAAGATATTAACCTTTTCCAATACTTCGGAAACTTGTTTTTCGATTGCAGAATCTTTTTGGGAAAGTACCTCCAGTGGAACTGCTACGTTTTCAAAAACGGTCCTATTTAAAAGAAGTTTAAAATCTTGGAAAACAGTCCCTACCCTTCTTCGCAAGAATGGTATTTTTGCCGAAGGTATCTTTAATATATTTTCGCCATTTATTGTAATTTGGCCGGAAGTAGGAAGAATTTCTAAGGTTATTAGCCTTAAAAGTGTAGATTTGCCTGCGCCTGATGGCCCAACAATAAAAACAAATTCGCCATCATCTATTTTAAGATTTACATCGTCGATGGCAATATGACCGTTTGGGTATTTTTTAGTAACGTTTATAAATTCTATCATTGGCAGGAAATTGGTTACTGGACTTCTACTTTTCCAACATCCATTAACCATCCAACTTGCGAGGATCCGAAGGTTTCTCCGAATACTTTGACTTTTTTGCCTAAATATTGGTCTAGATCTAAAACGGAAGATGTCAAAAATGCTGTTTGATCTTCTCCGCCTGGCCTTACAAGTTTGTGAGTTCCTTGAGCGTATTTGTCGAGCTGGTCATTTTTTTCTATAGTCCCTTCAGCCTCGTCTTTGAAAGTTTGGTTAAAAGACTCTTTAACTTCATTTGGAAGGTTTTGGTCTTGGGATAATGCGCTTTGGGCTGCACTTTTATTCCGAGACGAAGCCACAAGCCCCGTAACTATGCCTAAACCAACGACTACTATAATAATTAAAACTGGTATGACGTTTTGTATATTTAGCTTGGAAGTCTTTTCTATGGGGCGAAGATCGGAGGCAGTAATGGTTTTATCCTTGTCCATTTAAATTTTTGTGAATTATTGGTAATTATATATCAGCGGTGCAAAGTTGAGCAAGAGAGTTAAAGTGAAATTTCGTGTTTGATAAATTCCTGCAAATTTCCGTCTAAAACACTCTGCGCGTCGGAAGTTTCATAGTTTGTCCTAAGATCTTTAACCATTTTATAGGGGTGCAATACGTAGGAGCGAATTTGATTCCCCCAACCTGGAAGCACATGCGATCCTTTTAGCTTATCTTTTTCTTCCTTTTCCTCTTTTTCCCTTAAAATCCAGAGCTTTGCTTTCAGCAATTTGAGGGCGTTTTCCCGGTTTTGTGCTTGATATCTTTGGGTCTGACAAGTTACAACAATGCCTGTTGGAATGTGCTTGAGACGAACTGCCGTTGAAACTTTATTAACGTTTTGCCCGCCGTGGCCTCCAGACCGAAACGCTGCGAATTCTAAATCTTCAGGTTTGATTTCTATATCCGCATCTTCTTCGATTTCGGGCATGACCTCAACGAGAGCAAAAGATGTTTGCCTTAGACCGGCTGCATTAAATGGGGACTGCCTGACTAAACGGTGGACCCCTGCCTCATTTTTTAAAAGACCATAAGCATATTCTTGGCTAACTTCAAATGTTATAGTCTTAAGACCAGCTTCTTCCCCCGCAATCTCATCGACAATTTCAAATGGCCACCTTTGGGAAGTAAAGTATTTTTCATACATACGCTTAAGCATTTCTACCCAATCCATAGCTTCCGTTCCACCTTGGCCAGAATGAATGGAAACAATTGCATAGCTTTGATCGTGTGGATCTGAAAGAAACATTTTAACCTCCAGGCTCTCGATTTGGTTTTCCAGAGACTTAATTTCTTTTTCCATCTCTTTTTGGAGATTTGCATCATCTTGGGCGATTGCCATAAGACCATCGGCTTCCTGCAGCTGTTTTTGGATAGATGTAAATGTTTCGACATCCTTTTGGATATCTGCCATTCGTTTCGTGACTTTTTGCGCCTCTTTTTGGTCGTCCCAGAAACCAGGTTTCATGCTTTTTGCTTCCAATTGAAGCTTTTCCTGCTCTTTTTCATCCGGGTCAAATTTGGCGGCAATAATTTTAAACCTGTCTTTTAATTCGGCTATTTTTTCGACAATCTCCATATTTTGTTGAATTATATCTGATTTTAGAGGGAAAAGGCTGAAGCTATGAGGATTATGCCCAAAACAACCCTATATATTACAAAAGGGAACATATTGTTTATTTGTAAAAACTTAATAAAGTATTTAATTGTCAGATAACCAAAAATGGCAGCAGATAACATTCCGCATGCAAAAAATGCTATATCTTGGCCGGCAAGATTTTTGCTTGTTAAAACCTCTAGAAATTTTTTCGCTCCCGCACCAGCAATAATTGGGCCGGAAAGCATAAAAGCGTATTTTGCGGCTTGGTCTCGCCTTAGGCCTAAAAATAAGCCCATTGATATTGTTGCACCGGAGCGCGAAATTCCTGGAATGAGGGCAATAGATTGGGCAACACCAATAATTAGTGAGTGGATTGGTGATATTTGAGATTGTTTATTTTTTTTGCCATAAATTTCTGCAAAAACCATCACGGGGGAAAATGCAATAAGTGCAAGACCAATTAGCATTAATGACCTGAAACTAGTCTCTATTGAATTTTCGAAAAGTAAACCTAAAAGAGCAGCTGGGGCAGTTCCGATTGCAAGTTTGACAAAAAGTCCGTTTTTAAAATTTAAAACTTCTAAATAATCCTTTGCAAAATAAATCAAAACGGCTATTAGTGTGCCCAGGTGCAAAGATGCGTCAAATGCTAAGCCAAAGTTTTTTTGCGAAGCACCAAAAAGATGTTCAAAAATTATTAAATGGCCCGTAGAAGATACAGGCAAAAATTCGGTTAGGCCTTGGATGGC
>CAYGDE010000022.1:0-4414 GCA_964348615.1 uncultured Gammaproteobacteria bacterium | reverse complement strand
AAAACTACTCCTGCTTCTTCGGGCTTCATGTTAATACAGCCATGGCTCATGGGGTGGCCAAAGTTATTATGCCAGTAGGCGCCATGAACCCCGTAGCCCTGATTGTAGTACATGGTGTAAGGTACATTTTTGAGGTCGTAGAAAGTGCCAAGTGCTTTTGAACCGCCTTTCATACGCGCGGATCTTATTTTTGTCCAAACGCGCCACTCGCCTTGTGGGGTTGGAGACCATTTACCGCTGGAGATTAAAAAACTGTTGACAACGTTTCCATGGTCTTTCATATATAGTTTTTGTTCGGATAGGTCGACTTCTATCCATTTATTGTCATCGACGTTTGCGGTCTCACCCAGCACGCTTATATTTGAGCTTGCTGTGTGGGCTGTATTTATTACTTTGTTTAAAAAAATTGACTGGCCGTTGTTTGCTTGTTCGTTCTGGGAGTTTATGAACTGCACGTAGCTGTCGGTAGCAATGTTGTTAAGGTTTGCACCCAAGTTATAAGAAATGTGCTGGGCTGTCAAATAGGCATAGCGGCCTGCTCTGGTTGTCGTTATTGTTAATACAATTAAGGGGATAAAAAGCAGCAATGCAAGGTGTGCAATTCCCCGATTTTTTTTGAGCATTAAATTAAGTATTGAGCCAAATAGGTTGTTGTGTCAATTAACCTTTATGATAAGGGGCGCCTATCATGCCGCACTTTTTGTATTTGTAGGGTTTTTTAGTTTCGGGATTAATGGCTCCGCACGGACAAGGATCGTTACGGCCGACTTTTTGGATACGGAGAGGCTTGTTTAACAAACCGATTCCCTGGCCAGTTCCTTGCGAGGCAATTCCTTGTTCTTGAGCCTCCAGTCTTGCGATTTCTGCATCTAACTCTTCGTCGGACAGTTCCATTGGGTCTTTTTCCGGTCGTTCATCGTTTACCGTAGATTGCTCATCGGGATTTTGTTCTCTGTTTGCTGTCGGCGATTCATCATTTGCCAATTTTGGTTCTTCGTGGACCTCGATACCTTGCTCTTCTATTTGCTCGATTTGCGGTTGTTGGTTAATTTGGATTTTGAATATTCTATGAACAATTTCGTAGTCGATGGAAGCAATTAGTTTTTCAAAAAGCGAAAATGCTTCTTGTTTGTATTCCACAAGCGGATCCCTTTGGCCGGCTGCGCGCAGACCAATGCCTTCACGAAGATCGTCCAGAGTGTCTAGGTGTTGAATCCAAAGAGTATCGATTACTGAAAGGTTTGTAAATTTTTCGATGTCCCTTGCGACTTTTTCACCTTGCGATTTTTCCCTGGTTTCATAAATCTGACTAGCTACGTTTTTAAGAAATTTAGAAAGATCTTCTGGATTAGTCAACTTTTTAGTATCTTGGGCAAGTTTATTTGCAGACGCAGTATCAAAAGGGATAATTGTTGAAAATTCTTTAATTATTCGTTCGTTTTCCTTTTGCGAAATACCCTCTGCAGCGCTTGCCAAAACGAGGTTTTCAATTTCATTGTCGATTTTGTCTAAAATTTCATCCCTTATTTTCTGGGCCTTTTCCTTGTCGCCTTGCGCTTCCAAGACATCTCTTCGCATTCCGTAAACAATTTCTCTTTGTTTGTTGGCGATGTCGTCGTATTCAACCAAATGTTTCCTAATGTCGAAATTGTGGGTTTCGACCTTGACCTGAGCATTTTCTATTGCTTTGCCTACCATACCATGTTCTATTGGGGTGTCTTCCGGCAGTTTGAAGGCTGTCATTATCCTTGCTATCTGATCGCCGCCAAAAAGACGCATAATTTCGTCTTCTAAAGAAATATAAAACTTGCTAGAACCCGGATCCCCTTGACGACCAGCCCGACCCCGAAGCTGGTTGTCTATGCGTCTTGCTTCGTGGCGTTCGGTTCCTACAACATGCAGGCCGCCCAGCTTAACAACTTCATCATGTTCTTTTTTCCATTTGTCGTATTCTTTTCCTTTTGTTGTGGGCCTACCTAATTTGTCTGTTGGCGCCGGACCTCCAAGAATAATGTCTACCCCCCGGCCGGCGATGTTAGTGGCAAGAGTGACTGAACCTTTCCTGCCCGCATCCGCAATTATTTCTGCTTCCTTTTGATGGTTTTTAGCATTCAAAACAAGATGTTTTATACCTTTCCGTTTTAAAAGCCCAGAGAGCATTTCGTTTTTTTCTATCGAGGTGGTACCAATTAACACCGGACGATCTGATTCGTGTATTTTGTCAACCCCCACAGCGATTGCTGTAAATTTTGCTTTTGTTGTTTTGTAAACGACATCCTTCTCGTCATCTCTTACCATCGGCTTGTTAGTTGGGATTGTTAAAACTTCTACCTTGTAGATTTTGTGAAACTCTTCCGCTTCGGTTGCTGCTGTCCCTGTCATTCCGGCAAGTTTGGTGTAAAGACGGAAATAATTTTGAAATGAAATTGTGGCCAACGTTTGGGATTCCTGTTGTACGTTAACACCCTCTTTGGCCTCGATTGCCTGGTGAAGACCTTCAGACCAGCGTCTTCCGGGCATAAGCCTTCCGGTAAATTCGTCGACTATTATTATTTCGTTATCTTTAACAACATAATCTTTGTCTTTTGCAAAAAGAGTTCGAGCGCGAAGTGCCTGTTGAATGTGATGAATGCTGGCAAAATCTTTTTCGTAAAGATTTTCAACACCAAGTCTTTTTTCTACTTTTGAAATTCCATGTTCTGTAAGGTTTGCCGTTTTTAACTTTTCATCCATTACGTAATCGGTATCGGCGGAAAGTTCATTAACCAATTTGGCAAACTGAAAATATTTTTCTGTTGCTTGAGCGGATGGGGCAGAAATAATTAGCGGTGTCCTTGCCTCGTCGATTAGAATTGAGTCGGCTTCGTCGACAAT
Organism: uncultured Gammaproteobacteria bacterium; assembly: GCA_964348615.1. Taxonomy (GTDB): domain Bacteria; phylum Patescibacteriota; class Microgenomatia; order Curtissbacterales; family GWA2-41-24; genus DATIHT01. The sequence goes on along the minus strand of CAYGDE010000022.1, from coordinate 1,540 downwards.
AGCAAAGTTGTGTGCACGCTGTGACATTTGGTTAAGATTCCAAACCATGTTGTCGCGCAGATAATCAAAACCGAATTCGTTGTTGGTACCATAAGTAATATCAGCATCGTAGGCTTCTTTTTTGGAAACTGGCTTGAGGTGGCGAAGTCTCCAGTCTATTTGTTTTTTGTCTTCGTACTTTGGGTCGTAAATAAATGCAGCCTCTTGCATAATTACGCCTGCAGAAACACCAAGAGCCGTATAAATTGGGCCCATCCAGCCAAGACCTACACGCGCGAGATAATCATTAACAGTTGCTAAGTGCACACCTTTTTGGGAAAGGGCGTTTAGGTAAAGGGGGAGTGAGGCGGTTAAGGTTTTACCTTCCCCTGTCCTTTGTTCTGCAATTTTACCTTGATGAAGTGCGACACCTGCCAAAACTTGAACGTCGAAATGGCGCATGCCAAGCGTTCTTTTGGAAGCTTCACGCACTGCCGAGTATGCTTCAGGCAATAAATCGTCTAGCGATTCTCCGCGCTGATGGCGAAGACGAAGTTGAGCGGTTATTTCTTTGAGTTTGGCGTCGGTTAATTTTTCAAACTTTTTCTCCAAAGAATTGACATCATCGACAATTGGCTGCAATTTGACAACTTGTTTTTCGTTCGAATCTAAAATTTTGGAAAGTATGTTAAACATGCTTGCTCCTTTGTACAATTTTTGCCCATAAGCTTTTGGTAGACCTACCGGACTCATGGGCTATTTTATGAACTTTTGGCGACAGCCTTTTGATTCTGTTCCTTTTTTTAAGACGCTCTTCCTCTTCGGACAGGTTTGATTTCACCGGAAGTTAATTTTAACCTAAATGAGGGCTAATTATCAAAGTTTAATTGCGTGGGATTTTGTTAAAACCAACGTAATTTTGAAGGACAATTGGGACTAAAATTGAACCATCTTTTTGTTGGTAATTTTCCAAAATGGCAATTAATATTCTGCCAACGGCTACTGCCGTTGCATTGAGAATGTATACATAACCTGTTTGGCCTTTTGCATTGTATTTGATGTTTAATCTTCTGGATTGAAAATCACTGTTTGTAGATGCGGAATGGGTCTCACGATATTTTTCTTGAGACGGAATCCATGTTTCAATATCGTATTTTCTGGCTGTTGGGAAACCAAGGTCTCCTGTACATTGTTTAATGACTTGATAGGGAAGTTCTAAGCCTCCAACGATTTTTTCTTCTAAAGAAAGCAGGTATTCGTGCTCTTTGTCCTCATCTTCGGGCATAACATAAGAAACCATTTCAACTTTGTCAAATTGATGAACCCGAAATATGCCTTTTGTGTCTTTTCCGTAAGAACCTGCTTCTCTTCTAAAAGCTGTTGAAAATCCGGCGTAACGGCGGGGGAGATCTTTTTGTTGAAAAGTTTGATTCATGTGGATTGGCACAATTGAATGTTCTGCTGTTCCCACAAGATATTGGTCGTCTGATAGTGTGTAGCCCTCCCCTGTTTCGTATTCCGGATACCCTAAATTTTGGGCAATATTTTTATTGATAATTAC
>CAYGDE010000021.1:0-10827 GCA_964348615.1 uncultured Gammaproteobacteria bacterium | reverse complement strand
TAAAATAAGCTTATGACGAAAATAGAAGCGGTGCACAAAGTGCCAACGGATTTACGAAAGGCTCTTGCTTCTGATCCAGTGGCGCTAGCTGCATGGGAGGATATTACGCCACTTGCGCGCAATGAATGGATCTGCTGGGTGACCTCCGTTAAAAAGTCGGAAACCAGACAGCAGCACGTTGAGAGGACGCGCACAGAGCTTATTGTTGGAAAGCGCCGACCTTGTTGTTGGGCAGGTTGCCCTCATCGTCGGAAATCGTCAACTCTTCGATAAACTTGGGGCAATAGCTTGCGCCAGGGCGCTTTGGATAATCCGTTATAATAATTCAAGCTTATGCAGGTGTTGGTTATTGCTCACCCTAATTCAAAAAGGCCAAGAATAGAAAAAGACCTTTTTGAAAATCTCCATGTCTATGTTAACCAACCGCCCCTTGAAGGTAGGGCAAACAAAGCAATAGTTGAAGCTCTTGCGGAATATTTTAAAGTGAAAAAGAGCGCTGTGGTGCTTTTGTCCGGCGAAAAATCAAAGAATAAGAACTTTGAGATTTTAAATGATGCAGAATTTTTATAATCCTAAAATTGTGAGGCACGTTTTTACAATAGATGCTTTGTGAGGATTTTTGGAATTTGCGATTTTTATAATTTCTTCAATGGCTTTGGGTATGTTTAAATCGTCGTCCATTTTTTCGAAAAAGGTTGGCATTAGTTTTTTTGTGCTTCGAAAGTTTAAGACTTTTCCTTTGTTTGATGTCTGAGTGAGTAATTTATAAGTTTCAACAGCCCTGATTAGTTCATTTTCATTGTAATTTAGACGTTTTCTGTAATGGTTTGAAATTAAATAAAAACGGATAACTTCCGGAGAATATTTTTTTAAAAGGTCACCAATTAAAACAATATTGCCAAGCGACTTACTCATTTTTTCTTTGTGCATATAAACCGCTTCCGTATGCATCCAAGTTTTAACAAATTTTTTACCAGTATAATTTTGTGCAATTGCCATTTCTGCTTCGTGGTGAGGAAATATTAAATCTTCCCCTCCCCCATGGATTGTTATTGTTGGGCCGAGATATTTAAGACTCATCGCACAGCATTCTATATGCCATCCTGGTCTTCCCATTCCCCAGGGAGAATCCCATTTGGGTTCGTCTGGTTTGGATGTTTGCCAAAGTACAAAATCCAGAGGATCTTTTTTTTCAGGGTCATTTGGAAAATTGCCTCTTTCGTTTGCCAGTTTTAACATTCGAATATACTTTAGTTTTGAAAGGTGGCCGAATTTTTTGTATTTTTTAACTTCAAAATATACAGCGCTTTTTTTGACATAGGCCAAATCTTTTTCAACTAGTGCACTGGCGACTTTGATTATCTCTTGGATATGATCGGTGACTTTAACAAAATGGTCTGGACGCAGCGCATGTAACAAATCCATATTTGCCAAATGTGAATTTGTTTCTTTGTCTCCCAGTTTCTTCCAATTGATATTTAATTGCCTGGCTTTTTCAAAAAGCGGATCGTCGATGTCTGTCACATTTTGGACATAGGTTACTTTTGCACCTGCAAATCTTAAGTATCTAATCAGAACGTCATAGGCTAAAAAAGTAAAAGCGTGTCCCAGATGGGTCGTGTCGTATGGAGTTATTCCGCAAACGTAAATTCCTATTTTTTGACCAAGGTTAAGTGGCTCATACTTGCGGGAGTATGTATTGTAAATTTGCATTATTGATTAAGAGCATCATCAAGCCTTTTTAAAACCTCTTCTTTTTCAAGTGCGGCCAGGCTTTGATATATGGGAGGAGTATTACCTGCAAAAACGGAAAGGCGTAGTGTATTTTTAAATTCTCCCCCTTGCAAATTGTGGGCTTGTGACCATTTTTCAAGTGTTTGGACTATCGATTCTTCATTCCACTTTTCTACAGATTTGATTGCTTCTTTGGCATTTTCGATTTTTTCTTTTTCTGGAGGGTTTTGGTCGCCTTTTTCAAAAAAAATCTGGGCGTATTTTTCAAAATCAGCAAGAGTCGTCATATGGTCACGAACAAGGTTGACGATTTTTGCTAATTTTTGGTTTTCGATTTTGGATTTGGTGAAACTTTGTACTTTTTGAGTTAGTTCTTCTACTTTTAAATTTTGAATATATTTTTTGTTGAACCAATTTAACTTTTCTAGGTTGAAAACTGGGCTTGTGGTATTAATACGATCGATGGAAAAAATCTTGATTAGTTCTTCTGGGGAAAATAGTTCTTTTTCTTTTTCTCCTAATTTTCCTCTTACTACTTCTGCGGGTGCAGACCAGCCTAAAAGTACCATAAAGTTTATAAGGGCTTGGGGTAAATAACCTTGGTCGCGATAATCTAAAATTGACATTGCTCCATGACGCTTGGAAAGTTTTTGTTTGTCCGGGCCAACAATTACCGGAAGGTGGCCAAAGTTGGGTGGCTTCCAACCGAAAGCTTCATATAACATTAAGTGTTTGGGGGTAGACGATATCCACTCGTCTCCTCGCAGTACATCTGAAATTTCCATTAAATGGTCATCTACAACAACTGCAAGATGATAGGTTGGAAAACCATCGGATTTTAGAATCACGAAATCCTCTATAACATCCGAGTTAAAGGAGATCTCGCCATGTACTAAATCGTTCCAGGCCAAGTTTTTTCCTTTTTCAACTTTAAACCGAATTGCCCCTTCATCATTGTAGGCCAGCTTTTTTTGAACCAATTCCTCTGTATATTTTTGATAGAGTTCTTTCCTTTCGGATTGAATGTATGGGCCAAGCTTGCCGCCGACTTTTGGGCCTTCATCCCATGAAAGGCCAAGAAATTCTAAGATTTCTAAGATTTTTTCCAAAGCACCGGGCACCAATCTTTGTTGATCTGTGTCTTCGACTCTTACTATAAATTTGCCTTTTTTCTGCTTGGCAAAAAGCCAGTTAAAAAGTACGGTTCTGGTGTTGCCAATATGAGGTACGCCTGTGGGCGAAGGGGCTATTCTAACTCGGACATTTTCCATGCTAAAATTGTATCATGTCCTCTTTAACAGACGCCGCATTTTTTTCTAAGAAAGCTTTTATCTGGATAATCTTGGGAATTTCTTTTGTTGTTGCGCTTTTGGTTTTTTTGGGAATTTTTAAAAACATCAAAAATGCTATATTCCCTCCTGCTCCTTTGCCTGCAACTGTTTCTTTTGGAAAATTACCAAAAATCGATTTAAAAGATGGCTTTAGCGCAAAGGCTGGTGTTTTATACGATCTCCAAACAATTTCTGGCGGATTTGAAAACTTGGGTGATTCTGCGAAAGTTTTTTCACTGGGGTATGAGGCTTCTTCTTTTGGAACTACAGAGAAAATGCTGCAAAGAGCACGTGCTATTGAATTCGAAAACACCCCAGAAGAAATTTCCACTGGAGTCTACAAGTTTGTTGATACAAAAGACCCAAGTAGAAAATTAACCATCGATTCTATAAGCGGAAATTTTACTATGGAGTCGGACTATATTAATAACCAAGAAATTATTGCCAGCCACCCAAACGACGAAAAAGGTGCTTTGGATGCTGCTTTTGATTTTTTTGAAAATTACGGGATTAGTCTTAGTGACTATCCGGAAGATAAAATAGTTACAAAAAAGATGAGAATAGACGGAACGAAACTTTCTGAAGTTAATTCTTTGGCCAGCGCCAATTTGGTACGGGTAGATTTTTTAAGACAAGATTTGGATAAAGTGCCTGTTTATTGGCATAAAGATGGTGAGGCTGGTATATCTGCTTTGGTTTGGGGACGAAAAGTCGTGTTTGCAAAGGCAAATCCTGCCCCGATTTTGAAACAAAAGTTTGCCTCTTATCCGCTGCGCGGGGCTGATCTTGCATTTGAAGATTTAAAAAATGGCCTTGGTTTTTTTAATAAAGATGTAAATTTAAAGCAAATAACAATTCTTAAGGTTTCTTTGGGATACGTAGAAAGCGCCAATGCAGGCGACTTTTTGCAGCCTATTTATGTTTTTGAAGGAGTAGATGGATTGAAAGCTTATGTTGCTGCCGTGGATGAAAAATGGCTACAGTGAAGAAATTAAGGTTTGGTCCATTTATGATTTGCAAAAGCCCATTCTATCAACTGTTTTGAATCAGCAAACCTATCGGCTGAGGATAAAACCACTACAATAATTGTGTTGCCTTCTCTTGTAGTTTGGGTAATTAATACCTGAAGGGATCCTTTTGTTTCTCCCGTTTTTACCCCTTCGACACCTGCAACTTGCCCAAGAAGCTCGTTGATATTTTGCAGAAAGTATGTTTTTTGACCAGTAGCATCGGTTACAACTGTTTGTTTGGTTGCGACAATTTTTGCAATTAGCGGATTGGCGACTGCAACTTTTGCCAGTTTAGCTAGGTCTTTTGCTGTTGTAAATTCTCCCTCACTATCAAAACCGATTGGGTTTGTAAAATGGGTACTTTTCATTTGCAGCTCCCTCGCTTTAAGGTTCATTTCATTTACAAAGTCTTGGGTTGTTGTATCGCAAGAATATGAAAGAGCAAGAGCGGCGTCGTTTGCAGAAAAAACTAAAAGCCCATAAAGCAGATTTTTTACGGAGATAACGTCTCCGGTCTGCAGACCCATTACGTTGGGTTCTTTTTCGACATCACCAATTGTGACAAGTTTTTCTGGTGAGCATTTTTGCAGTGCGACAAGTGCTGTCATAAGTTTGACGGTTGACGCTGGCAAGAGACGTGCCAATGGGTCTTTTTCAAAAAGTGTAACTCCAGTTTTGGCATCTATAACTACTGCGGAGCTTGCCGAAATTGGAGGTGTTTGTTGAAATGGATCTAGTTTTTGAGGATAAGAATTTAGTGCGGGTATTTCTTCTTTTGCGGGGGCTATTTTATTGTTTGTGGCACTAACCGGTATCGATGGGGAAAGAAAAACAAGACATGCCAGAATAACAATTAAAATGGCAATTGATATGCGGGGTACGCTCACAGCAGTTTAATTTTAAGTTCTTTGAGGGCTTTTTCGTTGGCTTCTGTGGGAGCAGTCATAACTGCTGTTGTTCCGGATTTGGACATTGGGAATGCAATGACCTCTCGAATGCTTGATTCGCCTGCAAGAATAGCACAGAACCTATCTAATCCCATGGCAATTCCTCCGTGTTTTGGCGCCCCATATTCGTAAGCATTTAACAAGTGACCAAATTCATTTTCTATTCTTTTTGGCAAGTACCCCATGACCTTGAAAACCTGTCTTTGGATTTTTGGGTCTGTAATACGAATGCTGCCACCGCCTACTTCTTCACCGTTTAATACCAAATCATATTGGTAGGAACTTAGCTTGTCTAAATTTTTTTCTGCCATCAAATCTTTAACACCTTCTTCTTTTGGTGAGCAAAAAGGGTTATGGGTGAAGGTATATCTTTTTTCTTCTTTGTCGTATTCTAAAAGCGGAAAATCTACAACCCAGGCAAAAGCTAAAAGATTTGGATCTTTTTGGTCTTTGCCTTCGCGCATGTCAAATTTATCTGCCCCATATTTTTTCATAGCATCTTCGTATTTGATGACCGGAAATTTTTCATTTAATAATTTTTTGCCGAGTTTTTTTGCTATTTTTATGTACATTCTTTCAATTAGATCCATAACATCTTCTCGTTGGACGTATGCCATTTCAATGTCTATTTGTGTGTGTTCAAATTGCCTATCTGCCCTTAGGTCTTCATCTCGAAATGCCCTGGCAAACTGGTAATATTTTTCAAAACCCGAAAGCATTAACATTTGTTTGTACTGCTGAGGGGATTGGGTGAGTGCATAAAATGTGCCAGGGTGAAGCCTGGAGGGAACAAGAAAATCACGGGAGCCTTCGGGTGTGGTTTTAGAAAGATATGGAGTTTCCACCTCCACAAAATCTTCGTCGTTTAGAAATTGCCGGGCGAGTGAGGCGACTTGATGCCTAAGCCTTAAGTTTTTTTGCATTCTTTCCCTACGCAGATCGATGTAGCGGTATTTAAGCCTTAAGTTCTCTTCGATTTCGTAACCATCTGTGTCTTGAGGGATGGGTGGGACAAGAGATTTGGAAATTTTCTCTAAGCTTTCAATTTGGATTTCGACAGTGCCTGTTTCTAAATTTTTGTTTTGGAGATTTTCGGGTCTTTTTTTAACTGTACCTTCTATTTTTACAATGTCTCCTTCGGAAAGTTCGTGCTTTTCGCGCGAAACAGCCTGGACAAGACCCGTTTCGTCTTTTAGGTCCAGAAACATAAGTTTACCGTAATCTCTGATCGTTTGAATACGACCATAGATTGTAACTTTTTCATCTATTTTTTCAACTGTATCTTTTATGTAGAGGCGATGCATAAATGGATTGTTCGACTCGGTCAATTTTACTCGAATTTGACTTTTAATTCCAGAGTTTGATAGTATTTTTGACAATGGTTTTAAATCTTTTAGTCCTTACTCTTCTTACTTGGGTTCTCTTGCTTGGTAGCAAGAGCCTCGGGGAGGTAATGGCTTAAAGGCAAACTTTAAGACAAGAAAGGAATTACCTCCCAAAGATGGGAGGTTTTTTTTATGGCAAAGGAGGTGAATTTAAAATGACAGAAGGTAATGGAGGTTTTGGTGAAAAACCTGCAGAAATAATAGAAGCTGTTACTAGTAATGGTCGGGATGGTTTACCTTGGAGTGATAATGACTTGGATACTATTGCCCATGCTGTTGCGGATTCTAGATATGGAATTGATTTAGACCCAGATTTATATCACGGAATAGTAAAAGAGCCTGTTTTTGAAACAGCAACCAAGAGACCAGAGGTGAGGCGCGGATGGTCTGTAGACAACAGAAATGTCTAGTTCTGAACTTTGATGTCTTTAATTTTTAGCTGGAGGGTGCGGTTGTTTGCATATTTGTCCTCTTCTGGCGAATAGACAACGTCTAGTTGGTAACCAGGGCGAATTTCGGCGCCAAAACTTCCCATGTTGAATGCAATTGCAGAAAAGCCGTCTAGCTGGAGTTTAAGATGTTTACTCTCCTGACCTACTGTTCTCACATCCTCAACTGTCATACCTTTGGTTACAAAATATGGCGAGGGGTTTCCCATACCGTATGGTTGGAAGGATTGAATTATTTTGAAATTTTCAAAGGTGATATCTTCTGGGTCTAGCTCGCATTCAATATCCAGCTTCTTTACCAAGATTTCTTCAGTTATTGTCCTTTGTGCAAACTTTGTGATTCTTGATTTGAAAATTTCTATATGTTCTGTTTTTATGGTAAAACCGGCAGCCATAGGATGACCACCTGCATCGACTAAAAATTCAGATGATTCCCTGATTGCTTCTATTATGTTAAAACCGGGAATGGATCTTGCCGAGCCTTTGGAAAGTTCTTGGCCTTTAGATATTGCAATCATCGGCCTATGGTGGGCTTCAACAAGCCTTGATGCTACCAAACCAATTACCCCCTCATGCCAACTTTCGTGGGAAACCACGCCAATTAAAGTTTGGGCTTCTATCATGGGAAAAGCCGATTCTACGGCTTTTATTGTTAAATCTTGCCTTTTAGTGTTTGTTTTGGTTAAAAGCTTGGCAAGTTCGTCTGCCTGCTTTTGATTTTTGGCGCAAATTAGCCTCAACGAATCCAAACCATGTTCAAGTCTACCCATAGCGTTTATACGGGGTGCCAAAATATGGCCGATCTCGTAGGTTCCTATTGCTCCTTTTACTTTAGATGTCCGCATAAGTGCCAATATTCCTGGCCTTTTTGTTTTTGTAAGTTTTTCTAAGCCAAATTTAACAATGGCTCTGGAGCCACCGACTAAAGGAACTAGATCGGCAATAGTTGCCAGGGCAGCAAGCTCTAACTTTTGCATTAGTTTTTCTTCGTACTCCCCTTTTAGTTCTTTTACTATTTCCCAACAAAATCTCCAAGCAACACCTGCACCGCATAGCGCAGTCGAGTGGACAAGCGCAAAAGGGTCTGGAGTTTTTTCGGGCAGCACATGATGGTCGGTGATAATAACATCTATTGCGAGTTTTTTGGCGTGTTCAACTTGCTTGACTGCTGTTACCCCTTGGTCTACTGTAATTATGAGCTTTACTCCTTTTTTGGCCATTTCAGAAATTGCCTCAATGGACATTCCGTACCCTTCTTTTATTCTGTGTGGAACATAAGGCATAACATCCGCGCCTAGGTCGAAAAGTGTTTCCCACATTATGGCTGTTGCACAAAGACCGTCGGCGTCGTAGTCGGCATAAACTACTATTTTTTCTTTATTTTGTATTGCTTGGGCAATTCTTTTTTTGCCTTTTTCCATTTGCGTCGGTTTTACGTCTAAAATTTGCTCAATTGTGGGGTTTAAAAAGTTCTGAAGCTTTTTTGGGGTATCTAAATTCCTGTTTTGGGCTAGTAATTTTAATAACCAATCCCCTTTTTTGTTCTGGGGAACTTTGGATTTTATTTTCCATTTGTATTCTTGCATTTTGAGTATTTTAACAGGAAGTACACTTTAAGTGCTGATATAATTTAAATATGACATATGAAGCAGTTGACAAAATTTTAGAACAGGTTGATGCGGCTGGTTATGAAGTTGTCTTGGTGGGTGGTGCGGTTCGGGATATTTTGGCTGGGAAAAATGTTTCTGATTGGGATCTCGCCACAAATGCAAAGCCGGAGGAGATTTTGGCAATTTTTAAAGGAGCTTTTTATAATAATCAATTTGGAACTGTTGGGATCCCAGTTGATGGTGAAGTTGTTGAAATAACAACTTATAGGTCGGAGGCGGGATATTCAGACAGAAGACACCCAGACAAGGTTGAATGGGGAAAAACACTGGAAGAAGACTTGTCGCGCCGAGACTTTACGGTTAATGCAATGGCCTTAAAAAAAGTTCAAAGTGGAAGGTTCAAAGTGGAAGGTTCAAAGTGGAAGGTTCAAAAAATTCTCAACTCTCAATTCATTCTAATTGATCCGTTTAATGGCCAGGGTGATTTAAAGAATAAGGTTGTTAAGGCGGTTGGCAACCCAAGTGAAAGGTTTGGAGAAGATGCATTAAGGATGCTGCGGGCGGCTAGATTTGCAACAACACTTGGGTTTACCGTGGAGAAAAAAACCGGGGCCGCTGTTTTGAAAAATGCAAAATTGATTGCTGAGGTTTCCGGCGAAAGAATACGCGACGAACTTTTTAAAATTCTGGCAAGCGATAATCCTGCTTTTGGAATTTTTCTTTTAAAAGACTGCGGTATTTTAAAAAAAATTTTGCCTGAACTTTTTGAGTGCTTTGCCGTTGAGCAAAAGAGTCCAAAAAGACACCATATTTGGGACGTTGGCACGCACTGCGTTATGAGCTTAAAATTTTGTCCTTCCAAGGATACCATCGTTCGGTTTGCCACACTTTTGCATGATGTGGGCAAGGCCGCAGTTGCAAATGTTACAGCAGAAGGGGTTCGAACTTTCTATAACCATGAAGTGGTAGGCGCAAGAATTGCGCGTGATATCGCCCAAAGACTGCATTTTTCCAAAGACCAAAGAGAGAAACTTTATTTACTTGTAAGGTGGCATCAGTTTAGTGTTGGCGAAGACCAGACAGACAAAGCTTTGAGGCGCTTTATTAAAAATATTGGCATCGATAATGTGGAAGACATGATGGATTTGCGAATTGGCGACAGACTTGGTGGGGGCTTGCAAGAAGCAGAAAGCTGGCGCTTAAAGCTTTTTAGAAAAAGACTTTCTGATGTTTTGAAAAAACCATTTACCGTTGCCGATTTGAAAGTGAGCGGTCATGACGTTATGAAAATTTTGGGCCTTAAACCAGGGCCGGAAGTTGGTAAAGTTTTGAATAAGCTCTTTGAGGAAGTTGCAGATGATCCTAAGAAAAATAAAAGCGAATATCTTTTGGCGAAGATAGAAAAGCTCAAAAAATAGGTTTTAATTCCTGTTTTTTAACTTTAGATTTTGCAAGACAACCAAAAGTGGTGCAGCGTTGAAAACAGAAGAGTAAGTTCCGGATACTATTCCAATTAAAAGCGCCAGAACGAAAGTTTTTATAGAATCCCCACCAAAAAGTAAAAGAGCCAAAAGTACGAACACAACAGTTAAAGAAGTATTGGCGGACCTGGCCATTGTTTGAATTACCGAATGATTAACAATTGCCTCAAACGAAAATTCTTGGTGTTTTATCAAGTTTTCTCTAATTCTGTCAAAAACTACGATTGTATCGTGAACAGAAAAGCCAAGAACGGTTAGGAGAGCTGTAATAAAAAGCGAGTCGACTTCTATTTTGAAAAAATATCCAAGAATTGCAAATGCTCCAACCACTACAAGTACATCATGAACAAGAGCAATTATTGTACAAATGCCAAAAGCAATTCCAGAAGCTGGCTTTGGAACTTTTCTGAAAGACCAGGAAACGTAAATAACAATTGCCAGGATTGAAGCTATAACTGCAAACAGGGCTTTTTGGGAAATTTCTTTTGAAATAGTAGGGCCAACAGTGTCTAGCCTTTCATCTATCGCTTCGCCAAACTGCTCGCCAACTTTTATTTTTAGTTCGTTTATTTTATTTTCGTCGTGGATTCTCATTTTTACCAGGACAGAGTTTTCGGAAGTTGCTGCCGCCTGAGAAACCTCTGCTCCTTGGCTATTCAGAAAATCTTGCACTTGTTGAGGCGTAGTTTGGTTTTGAGTAAATTTAATTTCCCAAAGTGTTCCTCCTTCAAAATCTATTCCAAGTTTTAAGCCCCAAATTTTAAGCGCGATTACACCAGGGATAATTATCAGTAGTGATAAGACAAAAAAGTAATTTTTGTATTTGATTATGTTCATTTAATTTTTTCTTACCCAGAATATTTTCAGCAAGGTCCTGGAT
>CAYGDE010000020.1:0-10914 GCA_964348615.1 uncultured Gammaproteobacteria bacterium | reverse complement strand
ATATACGGTCTTAATAAAGATAAATTGAGAATCTATTTGCATTTAAGATCGGATCAAGATGTTGTAAAAGAGTTGGAATTTTGGTCTTCAAATTTGGAAATCGGCGCAGAATATTTTAAAATAGCGCCTGTTGATAAAAGAACCATCGGGAAACCAACATACGAAAATTATCACGGTGTTTGTGCCGTAAGATATTATGACGTTTCCATAAAAAGGGAATTGTTGGCGCTGGCTAATATTTTTTTTGATAGAATAAATAATTCGGAGTTGTAGCTCAGTTGGTTAGAGCGTGTCGTTGACATCGACAAGGTCACAGGTTCGAATCCTGTCAACTCCACCATTTATTCTTTGCTTTAATATTATGATTAGAAAAGAATCGGAACAAGAAGATTCACATTTAAACGCTAAAGGAGAGTTAGGTAAAGCTTTACAGGAATTAGTTCAGGTTGCATTACTTCGAGTTCGTGAGGGGGAAGTTAATTTTTTACAGTATCCAGCGTGGCGGTCTTTGGTAAAAGCTGAGAAACCAACGAATGGTGCACAAAGTATTGGACTTAAAGACCAGGTTGATAGAAGAATATTTATGATAGTAGATCAGGATATAGTTCAAGACTCAGAAGGTGTAATTAAATCGATTGGGAATCTTTTTGGAGGTTTATATATTTATGGTGTGGAATTAGATATGGAAGGTAATCCTCTACGTCATATTGCTGGTTTACAGCTCCCAAGAAATAAAAAAGAACCTACTTCTACTTGGCCTTATTTACTAAGGGAATCTTCTAGGGAAATTGTGAAATTAACAGAAGAAATTAGGCGGGCAAGTGTTGTCAGTACCCAAGAATACAGAGCTGCTTCTAATGTTGTTCTTTCTTGGAAACCTTAATGTTAATTGATGTTTTTAAAGGGAAGAAATGGTTAGGCTTTTGCCAGGTCGAGTTGAGCCCACCCGAATTAAACTTTTTGGACAGTTTGTTTTTCCTCTTCTGCTTCCAGAGGATTTGGTAATGAGAATTTTATCCTTGTAGCTGCAGTGTTCCCTGTTCGTGGATTTTCATTTGTTTGCCGGAAACCCATGCCATCATACCAGTTCCCTTTTTGGCGTTTTGTCTTTGGGAAACAAGTTCTGAACCACTTTTTGCCTCGTCGGCTTTTAAGCGCAGTGTTTTTATGATTGCAGTTAATCTTCTAAGATGCAAAATACCAATTTTTTTCGGTGCTTGTTCTAGGTGGACTTTGGTTTCGATACCCGCTGCTTTTGCCAGTTGTACCACTTCTTGGGTAAGCGCAGCCATTTCTTGCTGCAAGGGTTTTTGCTCACGGGCTTGCTGTTGGCTAAATTCACTGTAGGAATGTTGAATATGGGCAATGTGTTCTTTGGATTTTTTTTCGTCTTCCTTTTGCTTTTCTTCCAGTTCTTTTTTTTCTCTGGCCCGCTTTAGGTCATCATGGGCGAGTTCTTTTGGTTTTGCACCAAAAGGAGACCCAAACAAGGCATCAAATTGCTTGAAAGTTTCCCCGATTAAGGGTTTTGCGGTGCTTGCGCCTAAATCTTCAAATGTGTCCCAGCCAACTTTGGCTGCTGATTTTATGGTTTTTGCTGGCTGCATCAAGAGTTTGGTTATTTCCGGTTGATTTTACTACTTTTCGAAGTCAATATCAAGGTCTACTATAGGATAGTTTAGTTTTTCGGGGAAGTTTATTAGGTTGTCTAAATTGCTATTGTGCTCTTGCACTTTTTTGGAAATGGCTGCTGTTGAAGTGTCCTGAGAGGGTTCGGCGCTTGGAGTAAATTTGGGTGTATTTGCAACTGTTGGCTCTTCTTCGGTTTTTTGAGATTTTAAATTTAGTGCCAAAATTAAAATAACCAATGTTAAAACAAGGACAAAGACCGCAATAATTTTAGGTTTTTTCAAAAATAACAAAAGGCTTGCCAGTTTTGCTTTGGCGTTTATTAACCTTTGAGCAGATTTTTGTTCTTCTTCTAACTTTTCCTCTTGTGTTTGGTATTTTGCTATTTCGCTCATAAGATCCTTATAAGTTCCTCAAAAAGCGCTTTTGACCTTTTAAGTTCGGTTTGTGCTTTTTGGGTATTTTGGGATACGTTGTCTAAATTACCTTCCGACATTGTTTCTTGTGGATTTTTTGATAATTCTTCTTTTGCTTGATCAAGGCCTATATTTGTTTTGTCTTTTATATCCTTTATTTCCGAAGACCAGTTAGCCAGAATTGATTTTGTTTCCCCTGCCCGGAGTTTAAATACTACTACCCTGTCCAAAATGGCAGAAAGCGAATTGAAATCGGAAAGTGAGCTTTCTGTTTGGGCAACAGTTAAAATTGCAATAACTTTATTAAGTTTGGGTTGGGTAGTATCTTCGATATGTTTTTTAAGGTCCTTGGAAAGCGGAGGCAGTTCTTCTAGGGTTTTAGTGTTTTGGAGGCTTTGAATATGGGCTTTAAAATAATCAGATTCCCCCTTTAGAAGATCTGTAACCAGTTGGCTTTGCTGTGTTGACTGTTCCCAATTAATATTGTTGGCATTTTCTTGAACAAGTGCGAAAAAACTAAGATATAGGTTGTCGACTTGAACCAAATAGTCTTTTGTTTTTGTGAAAGCATCGTTTTTGGATACTGCTGTTTGGAAGGAAAGATACTGGGCTTTGGCGGTTTTGTAACTTGTGTGCGTTTCATTGTACAGGGCATATTGGAAATTGTAATCGGCTTGCGCTTTGTCAAGAGTTGATGCTTGCGATGGGGATGGAGATTGAGCGGTAACTTGTGCGTAGCGACTAGTGATTAGTGTAAAGACAAAAAAAGACAAGGCCACTGTCAAAACCATGAACCATTTATCGTTTACTATTAACTTTTCGAGAGGCATTAGTTTAACTTTACAACTATGAAGTATTTTGAAGCAACTTACTTTACATCTACAACATTGCCTAAGTATTCCTGACGAATAAATCCTTCTGTTTTTTGATAACCTAAATGTCCAACTTGACTGTATGAATCAAGGGTTTGAAATTCAATCGATACATACCACCAAGCTACTTCAGAATTAACGTTTTTCCCTTGGCTTTCATCCCAGCGTGATTCGAGTGTCACAAATGGGCCACTTAAAAGTTTTACTCTGTCCCGATTAAAGACAGCAGGCATGTTTTTTTCAATCGGGCCAGCTAGTTCATTTCTTAAAATTATTCCCGGGTGCTCTTTGTTTAGGTCGGAAATTCTTACACTTTGGCCCACTTCGTATTTTTGGGGTTTTTCAACTTTAGGTGTCAGGTCTTGGTTGGTAAGGCCATTTCTCGCGTAAGTTTTCCCTTTGAATAAATCTTTAAAGAAGGCGAACTGGGTAGCAACAATTTCGGCAGCTGCTGGATCGGAATTTTGCAAGTCCGATATTTCTTTTTGCATCAATTCGCCGCTTTCGAAATAGTAGGCGAATAAATAGGCATATTGTTCCACCCGCGGTTCTGCAAAAAACCATAAATTATTTCTATCCTTGACTTTGGGGAGATGTTTTTTTTCAATTTCATCCATTAGCATTGTAAATTTTTCCAATGAATGTTCCTTATTGATGAATGAAATATGGTGGCCGATTTCATGGATTAGCGAGTCGATATCTCCTGATAACGTATAGTCCACCGCAGTATCCCTGCTTATTGAGGGTCCTTTAGAGAAGTATTGGCCACCATATTGGTTGGTTCCTGCAAATAGGATGTGTGGAATACCGAAATCGTTTTCTTTGCAAAACATTAAAAGCCTTGCCAGAGTTGCAAGGTCATCTGTGTCAACCAACAAGGTACTATTTTGTATGAATCCGATTGCTAACTTCTGGTTTTTAAGCCAAAGAAGCGCGGACTCATTCAGGGAATATTCAAGAAGCGCCTCTTTTAATTGTTCAGATTCTTTCTGGGTATGGTTGTGGTTTTGTTTTAGGTCCCATTGAATACCTGCAATTTTTAATTTATTGTCGATTAGTGCAAATGCTTGATGGAATTCAAATAGATTATTTAAGTTGTACTCAACTTCTCCGATTGCAATCTTTGCAACTTCCTCGTCTGATTTGACAATCTTAACGATTTTTTGGTTATTTGCTTCGTTTACGATAATTGCGCCTTCGATAAGGTGTTCGAGAGCTACTTGACGAAACTCTGGAATGGATTTTTGCAGGGCCTCACGTTTTGCAAGTTCATAAAAAGCTAAATTTAAAGAATTTGTTTGACTCTGATAGCGTATAATTTGGTATTGCAGATCCCTTTCGTCTACGAGTTGTGGTTGGCCTTGGTCGATTTCATCTAAACGAAGTTTTTGGTGGCTTGGTTTACCAAATAGATCGTCATAATTTTTTTGTTGCGCATAAATTGCTGCACCTCCGCCTACCACAAAACCAGTTAAGATACCTAGAGCCGGATAGTATGAATCCCTTAGTAATCTACTGATTCCTTGTCTGATCCTTTGGTCTTTGGGGTTTTGCGTGCTACTTTGATGTTCTGGTGTTTTTACAGGTTCAAATTCATTAGCCATGGCGATAATTGTCTATAGTTTTGTGTCAGATGTCAATTGTAAGCCCATCAAACGCTGTATGGAAATTTGGCCCTGAATTTTGTTTTAGAAAATTTTCCAATTCTTGATGGGTATCCGTTTTGTGTCCGATATGGATAAAGTAAACTTTTTTCGCTTTTAAATTTTTTCCAATAACTATCCCGTCTTTTATTGAGATATGGCCTGGGCCCTGACCGATTTTGGCTAAGGATGAACCGTCTAGGGCAAGAACGTGAGAATGGCGGATTATTGTTTGCTGCGAAGGTAAGATTCTGTTGAAGTCTGGAATATAGGTAAATATTTTGCCATCTTTATATTTTACGGCAAAGGCCGGAGTTTTGCCGTGGACTACTGGCACATATGTTACTTTTGCATTTGCGATTGAAAATGGCTGATTTTCTGCCACTATAATTGGTTTTATCGGCCCGAAATCTCTATTAAAAACTCTTCTTATTCCTGCAAGCACAGGCTTTGTGACATAGAGGTTAATTTTATTCACTCCTGTTTCGTTTCTTCCGTAGATATGTGGAAGGTCCCATAGGCCAAGAATATGGTCTGGGTGTTCGTGCGAAATAAGTATTGCTTCGAGTTTAGAAATGTCCTCATTTTTTAAATGGCTGTACGTGTCTGGCCCGGCATCTATAAGAACTTTTCCGTCTATTAATACCTGGGTTCTGCCTCTTGTGTCTTTAGGGTCTTTGGATGTGCAAATATTACATTTGCAGCCCAAGCGAGGAAGAGGCCATGCTGCAGAAGTGCCTAAAAATTTAATTTTCATTTACAACTATTATAATGGTAAAATTCTATTTGCGCCGAGGTGGTGAAATGGCAGACACGCACGCTTTAGGAGCGTGTGCCGCAAGGCATGGAGGTTCGAGTCCTCTCCTCGGCACTAGGGAATTTTTATTTCTCCTGCTTTAGTTCTCTTTGAATCCTATAATGTTTAGAATTTGATATAATTGCGCCATGGGTAAAGAAGGAGAGTCAGGGACAGGTCCGGATAATTTCCGCGCCATAAAAAACACTAATTTTGCCCCTCCTATTTTTACTGAATTACCAGGGTGGCCTGCAATTCTACGCGTAGGAGAAATGGCCGATGCTGGTTTTCTTGAAGGCTTAGAAAGTAAAGCGTTTGATGGTTATCTGGTAGGTGTAGGAGCAGGGACTTTACTGTCTTTGGTCAAGGGGTTTGGGAAGCTAAAACCTAAAGGAATACTAGTTGTTGATGTAAATCCTAAGGTTGTTGCATTTACAAAAGTTTTGAGTGATGCTCTTGTGGCCGCGCAAGATACAGATGAATTTGTGAATGGTTTTTTCCAACAATCAGAGCAGGCTTACGAAAAAAAAATAAAGAGAGCGTTAATGGCGAACCATAATCCTCAGTTTCAACACCAAGCTTCTCTTATGTCATCCATGGAGCAATTTCACGATTCGCCTGCAGAAATTTGGGGGGAATTAAAATATGTCTTAAGAGGAGATATGATTCCAGTTCCTGCCATTATAGTTGACGAATTTGAAACCCTTCAAGGTCTTGCTAGGAATAACAATATTGTTTCTACTTACGGCGATATTTCCGATCCGGACTTGGTAGATGTAGTAAGAAGATTGCCTGGATACGAAACCTCTACAAACGTTATTTATGTTTCCAGCGCGCCGTCATATTCGGGCAAAGGTCAAGAAAACTTTTGGAAAGAGGTGTTCAGGTTTGGGAATCCTCAAAGCACAACATATATAGAAGCAGTAAGCCGAGGTTTTGAACTATATCTGGAAGAGGTAAATCCTGTTTTTTTGGCAGCGAGTACGGAGTAAATTCTTTAGAGTTCTTTTATCGCAGATTGGTGGGCTTGCCATTCGATGGAATCGTCTTGCGGTTCCAGTTTGACCTTACCGTATCGACGTTGTAGGGCTTTTGATATTAGAAAATCTGCAAAGTGCGGGTTTTTGGGAAGGAGTGACCCGTGGAGGTAACAACCAAAAGCATTTTTGTAGACTGCACCTTCGGTTTTATCTTCCCCATTGTTGCCAAAACCTTTAACAACAGAGCCTAGAGGTTGAAGGTTTGCAGACAGATAAGTTTTGCCGCTATGATTCTCAAATCCGATTAAATTATTGGTCTCTGGTAATTGGAAACTGGCCTCTATCAATAAATTGCCAATCATTCGTTGGGTTGAACCTTTGGTATATGCGTCGAAGATTCCGATACCTTTTATTTCAAACCCGTCTAAGGTTTTAAAATAATTTTGTAATAGCTGATACCCGCCACAGATAGAAAGTAAGACTGCTCCAGCTTCTATTTCTTTTTTCAAATCCTTAGCTTTTTTTTGTAAATCTAGCCCCACTATTTCTTGTGCTTTGTCTTGGCCTCCGCCAAAAAAGTAAAAGTCAAAAGGACTTTCCGAAGTGGAAAGTGGACCACCAAGACTTATGTTTGATACCTTTACCTCAATTCCTCGCCACTGGCATCTTTTCTGGATGGCGATGATGTTACCCATATCACCGTATGTGTCCATGATGTCGGCGTATAGATGACAGATATTTAGTCTTTGTGCCACGGTCCCCCTCCCTGTTTTTGCAAGTTTTTTTGAATTTCTAACATAGCTGTATATGTTGGCAATATTATAAGAGTATCTTTGGTGTTCATATTTTCTAAAGATTTTTTTAGTGAGTAGTTTATGTCTTCATATACATTATTTTTGTTCAATTTGAAATCTGTGTATTTGATACGGGTTGCAAGGTCCCAACATCTTGTTCCACTTATTGTCAAATTTTTAATTTTGGGAACTATCACTTCCCAATTGGTATCCCAAATCCAGGAAACGTCGCGGCCGTCCGCAATTTTATCGTTTAAAACCGCAAGAACATTTAGGTTTTTTTGGGTCGCAATAATTCTTATTACCTCATTTGCACCTGTTGGGTTTTTTATTAAAAAGATGGTTGCTTTTTTTGTTCCGATTGTAACTGACTGAAATCGTCCGAAGGCGGCAGAAAAATCCATGAAAGAAGTTGAGATCTTTTTTTCGTCAATGCCAATTGTTTGTGAGCTGGCCGTTGCAGCAAGGATATTGTATACGTTATACAAACCTGGCAGTTGATATTGAACTGTGAACTGTGAACCGTTATCTGTTAACTTTTCTGACGTTGAGACGTCTATTGTGGTGGAAAAATCATTGTTGAATTTTAAGTTGGATGCAAATACTTGCGGTTTTGGCCGTTTAAAGGGGCAAGTTGGACATAAGTAGTGGCCCATTTGTGCAGAAAGATTTACAGTGTAGCTAAGTTTTGCGTTGCAGTTTGGACAGAATTTAATATCGGAAACTTGGGTTATTTTTGCCAGGTTTAATTTTTTGTCTTCGATTCCAAAGTAAACAACTTTGCCCCCGAAACTTTTTGCCAAAATTGTTATTCCAGGATCGTCTGCGTTTAGAATAAGCGTAACATCTTTTTTTAAATTTTTAAGGCTTTGTTGCCATTTTGCCCTTGTTGTGTCTACTTCCCCGTATCTGTCTAGCTGGTCGCGGAATAGGTTCAAAAGAGTAATAATTTTTGGGTTTGTCTCGTCGATTGCTTGCGGAAGCGTTGCTTCATCTATTTCCCAAAGCGCAATATCGGCTTCAATTTTGCCCAAAATTGAACTTTGAGATATTAAAGTAGATGCTAAGCCTCGCAAAAGATTTGACCCTTGTCGGTTGTGGATTAATTTGTATTTTTTGGAAAGAACGTTTGCAATAAGCCTTGACGTTGTTGTTTTACCATTTGTTCCGGAAATCAATATGTTTCCACCGCTTATATTTTTGGAAAGCTTTTTAACAATGTTTTTGTCGACTTTTAAGGCATATAGCCCCGGTGCGGCTGTTGCTCCGGAGCCTGTTATTTTGTTTATAAGCGCGATAGTTTTTCCAACCAGAATGGCCGTGTAAAGCCGCAGATCCATATAAGAAATTGTAAGCTGTCTGGGGGGCTAAAGTCTAACGACTAAAGATTAGAGAGTTTTTCGTAGAATTTGTTTACGTCCCTTGCCCATGTGGCGCCCGTAAGAAGCTGCGGAGGTGCGTAAATCGGCATTATTTCATCTGGGGTTTTTAAGCCTTTGTCCGCGTAACGGTTTTTGAAAGTTTTACCAACATCGTTTATTGCTGCTTCCCAACTGGGCCAAACAGTCCTGCCATTTTCGAAACCCCAGGCATTGTGTGTAGATTCTACAATTGCCCTGCCTGCCCCGGATTCTTTCATGGCAACTGCAGGAATGAGCCGGTAGTCTATTCCGTACAAGTCCGCAATTTCAACAATGTAGTTTGAGTATGGTTCAAGCGGTGTGTTTTTGAGAAAGTTTGAAACATAAACAGGCCGTAAATCTTCTATTTTTTGTCCTAAAACCGCGCCTTCTATCTGGTTGATATTTGTAAGTTCAATGGCTGTAATTGCCGGGGTAGTTTTTTGCAGGCTGTTAATTTTTTTGTGCTGAACAAGAAGAAGGGAAAGTAAGATAAAAGCTGCTGGAGCTATAAAAAACCAAGAGGCTACAATTGCAATTTTTTTAAACATGCTGCCCGCGCCTAATACTATGACATTTTTCGCCTTTTGAGTCAAATTAGCTCCAGGATTTACCGGTAGTGGCCATTTCTTGACAAGGGTAGTTAGATAAATTAATCTTGAGTATGTAATTGTAATTATGAAGTTTCATCTGCCAAACCAAAGAGGTTTTGTCCACATTATTCCTCTTTTTTTCATATCGCTTTTAATAATTTCCCTTAGCGTTGCCCAGTCTATAAGTTCTGAAAACAGCCAAAAGCAAAAAGTTGGAAAAGTATTATCGGACCGCGACGGTAACGAGGAGTTGACAAAACAAGAGGAGGAGGCAGAAGAGGCTTTTAAAAAGCAGGCAGAACTGGAAGAAGAAATTTTAAAAAAGTCGTTGGAGGGTACGGAAAATTCGAAATCTGGATCAAACTCGATAAAAAGTAAATCGGAGTTTGGAGATACCAAAACAGAGGTAGAAACCGAAGGTGGAAAAACTAAGGTAAAAGTTAAAAATGCAGATGGTGAGTTCGAAACAGAAATTGAAGATGGGAAGGAAAAAACAAAATACAGGTTTGGTGGGTTAAAAATAGAATTTGAACGCGAAGGAGATAAATTTGTTACAAAAATAAAAAATGAACTAGGTGAAGATGTAGACTTAGACGAAGACGAGGAAGAAGAACTGCTTGAGGGATTAGAAGACAAGTTGGAAGACGATGATATCGAAATTGCCACAGGGTCTGCAGAGTTGGGTTTTGTCCAAAAAGGCAGAAGAGTCAGGACAAATTTCCCACTTTCTATAAACCCGTTAACTGGAGAGCTTTTCGTAACTACTCCGCAGGGAATAAAAGTTGTTACTATTCTTCCTGACATTGCAATCCAAAATATGATAAAAGCGGGGATTTTAACAAGAACAGAAGAGCCCCAGCAGCCTCCATCGACCACTCCTGAAGGAACTGCAGCTGCGCAAGACACATTATTGTCGACAATAGAAAATGCTGGAATAGAACTTACAGATATCGATAGCGAACCAGCTTATGTAATTAGCGGAGTTCGTGACCAAGAACTATTAGGGCTTCTGCCTGTGGAAATTAAAATTAAGACGACTGTTTCTGCAACAGACGGTAGACTAATCGACATAAAACAAGGGTTTTTCTCGCGCTTTATCGATTTGTTCTCATTCTAGAATGACACTTTGTGTTTTGGAGGCAACTGACCAGGAGATCTTTCTGGTACTTCCAAACTGGCACTTCCCTATCCTACCATTCAATTTTCGGTCCTAACCGAGCACTTGGAGATATTGTAACTGAGACGGGTTTTGTGTCCGATTCTAATCTTGAGGCCATTCTGATTGTGGATTATAGATTACCACAAATTTTAAAAAACGTGTGCAAAAATTTGTGCCGGGGGTCAGAATCGAACTGACATAGCCCGTTTTTCAGACGGGTGCGTTGACCACCTCTGCCACCCCGGCGTGGGCACTGAGGGGCTCGGACCCCCGACCTTCGCAGTGTAAATGCGACGCTCTACCAGCTGAGCTAAGTGCCCTTTTATTTTATCAAAAATGTGCCGAGGACAGGAGTTGAATTCCTCGCTGACTCGGAACTATAGCCTGCACTACTGTGCGGACGAGAGGACTCGAACCTCCAACCCTTGCGGGATACGCACCTCAAGCGTACGCGTATACCAAATTCCGCCACGTCCGCGCGTTTTGATTATACAAAATTTCTCTGCAGTGCCGAAGAGAGGACTCGAACCTCCACGAGCTTGCGCTCACAGCGCTCTGAACGCTGCGCGTCTGCCAGTTCCGCCACTTCGGCACGAACAAAATTTTAACACAAATGGGTGTTTTGATATACT
>CAYGDE010000019.1:0-12611 GCA_964348615.1 uncultured Gammaproteobacteria bacterium | reverse complement strand
ATGCGTCTAAATAAATTTCTAGCCCACGCCGGCATTGCATCCCGCCGGAAAGTTGACGAGCTTATCGAAAAAGGGAAAGTGAGCGTTAACAACAAAAGGGCAGTACTTGGCCAGCAAGTAGATCCGTCAAAAGACGTAATTTATGTCAATGGCCGACAAATCCAATTCCAAGAAACACTAGAATATGTAATTTTAAATAAACCAATAGGTGTAACCTCTACAGTTTCAGACCAACACGCAAAAAAAACAGTTTTAGAAATGGTTAAAACTAGCGCTCGCATTTATCCAGTTGGCCGCCTAGACAAACAATCCAAAGGCTTAATACTTCTAACCAACGACGGAGATCTTGCAAACCATCTAACTCACCCCCGTTATCATGTGCCAAAGGTTTACCAGGTAATTTATAGAGGCAAAATTCCCCAAGGCAAAATCAGCCAAATTGAAAAAGGGATAGAACTGGAAGAAGGCAAAACTAAAGAAGCAAAAGTAAAAATAATAACCCAAGACACAAACAAAACCCTTTTGGAAATCACACTTTTCGAAGGTCGCAAACGCCAAATTCGCCGCATGGCCGAAAAACTCCACTTGCACATAATTTCCTTAAAACGCATCGCAATTGGCCCAATAAAATTGGGAAGTCTTGAATCCGGGAAATTTAGAAAGCTTACAAAAGAAGAAATCTCGTCAATTAAAAAATCAGCAGGAATCTAACCTCGCCCCTTCCAAATAACTTCTCTTTTACCATCCAACATATTTACATAACGTGCCAGGATAAAAAACCAGTCAGAAAGCCTGTTTAAATAAACAATGGCATTCCCGTTAATTTTTTCTTCCTGCCCCAAAGAAACAATAGCTCGTTCAGAGCGTCTGGCAATGGTTCTGGCCATATGCAATTGGGCACCAGCCAAAGACCCGCCCGGCAAAATAAAATTACGCAATTGCGGCAGTTTTTTTGTCCATATGTCAATTTCGCCTTCTAATCTTTTCGCATAAGCACTGCTTACTCTTGGAATTTTTACCTTTAGTCCATAGGGTGAAGCAAGATCCGATCCTAGTACAAAAAGTTCCGACTGGACACGCAAAAGTTTTTTTGAAATATCGAAAGGTAATTCTTGGGCAAGCACAACACCCAAAACAGAATTCAGTTCGTCTACAGTTCCGAAGGCAGCAATTCTCAATGAGTCCTTACCAACTCTTTGCCCGCCAAAAAGGGAAGTAGTACCGCGGTCTCCAGTTTTTGTATAAATCTTAATTGTCTTTGCCATCTGCGGAATTATATATTAGGGAAGCGAGCCAGTAAATCGTAAAAAACCATAAAGGAATACCCAATATAATTGAAAACTTATTCATTATCCGCAAAAAATCGACAAACAAATTAAATTGATAAGCATATGTTTGAAGATAAGATGCCAAAACGTAAAAAGTACCAATTACTGTATAAATTTTTAATTTATGTCTCTGATTTGCAAAAAGCGCGAAAGGAATTGGCCAAGCTGCATACTGGATACCCCAACCCGGTGTTACAACCAAAAATCCCAAAACCAACAAAAGCATAGAAAGTTTCAAATCCAGTTTTTTTAAAAAAACCCAAAAGTATAATAATCCAAAAGTTATTACCAAAATAAACATTGATAGGTCAAAAACCCGGGAACTGGGAAACCCGAACAAGTTTAAAATTCCAGTCAACCCCCAGTACCCCGGAGCTCCGCCGGCATGACTAAAAAAAGCTTCAAAAATAAAAGTAAGATTAGAATGTAAGAGTCGAATATAAACTCCTAAAAGAACACCTGCTGTTCCTAAAAATCCTAAAATCCACAACAACTTATTTTTTACCTTCACCAACATCAAAGGTAAAAAAATCACAGACCAGTTTTTAACAAACATAGAAATTGCCATAAAAAATCCAGACAAAAACCCCTTTTTAATATTTGCAAAGTGGACAGAAAGCAAAGTAAAAAATATGACAATCATATCCGCCTGTCCGTGCAGTGCAACAGTCATAAAAATAATTGGGTTAAAAAGAAACAACTTTCTGGTAGGTTTTGGTAAGAAAAAAACCATGCCAAAAACAAACACAATCACCATCAGCCTTACAAAAACCACAAATTCAACACCGGTCAAACGGGCCAAAAAATGAAATAGTGCATATGGCCAAACCAAAAGCGGTAAGAAAGGAAAAGTGGCATGAGTTGGCCTGTCGAAAGCATAAAAATCCGTACGTTCTAAAATCTTTATTCCAACGGTTTCAAACAACTTTACGTCTAAAATTCCTGGAAGAAAAAAAGAAGGAATAAGGTACACAAATGCAGCTATTAGGAGCCAGTAAGTATTAAAGAGTTTTTGCATATGCCAAATGTATATCCAAAACCAGTTTTAAAGCAATAGCCCACTCTGCTCTACTTGACATACCCTCCCCAGTAGGGTAGGATAATGTCATAAACATGCAACAAACAGTTAAACAAGACGCCCTTAAAAGATTGCGCAGTGCCAGGGGACACCTAAACCATGTAATTTCTGCTGTTGATTCTGAAAAATATTGCATCGAAATTTTGCAGCAGTCTCTCGCCGTTCAAGCCGCCCTCAAAGCAGTCGACCATATAATCCTCAAAGGCCATCTAGAAGAACATGTTTCGCACGCAATGCATGGAAAAGATCAAGATAAAGCGATCAAAGAAGTAATCGATATTTTCGATAAGGCAAGGAAATAAATGATTTCCACAAAGCTCAAAAACATTTTAATACTTACAATGCTTTTAGTTGCAGCTCACGCGATTGAAGAAAATATAGCTGGTTTTTATGCAAAAGATTTATTTATTCAATATCCAAGCGTTTACTTTAATAGTATTCCTCAAACGTTTTACTGGACCTCTCACATAATGTGGTGGCTCATGATTTTAATAGGATTTTTTCTTATTCTCGGGGGAAAATGGACTTTAAGAATTTTGACTTTATTTGGTAGCGTATATTTTTTCGAATTACATCACGTAATAAAAGGTATTCTTGCAGGTCAATACTATCCTGGAATGCTAACTGGAGCCATATATCCATTTGTTGGATTTTTCTACTGGAAGGAGTTAATAAAAAATTTCAAAGGAGGTGAAATTAATGGATAAAAAAGAATCTGAAAATAAGGCGCTGCTTTACGGCATCATCGGTTTTATTATTGGCGTCGTAGTTACATTATTTGTGGCAAGAAGCGCAGTCAATAACAATAACATGGGTATGATGAATATGATGGGTATGCGCCAATCTCAGCAGATGATGGAAAGTCGTCAAGACGAAATGATGGGTCATGGTATGGGAATGGATGATATGGTAAATGAGCTGAGTGATAAATCTGGTGATGAATTTGACAAATCCTTTATCGATTTAATGATCGAACATCATCAGGGTGCAATCGACATGGCAAATCTTGCCAAGCAAAACGCCAAACACCAAGAGATCAAAGATTTAGCAGGCGACATCATCAAAGCACAAACAGACGAAATAGGAATGATGCAACAATGGCAAAAAACTTGGGGATACTAATGGAAGGGGGTGAGAAATGAATGCTTAAACCTATACCGTTTGCAAACGCCTTTACCGTCGTTGGACTTGGACTGTACGTTGGATGTAGGGTACTGTCCTTAATGGTGCCGGATTTGCTCTTTTCCGTTGGCCAAAGCTGGTTTCATACTTTTAGTATGAATTCTGCAAGGGTTGTTGCTCCAATGGACATTGGCACGTTCTTATTGGGCGGAATTACTCTTGGAGTTTTGAGTTGGGTTGCATTTTACGCTGGAGCGTATTTATATAATCAGTTTGTAAAGTAAGTTATACAAAGGAGTTAAAAATTATGGAGAGGTTATATGAACGTCGCCATTTCGAAGATAATGGGGTTATTTTTGCGCCTCCAGAAAAGGTTTTTGATTATGCAGATGATCATTCAAACTTCTCTGCCCATATGGCCAAATCATCTATGATGATGGGCGGTGGCAGCATGAAAACAGAAGTAGATGAAGGTAAAGGACAAAGAATCGGTTCGCATATTCGAATGAAAGGAAAGGTGTTTGGCGTCAGCCTCTATCTTGATGAAATTATAACTAGACGTGAGCCGCCAAAACTTAAAGTCTGGGAAACAGTTGGTTCACCAAAGCTTCTTGTCATTGGTTCATATGAAATGGGTCTGGAAATTAGTCCTTATAATAGTGATTCTAATCTAAAAGTTTTCATCAATTACGAACTGCCCAATTCAAAAACCAGGTGGTTAGGTCATCTTTTCGGATCAATATATGCAAAATGGTGCGTACAGCAAATGATAAGAGGTGTACGAAATGAATTTAATAAGCAACAAGAACATTAGTTGATATGTCAAAGAAACAAAATCAAATTTACAAATGTCCAATGCACCCGGAAGTAAAATCGGACAAACCTGGCCGTTGTCCAAAATGCGGTATGAATTTGGAACCATCCAAAATGCAGCCGGAAGCACATTCAAATCACAAGATGCAAGAGCATGCAATGAAACCTGCATCGCAGATGTCCTTTTGGGAAAAGCTCAAAATGGGCATGAAAATGACAATGGGCATGGAGCACGGGGGAATAGCCGGGCGCGAAATGGCAAAATTGATGGAAGAGGATATTAAATTTAAATTTTTCTTTTCTCTGACGCTTACAATTCCAATCATCGCTTACTCTCCGCTTGGTGAACGAATACTCGGCCTCAAGCTCCCAACACCGATCCCCGCACCTTGGATTATGTTCATTCTGACAACCCCACTTTATTTTTATTCCGGTTGGATTTTCCTTTACTCTTCCTACGTTGCCCTAAAAAATAAAACCTTGAATATGGCGGTACTGATCGCCGTTGGCATTACTGCCGCTTATATTTTTAGCATTGTTTTAACACTTTTGGGGAGCATGGAATCTTTTTACGAAGCCGCGGCCATGCTTACAACATTTGTTTTGTTTGGTCATTGGATGGAGATGAAGTCGAGGCGTGGTACAACCGACGCACTCCAAGCCCTTTTTAATCTTGTTCCGCCACAAGCAAGACTTTTTGAAAATGGGCATGAAAAATTAGTTCCCACATCGAATGTAAAAATAGGTGATATTTTGATTCTCAAACCTGGAGACAAGGTTCCGGTCGATGGTCAGATAACCGAAGGGGAAACAGCAATCGACGAATCTCTTGTTACCGGTGAGTCTATTCCAGTTACCAAGAAAAATGGCGACGAAGTTATTGGAGGATCAATCAACCAGTCTGGTTCGGTGAAATTTAAAGCAACAAAAATTGGTCAAGACACTGCCCTTGCCCAAATTGTCAAAATGGTCGAAATTGCCCAAAACTCCAAAGCGCCAGGCCAAAAGATCGCAGACAAATTTGCCCAATATCTTGTCATTGTTGCGGTTGGAGGAGGACTTTTGGCCTTTGGGGGCTGGTATTTTATTATGGGCGCCCCAATTCTGGTAGCCCTAACCTTTGCCATTTCCACAACTGTTATTGCTTGCCCCGATGCTTTGGGTTTAGCTACTCCAACTGCTGTTGCAGTCGGCACAGGGCTTGGGGCGAAACACAATATACTAATTAAAGATGCACCAACACTAGAACAGGTTTCCAAAATTCAGGCGGTGGTTTTAGACAAAACAGGGACTTTAACCGAGGGTAAACCAAAAATCACCGATGTTGTAGCAGCAAAGGGATTTTCAGAAAATGAAATTTTGCGTCTTGATGCTGCTGCGGAAGCAAAATCCAGCCACCCCCTTTCAAAAGCAGTGTTGGAGGAAGCAGAAAGAAGAAAAATAAAATTACCAAGCAAGGTTGAAAAATTCAAAAACATCGCAGGCCACGGTGTTGAAGCAATAGTCGAAGGCAAGCAAATATTGGTTGGTACTGTGAAGTTAATGAAAGACAACAATGTTGACCTGGCGCCAATTCAGGTACAGATCGACAAACTTCAAGAAATGGGCAAAACTATTATGGTTCTTGCGATAGATAATAAAGTAGCAGGCGTTGCAGCTGCCGCGGACCCAATCAAAGAAAATGCAAAACTGGCAATTCAAAAAATGCAAGAGTTAGGCTTGGAGATTGCAATGATTACTGGCGACAACCAGAAAACCGCAGAGAATATCGCAAAACAACTTGGTATTAAAAGGATATTTGCACAAGTCTTGCCTGGCGATAAAGCAAAATACGTTAAAAAACTTCAAAATGAAGGCAAATTCACGGCCATGGTTGGCGATGGTGTGAATGATGCACCGGCCCTTGCTCAGGCAGACATTGGTATCGCCATAGGCGCAGGTACCGATGTCGCAATAGAAACAGCCAAAGTCGTATTAATGAAATCAGATCCGGCAGATATTTTGCGGGCAATCAAACTTTCAAAAGCAACAGTTGTCAAAATGAAACAAAATCTTTTCTGGGCATCCATCTACAATCTTTTGGCAATACCAATAGCAGCAGGAGTTCTCTATCCAAAGTTTGGAATTTCACTGCGTCCGGAATGGGCAGCGCTTTTAATGAGCATTTCTTCGATCATTGTTGCCACAAATGCAGTGCTTTTAAACCGTACCGAAAAAAGCTTAATTCAGATTTAATCAAATGTTCCCAAAAGTAATCAATATCGGTCCTATCACTTTTCATCTGTATGGTTTAATTATTGCCCTGGCCATATATATAGGATATTTACTTGCCCAAAAAAGAGCGCACCTTTACAAAATCCCCCCAAAGCTTTTCGAGGATCCACTTCTTATGTTGCCACTGATTCTGGCATTGGTCGGTGCGCGTATCTACCATGTTTTAGATTACTGGCAAATATATCAACAAAGCCCTGCGTCCATTTTAAAAATCGCAAGTGGGGGGCTTGGAATATGGGGAGCGCTTGCAGGATTATTATTAGGCTTTTGGGTTGTTTCTAAGGTTAGAAAAATTAGTCTGCTTTCGATTTTAGATCTTGCCGCGCCCTCTGTTCTTCTTGCCCAGGCCATTGGCCGTTTTGGCAACTATGTTAATCAAGAGGCATTTGGACCGCCAACAAATCTGCCTTGGGGTGTTTATATCTCACCCGAAAATCGTCCCCTACAATTTTTAAGCGCTACCCATTTCCACCCAACCTTTTTCTACGAAGCCATAATCGATTTTGTGTTTTTCGTCGTCCTCTTGCACCTTTCCAAACCGTCAACTGTTAGAGGCCGCACTTTCGCCCTCTACCTCATTTTCTATTCCATCGGCCGTTTCATTGTGGAATTCTTACGAACCGACACAGCAACGGTTGGTGCCGTCAAAATCGCCCAAGTTTTAGCAGCCCTCGCTTTTGTTATCGGGCTATTTTTGCTAAAAAAAGATTGGAAAATAAGGGGTTGACATCGTTTAGCACTCATGATATTCTAGTGCTAATTCAGCATTGCCAAAAATAATTTGGTCAAAGCTGTTAAAATAAACAAGAGATGGCTATATTCCTAGACCCTCAAAAACCCAGACTTAAATCCGAACTGCCAATTGTGCCTCTTCGCGACACAGTCGTTTTCCCATCATCTATGGTTCCGATAACTGTTGGCCGCCCAAAGGTAAAACTTGGTTTGGACAGCGCATGGGCCTCCGACCGCTTGGCCGTTTTCGTTTCTCAAAAAAACCCACGTGTAGAAAACCCGGCACCAAACGACATTTATTCTGTTGGAACCGTGGGTCTTATCAGAAGGCTCTGGAAAGTCGACAACGAGTATAACTTAGCCGTAGAAGGAATGTCTCGTGTTTACTTAAAGGAATTTGTCCAGATCGATCCGTATTTGGCAGTAAAAGTTGAAGAAGTTCCCGAACTTACTCAAAAAACCGAAGAAGTTGAAGCACTTTTTAGAAATACCTTGGCAAAAATTAAAAAATATGGTGAGCTTGGAGGAAGCCTAACTCTTGAATCTTCAATCCATATTTTCTCAACCGACGACCCAAATCAGCTAGTAAACATAATTGCAGCATCCATAGACCTTAAAACTTCAGACAAACAGCAGATCCTGGAAATGGTAGACACCAAAACCAGGCTAGAAAGACTCTCAGAACTGTTAACCCGCGAAATCAGAATTTTGGAAATTTCCCAAAAGATAGATACAGAAACTCAAGAAAGGGTAGGTAAAGTCACCAAAGAAGCAATACTCCGAGAAAAAATGAAGTCTATTGAAAAAGAACTTGGAGAAGACGACGACGGCAGGGAGATATTTGACTTAAAGAAGAAAATTAAAGCAGCCGAAATGCCTCAAGAGGTTAAAACCAAAGCCGAGAGGGAACTTTCTCGTCTTGCCAAAATGTCTTCCTACAACCCAGAGTCTTCATATATCAGAACCTATCTTGAATGGTTGGTCGATCTTCCATGGAAAGTTAAAGACAAAAAACATGCCGATGTAGACGAAGCAGCAAAAATTTTAGACGAAGACCATTATGGTTTACCAAAAGTAAAAGAAAGAATTTTAGAATATTTAGCTGTTCACAAATTAGTCGGTAAAATCCGCGGTCCAATCCTTTGTTTTGCAGGTCCGCCCGGAGTGGGTAAAACATCCGTTGGAAAATCAATTGCCCGCGCCTTGGGGCGTAAATTCATAAGGGTATCTCTTGGTGGAATTCATGACGAAGCGGAAATTCGTGGACACCGCAGAACTTATGTTGGTGCAATGCCAGGAAGAATTATCCAGGGAATAAAAAATGCTGGAACCAAAAACCCAGTTTTTATGCTTGACGAAATCGATAAAATCGGCACAGATTTTCGCGGAGATCCGTCATCGGCGCTTCTGGAAGCACTAGACCCGGAGCAAAATAATGCTTTTTCCGACCACTACCTGGAAGTACCATACGATCTTTCCGATGTAATGTTCATAACAACAGCCAATGTTTTAGACACTATTCCGCCTGCACTTCGTGATAGGTTAGAAATAATTAATTACGCGGGTTACACAGAAGAAGAGAAATTTCACATTGCCAAAAAATTCTTAATTAAAAAACAGGTAGAAGCACATGGGCTAAATGCACAAAAAGTCGAATTTACAGATAGCGCCATTCGGGAAGTCATTTCCCGCTATACCAGGGAAGCAGGAGTCCGGGAATTAGAACGGGAAATTGCAACTATACTTAGAAAAGTTGCCAAGAAGTTCGCTTCAAATAAAAAGGACCAAAAGAAAATCATAATTTCGCCAAGGCAAATTCCAAGCTACCTAGGTCAACACAAATTCAGCAATTTACTGGCAGAAACTAAAGACACAGTGGGCATGTCGACCGGGTTGTATGTCACAGCAGTTGGTGGTGGCATCTTATTTATCGAAGTTAACGTTATGCCTGGTAAAGGCCAACTAATCCTAACCGGCCAGTTGGGTGATGTAATGAAAGAATCCGCCCAAGCTGCAATGTCTTATGTCAGGTCCCGGGCAAAAGTATTGGGCCTTGCCGAAAATTTCGCAAGTAAAATAGACGTTCATATTCATGTGCCCGAAGGCGCAGTGCCAAAAGACGGGCCATCTGCAGGTACGGCACTTACCACTGCGCTAGTTTCAGCTTTAATCAAGATTCCAACCAGAAGAGAAGTCGGAATGACCGGAGAAGTAACCTTAAGAGGAAGGGTTTTAGAAATCGGTGGAGTTAAAGAAAAGGTGCTTGCTGCTCACCGCGCAGGGCTAACTACCGTTATTATGCCAAAAGATAACGCCAAAGACTTAGAAGATGTTCCAAAAAATGTAAAGCGCGATATGCAGTTTATTTTTGCATCCCACATGGACGAAGTCCTTAAGGTAGCTTTAACAAAATCATTACCAAAAGAGAAACAAACCGAAGAGCCAAAAGTAGAAAAAACGACCGAAAAATTTGCTGTTCCCCAAGCGGCAAATTAGAAATTCAAAAATGCTAAATTCTAATTGGAATTTTTAATTCCTTGATTTTTCTATAAAAAATCAAGGATAATACCCACATTGTGGACATAATAAATCTTAACCCTGCACTTGGTCTGCCTTTCGCCCTAGCGTCCGCAACCACGGCGATTTTATATGGTGTGATCTTATCATTCAAAATTAATTCGCTTCCTGCAGGAACGCCAAAAATGCGCCAAATTGCAGACGCAATCGCAGAAGGCGCATCTGCATATCTTCAAAGACAATATTCAGTAATCGCTGCAGTTGCAGTAGTCATATTTGCCGCCCTTGCTTACTTTATTTCCCTACAAACCGCGATAGGATTTCTTGTAGGTGCAGTAGCTTCTGCCGCCTCAGGTTTTATAGGAATGAATATTTCTGTAAGAGCAAATGTAAGAACAGCAGAGGCAGCAAAAAGCGGTCTTGCCAAAGCTCTGTCTGTTGCTTTTGCAGGAGGATCTGTAACAGGCCTTTTGGTTGCAGGTCTTGCCCTTCTTTCAGTTGCTGGTTTTTTTGGTGCAACAGGAGATGTTTCTGGTCTTGTAGGTTTAGGCTTTGGGGGTTCGTTGATTTCAATCTTTGCAAGGCTTGGTGGCGGAATTTTTACAAAAGGTGCAGATGTTGGAGCAGATCTTGTAGGTAAAGCAGAAGCAGGAATTCCAGAAGATGACCCACGAAACCCAGCCGTTATTGCTGATAATGTTGGCGACAATGTAGGCGATTGTGCCGGTATGGCAGCTGATCTTTTTGAAACTTACGCAGTAACCCTAATTGCTGCTATGCTGCTCGGGAATCTTCTTTTCCCGAACTCGCAAGGTGCAATTCTATACCCAATGGTCTTAGGGGCGGTTGGGGTAGTCGCAACGATAATTGCTACTCTTTTTGTAAAACTTCCAAGAAACAAAAGTATAATGGGTGCACTCTACATAGGTTTAGTAACAGCAGCAGCCCTCAGTGCTCTAGGTTTTTACCCTGCGACAATGATTATGACCAACGCCAATGGCGTTTTTGACCCTTTCAATATTTACATTTCTTCGCTTGTAGGAATTTTTGTAACAATCGGTATAGTTCTAATTACAGAATATTACACAGCAACTAAATTTAAACCAGTTCAGCATATTGCCCAAGCTTCGACAACTGGCCATGCTACCAACATGATTGCCGGTCTTGCCATTTCTCTTAGGTCTACATTTTTCCCAGTTGTTTTAATTTCAGTTGGAATCTTAATATCATTTGCACTGGCTGGTCTTTACGGTATCGCAATTGCTGCAGTTTCTATGCTCTCTTTAACAGGGATAATTGTTGCAATAGACGCTTATGGTCCAATAACCGACAACGCAGGCGGAATTGCCGAAATGGCTAATTTAGAAAAATCGGTTAGGGATATAACGGATCCACTAGATGCAGTTGGTAATACAACAAAGGCAATTACCAAGGGCTATGCCATAGCTTCTGCAGCACTTGCTGCTCTCGTTTTGTTTGCCTCGTACACGCAAGAATTACAAGCATTAGGTTTTAACGTTGTTTTCTCTCTTTCCGACCCTACTGTTTTGGTTGGTCTTCTGATCGGGGCATCTTTGCCATTTTTGTTTGCATCTTATGCAATGGAAGCCGTTGGAATAGCAGGTGCAGCAGTTGTTGACGAAGTCAGGAGACAATTTAAGCAAATACCGGGCATACTTTCTGGCAAATCTAAACCGCAGTACGATAAGGCAGTAGATATTGTTACCCAAAAGGCACTTAAGCTAATGATAGTCCCAGCCTTAATTCCGGTCCTTGCGCCAATTATTGTAGGAGTCGGATTTTCCAAACTAGTTTCCCCGGATGCGGGTATTAAAGTTCTCGGCGGGCTTTTAATCGGGTCAATCGTTTCAGGTATATTTGTGGCACTGTCTATGACAACTGGCGGCGCAGCCTGGGACAATGCTAAAAAATACATAGAATCAGGAAACTTTGGGGGTAAAGGTTCGGAAGCCCACAAAGCGGCAGTTACCGGGGACACAGTAGGAGACCCATATAAGGATACTGCCGGCCCAGCCATTAATCCGATGATCAAGATCATCAACATCGTTGCGCTCCTACTTATCCCATTCCTAATCTAAACTGGTCTCTGGAAACTGGCAACTCTTAAACTAATAGATGATTCGTCTTAGTTTTACTGAAGACGACCCTTCTTGTAAAAACGGTGTTGGGGTGGGTGTTGGCACAGGGGCTGCTTCCTGACTTGCTTCCTTGGTCAGGCTATATCTATCTTTTATACCCGGTGAAATATTATTCAAAATCCAAACAGCCTCAATATATTTTGTAACAGCAAGGGAAAAATTAGTACTTGTGGAAAAATCATTGTTTTTGTCTTTTGACATTTGTAAAATTGCAGCCAGCAGTATTTCCTGGTCTCCCAAATTGTTTGCAAAAACACCTATGGTTTTTGATATATCCTGATTTTGCGACCTAGCTTTTTCTAGCTGGCTTGTCATTTTACCAAGTCTGTCGCTATACAACTTTAGAGTTCTGGCGCTGTTGTCAAAATCACTCTCTTGCGAAAGCAAATATGCCTCTTTTACTCTTTTGCCCGCAATTATCATGTTAAATTCACTCTTTTTTAAAGCAGAAGGTTGAAAAAATAAATTTACGTTTTCTTTAAACGTAATAAATATAAAAAGCGGGTTGGAAATTAAAAACCTTACCGGTGTAATTGCCAAAAGCGCCCCATCTATTTCTCCCTGGGAAATATCCTTGAAATTATAAGA
>CAYGDE010000018.1:0-13196 GCA_964348615.1 uncultured Gammaproteobacteria bacterium | reverse complement strand
GTTTGGATCGGATTGGATTTTGTTCCAGCCACGCGGCCAACATTTGAGCTTGGAGTGCCGTAAGAGGGGGTTGGGTATTCTGGTGTGCCATAAGAAGGGGAGCCGTAAGACGGTGAACCATAGGATGGTGTGCCATATGACGGAGTTCCATAGCTTGGCGTTCCATAGGTTGGTGTGCCGTAAGAAGGGGATGGGTAGCTATATGTTGGAGTGCCGTAAGAGCCTGATCCAGATGGTGTAGCGTAGGATGGGGTCAAATAATTAGTGCCTGGCGTCGGATACGAGTAAGAATCTGTTGGTGTTGGATAGTAATATGTTGAACCAGACGAGCTTGGTGTTGGATAGTAATAGCTGGAACCTGGTGTAGGATATAGATAAGAAGGTGAACTGTATGGAGTGTAGTAAGCAGGTGAAGTGTATCCGGATCCTGGTGTTGGGTATCCATAACTCGGAGATGGATAGACATACGACGGTGATGAGTAAGGTGTGTAATAGCTTGGTGAGGTGTAGTTAGAGCCTTCCGGTGGTGTGTAATAAGATGGTGAGCTATATGGTGTGTAGTATGCGGGTGAATAATAAGTTGGTGTGTTGTACGCTGCCGGCGTGGTGTATGCAGCAGGTGTGTAGTACGTTGGCGATGTATAGTTAGAACCGGCTGGAGGTGTGTAGTAAGTCGGCGATGTATATGGCGGAGGAGTAGTGTATTGAACTGGAGTTGGATATGTTCCAGGTGTGTAATAACTTGGCGACGTGTAATTGGCTGGTGGTGTGTAGTAAGTTGGTGATGTGTAACTGCTGCCTGTCGGTGGTGTGTAGTAAGTTGGCGTTGAATAAGTTGGTGGTGTGTAGTAAGTTGGCGTTGAATAAGCAGCTCCCGTATATGGCGTGTAATACTGCGGAGTAGTGTAAGGCGGCGGAGTTACATAGTTAGGTGTTGTGTAACTGCTTCCAGCCGGCGGTGTGTAGTAGTAAGGGGTGTTGTATGCCGGCGGTGTGTAGTAGTAAGGGGTTGTATAATTGCTTCCTGATGGAGGCGTGTAATAAGAAGGTGTGTTGTAGGTTGGCGTGGGATATTCTCCAGACGGTGTGTAGTAGTTACTTCCAGGAGTGTAATAATTTGGCGTAGTGTAATTACTGCCAGCGGGTGGTGAGTAATATGAAGGTGATGCATAGTGGCCAGGAGTGTAATAATTTGGCGTAGTGTAATTACTGCCAGCTGGCGGGGTAAAGTATATCGGTGTTGTGTAAAAACTAGTATCTGACGGTGTTACATAAGTAATATCTGCAGGAGGTGTGTAGTATGTTCCGGGTGCGTAAACATCGAGCGGTCTTGGGGAATTGGCGTCGAACCCAGAGCATTTATCGGTGTTTTCAACACACCAGTCATAGCATGATCCGGGAGAATCACAACCGCCATAGTCGGATTTAGGTTCAAATTTAACTTCTGAGCCTGGAGTGTAATAAAGGTAGGGAGTGTAATCGTCGGTTGGCCTGGAAATGTTTTGGTCAAACCCTTCACATTGTCCGGCATTATCTTTACACCAATCGTAGCATTCACCCGGATTTTGGCAGTTACCCATGTTCGGTCTGGGTTCGAAATGGCCGGTCAAAACATCAGTGTTTATACCGGATGGCAGGTCGATACATTCTCCTTCAAGTCTATATTGTTCTTCCGAACAAGACTCGCCACTTCTATAAGTGGGAATACAGCCACCACTTGAAGTTTGAATCATGCCTTCAGGACAAGTGCCTGGCTGCGGGGGTTCAACAGGAGCAACACAAATTCCGCCAATACCATGAATTTCACCAGCGGGACAAGTTATGGGTACATATGCACCGTTTGTTCCTGGTTCATAAGCACGGCACTGTTGGTAATTTTGTTCACAATAATCAAAACATGCTTCTGGGCTGCCACAGCCTCCTGGTCCAGTAAATTCTGAGCCGCTTGGTGCAAATTGTTGGCACTGCTGGAAATTAGCAGGATCTGAACAGTACGATTGACAAGTTTCTTCGCTTTGGCATCCGCCTGGTCCACCA
The DNA here is from genome assembly GCA_964348615.1 of uncultured Gammaproteobacteria bacterium. Lineage (GTDB taxonomy): Bacteria > Patescibacteriota > Microgenomatia > Curtissbacterales > GWA2-41-24 > DATIHT01. Next base: position 11,159 of record CAYGDE010000018.1, on the reverse strand, counting down.
GTTTCAGTTCCTCCTAAAAGCCCAACTTTATCTGCAAATTCACTGCATTTTTGGGCGTTGGCAGGATCATCACAAACATTGGAGCATGATTCGAGTGAATCGCAACCCAAGCTGTCTTTGGCAGTTTCCAAATATTCCGGATTATTCGGCTCGTTAACATAGCCTCCGTTTAGGTTATTGCGCTTTGCGAAGGAATCGCAGGCTTCGTGATTTGCCGATTCTGAGCAGTAATTAAGACAGGAGGCTTCCGAGTCGCAGCCTAATTCGCCTTTTGCGTTTTCCCAAAATTCGGGTGAAGGAGTGTTGATTGGGTCGTCTTTGTAAAATCCATTTTTCTTAGCAAAATCTGCACATTTGGTATGGTTGACTGGATCTTCACAATAACTGCCACATGCGGCCATCGAATCGCAACCTCCCAAATCATCGATGGGGAATTCCAAATCTATTGCAGACGATGACGAGGTCGGAGATGGGTCGGTGCTCGGGCTTTGTGCCGAGGCAATGTTTGTGAATAACAAGAAAGCTACAATTGAGCCTATGATCAAAGCAACAATTTTGGCAAGATTTGTCTTCATAAATTGTTGAACGGGTTTTTAAACTCGTTGAATGGATTAACGTACTGGGCTTCTTTTGTAAATGGATTTTTGTATTCGGTTTTCAGTTCAACAGCGGGCTTTTTAGTTGGTAAAAATGAAGGTTTTTTGAGGTAACCTTTGGACATTAAGAAGTATATGATTGGGACTGCGAAGATGATTATTAAAATTAAGTATAAAAAAAGGTGATGAACAAAACCTTTTTTAAAGGACATATTTTATTATTAGGACAACGGAAAAACCTTGTCAAGTGTCACAATTAAATTACTTGTTTTTGACCGAAGCGCTTTTGATATTCGGAAAATAATTGGTTAAATAAATCGGCACAACTTTGAGAATTTGCACTTGATACATAACCACATAAACTTTTTGCAACTTGAGGGTTTTGGCCTTCAAAAAGCAGTTCTTTTAATTCTCCAATTAAGCAAGAATCAATTAGATTGTTTTCGGATAGAGAACAAGCAGAAAGCAGACCGCTAATATCATCATGATGGTTCATAACATTGATGAGTCCAGTGCTTTCGAAACAAGTTTGTTGGTAAATTTGATCTAGTCCTGTACACTTTTGCAAAACTTTTTCTGGTTGGTTGGTGAAAAACTGAAACCAAAGTGTTACTTGATTGCGCCAGCACTGGTCTTGGTACATTTGTTCAAGAGACTTACAGGGTTCATCTAAGTTTTGGGTATTTATCTGAAGTTTGTCGGCAGAGTCCTGCATTGAGCCCACTATTCTTTCCATAAAAACGCCATCAAAACAATAAATCCACGAGGATTCTTGGAGTTTTTGGCAATTTTCAAGAGCGGAACCGAGTATATAGGAAGCGTTCATCATTAGACCATGTCCTATGCCATGAAGACACGAAGGAGCGTGCAGTGGTCCCAGCTCTTGACAACTATTTTCGATTTTGCCAACTAAGTCTATGCCATTTTTGGCCAAGTACGCTTCGATAAAACCATGGGTGCAGCCATAATTGTAGGCAGTATCGCAGATACCCAGGCCGCTCTCGCCATTTTTTTCATAGTTGACGATGCCAACCACATGAGCAAAGTCGTGGGCTTGGGGGTCATTGTTTTTAAAGTAGTTCTTTAATGCTTGATAGGCATTTTGTGCACCATTTTTCTTGGTGTATTTTTCAAAAGCTTGAAAATCTTTTTTTTCAAAAATTTTCGTGTCTAGCTTTTTTTCGTATACGCGGTTTAGCTGTAAATAAGTGATAAACCCCATCGCGGTTAGGGTGAGTACGGTCGGAAGCCAAAAATTGACGATGAATGATTTAAATTTGTGAAAGACAGTTTTTTGCATAGTTGCCTCCAATTTGAGAGCAGCGATCTTTTTTTATCTTTGATTCGACATTGTCGCCTACAATTTGGCTTTTTAATTGTTCAAAACATTGATTTTGTGCAATTGGAGCAATTTGTTGGCAAATGGAAAGTGAGGTTTTAAAATCTCCTACAGAGTAAAAAGATCCGGCGTTTATGACAATGCAATTTTCCTTCCAATATTGCCCTATTGCCGAGCACATATTGAAGACTTGTTGGGCTTGACCATTGGTAAGGGCATGAATCTGCCTTGCGAGGTTGTCTATACACCAGGTAACATATTGATTGTTTTTTATTTGTTCACAGAGCCTTGCAGTTTTGACAATATCGCCGCCTTCCATCTGATAGATTCTTGCTGCTTGGTTTAACCAACAGCCTTTTTGGTATTTTCCGTCAAAAGCATTGCAAGGAAAGTAGGGGTCTTTGTCTGAGATCCAATCAAGTTTGGGGGATTTTTCTGTGCCCCAGTCGTGTACGCCAAATAGATTTTCCATAAAAGCCCCGTTATGACAAGAAGTAAGGGCTTCAGGGTATGTGCTCGTTTCTTTTTCAAAAAGGTCATCACAAGTTTTTAAGGAACTTTCTAAGTCGTAATTCCAAATGGCGAGAATGGCGTGGCCTGCTGCATGATTGCACTGGAAATATCTAACCGGCCCACCAGGTTTGCATGTGTCGGCCATTTTTGCAATTTCATCGAAACCGCCTTTTGATGCAGCCTCGATAATTGCACCATGGTAACAGGCTTGCAGAAAATAGTCTTTACAATGAAGGATCGATTCGAGGCCGTAATGTTGATACGCATAAAATCCAACTTGGTGAACAACGAGATGGCCTTCTCCTGTGTGGGGCAGGTCGGAGTGCTCTAAGATTTCAAGGGCTTGTTCAACTCCAACCCTTTCAACTAGCTTTCGAGCTGCTTCTAACCTTATTTTTTGAATAGGCCCTAAAATTTCTTTAAGTTCTGGGACTTCTTCTTGGGTATATGCTGCAGTTGGAGTTTGGACATTTGTTTTTTGAAATGTTGGGATATTAATTTTTGTGAACACAAAAAAGAGAATTGTAATTATTGTACAAATACCAATAATTGTTGCCGGAATTTGTAAAAACTCGAATATTTTACTTTTGGTCATTAATTATATAGAAGTTTAATATTGGATCTGTCCAGACAGGTGTCTTTATAAATGTCAGCATTTTGGCACAGCTTTTCCAGCTGTTCTTGAGTATGCCAGTTTTTTGAAATTTTGCCAAGTTTCGCAAAACAATGTTCTTGGAGGTGAGATGTGACGCTTTTACAAAACTCAATTATTTTTGACATTTCTCCTCCGTGTCTTTGCATTAAAGAGGGAACAGCTCCTTCGATGCAGATTGTCTGGACAGATTCTTTACCAATAGCGCAAACTTCGGCGGCCTTTTTGATACCTTGTTCATTGCTAACTGAAGCAAGTATTGCCCCAATACCCATTATGCAATAGTTTAGTTCGCTTTCTACCAACGTGTAGCAATCCTCAAAGACTTTTTGGAAATCGTAGTTTGTAGTCATAATGAGGTAGTTTGCTTGGTAGAAATAGCATTGGTTAAGATATTTTTCAGAAAGAATAGTACAGGGAAAAAATTTATCGTCTTTTTTCAACCACTGTGTCGGATGGTCAAGATTAGTAGAGCTTGTGGAGTTTTCCATCAATGCGCCGCCCCAACAAATTTCTTGAAGCTCTTTTTTTAGTTGGTCGCAAAGAAGTAGTGATTGGGGTAGATCTGAATTGGTAACAAACATAAAGGCATGTCCAAAACCGTGCAGACATTCCTGGAAGACTGCTTGGGGATTTTTGTCTGTTTTTGTTTTTGAATCTTGGCAGACGCTTTCTAAATTAATATCTTTTGGATTTTTTTGCCAATTGCTTCTTTCCAAATAAGCTTCAATTACACCGTGATAGGAACCGCCATGGCAGGTGAAGTTAATTTGTGAATAAGCGTCGGGGATACTTTGAGTTTCTTGATATAAGGCCCTTCCCAAAAAATGGGTGAACGCATGGCAGGAAAAATAGGTGTCATAATCATAAATTGCTTCAAGTATTTGATACGTGGGGTATTTATTAAGTAAATCTTGAGTTATTTTTTGTTGATAACACTGGGCATTTGCCATGGTACACGCTTCATTGATATTTTTGGCAATTTGTCTTATTGTCTGGACTGATTGAGGATCAATTTGCTGATTTTTTTTTGGAATTTTATTGGGTAATAGAAAAACAGCTAATAACAATATGATGCCTAGTAAAAATAACTTTGATGCTTTTGGTTTTAACAATGCGGATAACATTTGGGTGAAAGTTTTTCCTTCAGGAATTTGATAAAGTCGCTTTTTTGAGGTTGCTTTTTTCGCCACCATTCTTGGGCGTCAAAATAAACCCTTTCTGTTGTTCTGTTATACCAAAAAGGCTTTTCTCTGTCTAAGTCTTTGTCGCTAATTTCTGTCCATGTAAGATCGTTATTACTTTCACAAACGCCAATTTTTGTGCCTTTTGTTGAATTTCTTCCGTCTTTGTACATAAGAAGCGCAAGTGGATGGCTTACTGTTTCGGCATTAAATTGACAGCCATATATATCAAAGCTTGCACTCGGGTAGTTTTTATAAATTTCATTTTTAAGTGATGTTAATTCTTTCAAAGTTACACCTCTGTCTTTTAAGTCTTGTAATGCGACGTTTAAGGTGAAGATGCTTATTGCTATAAGTATGAAGAAGCCTGCAGCTTTGTTTAGCTTTATTAATTGGAAGGTTAAATATCCGGTAAGAATTAATATGTATGGGTGGGCAAATAGGCTGTAGTAGATAAATCTTGGGCCGCGATAATATCTGTAGAGCAAGACTTCAAATGCAAAAGTGATTGCCAGTAAGAGAAAAAGACGGTTTTTCGAAAAGGATTTTAATTTAGATAATGTAAGTAAGCCAAGGGTAAAAATTATTACTCCCGATATCAATTTGCTTCCTCCTATTATGTAGGCCCAGGCTTCGGGCCAGTAGCTGGTTGTATATGTTAACCAGCGATTGGGAACCCAAATTGAATACTGGTCGATTGCCAGATATATAAACAGGCTTTTTGCGTTATACCATTCATGTTTAATATCGAAGTAGATAAGAGGCAAAAGAGGGATTAAAAAACCCAAAAAGACTAAAAATAAATTTAGGAAAAAGACTTTTAGTTTAGTCTTTTGGGAAAAGAGTGCAACCAGAATAGTTGGTAGGATTAATATAGACTGAAAGTGAATGGTAAAAGCAAGTGAACAAACAAAGCTTAAAAGCAAAATATAGATGGGTTTTCCCCTTTGGACGAATTTAAAAAGAAGAATTATTGTGGTCAGGGTTAAAATTGGAATAATTGCCGGATTCCAAACACTTGTAGAAAAGTTGATTTGAGCGGGGGAAATAGCTGCAAAGGCGGCACACAAGAGTCCGAGCCATTTGTTTTCGATCTTTGAGCCTACCCAATATATTAGATAAATAAATAGGAAGTAAATTGTTGTGATGGCCAGCCAATGGGTTAGAAGACCAAAAGGTATAAGACTTACCGCTTCTAAAAACCAGTAGTACCAAGGGCCATAGAAAAATGGACCTGCTGAGGAAAATTGGCCGATTGGAGGTACCAAAAGATGGTCTTTGGCATAGGTTGCGATTTGGACATCGCGGGAATTGTCGGCAATTAGGTAGATTCGGTCTAGGTAATTGTAGGTTCTAAAAAAGATAGCTATGGCAATTATTAAAAGAACAAGTGAGGAGAAAAGGGGATCTTTTTTTATAATTTTTGCAAGTTTTTGCGGGATTATTCTTAGATTCATTACTTTTAAATTCTTTTAAATGATACTTCTTTTTGGATTTTATGTGAACCTAGGATATAATCCCTGAAGAAATTATGAATGAACTTGCAAAACTGGCAAAATTGGTTCGATACTATATTTTGTTTATGACAACATATGCAGCGTCGGGGCATCCGACGTCTTCTCTTTCGGCTACCGACCTTATGGTCGGCCTTTTTTTTAGGCAACTACGGTTTGGGGTGGATAAGGTAATTTTTTCCAAGGGACACGCGTCACCACTTTTGTATGCGCTTTGGGCAGCTGCTGGAAAATTAACGAGGGCCGATTTGGAAACGTATAGAAAATTTGGTAGCAGACTTGAAGGGCATCCTAGGCCAAATTTTGAATATGCAGATGTTGCAACGGGGTCACTCGGACAAGGGCTTTCAGTTGGGGTGGGAATGGCGCTTGCCCAAAGGGCAAGAATTTCCAATATCAAATATCCAATATCAAATAGTCCTAGGGTTTATGTACTTTTGGGTGATTCGGAAATGGCTGAAGGATCCTGTTGGGAGGCGATGGAAGTTGCTTCCTATTACAAGCTTTCAAATTTAGTTACGATTTTGGATGTTAATAGGCTTGGTCAGTCGACACAAACTATGTTGGGCTGGGATACTGGAAAATATAAGGTTCGGGCGGAAGCTTTTGGTTGGGAAACGCATGTTGTGGATGGTCACAACATGAAGCAGATAATAGGTGCATTTAAAAAGGTTGCCAGTCCTCGCGGTTCAAAACCTCAAATGATTATTGCCAGGACAGTAAAAGGAAAAGGCGTGAGCTTTTTGGAAAATAAAGAAGGTTGGCATGGAAAAGTACTTTCGCAGGAACAGTTTGAGGAAGCAGTGGAGAAGCTGGGAAAGATTGACGTTACAGCAAAATATCCAATTTCCAATGTCAAATATCCAATATCAAATGCTAAAAAAAATCTTGACTACAAACTACCAACTACTAACTACAAACTAAACGATATGGTTGCCACCAGAAAGGCTTACGGGGGAGCTTTGGCTAAGCTGGGGGATTTTGACCCAAGAGTTGTTGTATTGGATGGGGAAACAAGTAATTCGACAATGTCGGAAATTTTTGCCCAAAAACATCCAAAAAGATATTTTGAGATGTTTATTGCAGAGCAGAATATGGTTGGGGTTGCTCTTGGCATGTCAAAGATAGGATTTATTCCTTTTGCCTCGACCTTTGCCGCATTTTTAACCCGTGCTCACGATCAAATCAGAATGGCAACTTACAGTATGCCTAATTTGAAAATAGTTGGGAGCCATGCGGGTGTTTCTATCGGGGAAGATGGGCCTTCGCAGATGGGTCTTGAGGATATTGCCATGTTTAGGGCAATGCTTGGGAGTGTAGTTTTGTGTCCTGGTGATGCTGTAGCTTGCGAGAAGTTGGTTTTTGAAACTGCCAAATATGACGGCTTAGTTTATATGAGAACGAATAGACCGCCAACACCAGTTATATACAAAAACGGGGAAAATTTTAAGATTGGCGGGAGCAAAGTAGTGAGATCAAGCAGAAAAGATAAGCTGACTATAGTTGCTTGCGGGGTTACTTTGATCGAGGCCATTTCGGCTGCTGATGATTTAGCGCAAAAAGGGATAAACGTTCGTGTTTTAGATGCATATTCTATTAAACCAATAGATGAAAAAGCCATTAAAGTTGCCGCTTCCCAAACTAATAATATTGTTGTTTGTGTTGAGGACCATTTTGCAGAAGGTGGACTGGGTGATGCGGTTTTTTCAATTTTTGCCAAAGACGGTGGAGTGAAAGTTTATAAACTTGCAGTTTTTAAAATGCCAATGTCTGGTAAGGGCAGCGAACTTTTAAATTATGAAGGTATTTCTGCCTCAAAAATTACTAACTTTATAAAGTCTTTGCTATTGTGACGTTTTTATACAAGCGAACTTTCAACTTGGCCTGCCCTTATTAGATTTTCTCTTTCTAGGTTAATATTTAGGTTATTTATCCTAAGGCCTTCACGAGACGCAAGGGCGATGCCTTCAATTATGCTTCTGGCGCGGAAAACATTACTTCTTGGTAATTTTTCAACCAAAATTTCTGGTCCGCCAGTTAGGCTTTGGACGTGAATATGGCCAAAAAATGGTCCGGCAGACGAGTAGACGCAAGCAATGTCGGTTGCCATTATCGTATCAATCTCTGTCATTAAAGGTCCCCGGTTTCTGATCCAGATTACCCTTTGCTCTTCAATTATTAGCTCGTCTGGGAAGAGAGTTATGATAAACGGCTGTTTAAATCTAGCAAGTATGCGAGACGTGCCGTTTGTTGTTAAGCCCTTTGTTTTGTTGGCGTAGTCTAGTCGCCAAAGTTTGCTTTGGAAGGGGTATTGCATTTTCTTTCACCTCCCTTCTTCCAAAAGTATGTAAATTTTTATAGTTTTTGTGTTGGCTACTTTATACAGCAATATTTGTAACTGTGCAGTGAAAACAATCACAATATTTCTGTAAGATTGATTACAATTTTGCTTTGGTGTATAAGAGGTGTTGGTGAGTCAAGAAGAAGGATTATTAGATTTCTTCTCGAAATTTCGCACCCTGCATTTTAGGCGAGGTGAAACCATAATTAGAGCAGGGGAGAATCCTTCTGGTGTTTTTTATCTTTCAAAAGGATACGTTCGGCTTTATGCTCTTTCCAAAGACGGACAGAAGTTTTCCTTAATTATTTTCAAAACTGGAGATATTTTTCCTCTAACTTGGTCTTTGGCCAATATTAAGACTGAATATTTTGTAGAGGCTATGACGCCCTGTTTTATTTTTCGTGCGGATAGACGCTCATTTGTGAATCTCTTGAAAAACCAGCCTCAGGTATACCAGGAAATAACAGAAGGGATTCTTGCAAGACTTTATGGGCTTTTGAAGCGGATGGAGTATATGGCTTTTGGGAATGCTTATTCCAAGATTTGTTCGATACTTTTGATTTGTGCGGATAGATTTGGAGTAACTGATGGCGAGGGAGTTTTAATTCAAGTGCCCCTGACGCATGAAGACATTGCTTCTTTGGTTGGTGTGACGCGCGAGACTGCAAGCATAGAGCTGAAAAAGCTTGAGGTGATTGGGGCAATTCGTAAGAAAAAACGGCTGTTGCAGATTGCCAAGATTCAGCTTCTCAAAAAAGGTTCACAAGCAGAGATTGATGATGTTAGAATTTAGAAATGTTTGCAAAAACTGCGTATTTAAAGTTGATCTTAGTTTGTTTTTCTTTGCTATTTACACTGGTTTTTTTGGAAATATGCCTGCGGATTTTTACCCCAATGCCGGACAATTTGGCAAAGCTTAAATCTTCCAGCCTTTTTTTGCATGAAAATAATCCTAATGTAACTTTCACTTATAAAAGTCAGGGAGAATTTGAGAACCAGATTTTTTTAAATTCTTACGGTTTCCGCGATGACGAGTTTAAAAGGGAAAAAGAACCGGATACATTTAGAATTGCAGTACTTGGAGATTCGCAAGAAGAAGCGCTGCAAGTTACCCTTTTCGATACTTGGCAGAAAGTAATGGTAAGAAGATTAAGTGAAAAGTTGAAAGTCAAAGTCGAAAGTTATAATTTTGGTATTTCGGGTTACGGAACAGACCAACAGTGGTTAACCCTGCGGGAAAAGGTTTGGCAATTTTCTCCGGACATGGTAATTTTGGCGTTTTCGCCAAACGATGTTGGAGACACTTACAAAAACAAGCTGGTCAGGTTAGAAAATGGTTCAATCCATGTAGTTTCACCAGAAGAAAGAGCAGGCGGGAACTTTTTGGGCAAAATCGTTAGGAAAACGTATATTTATCAATTGGTTGTACGAGCGGCATCGGGAAATGAGTTTGCAAAGAAGATTGTTGATAAAGTTAGGACTAAAATTCTTGGGTTTCCAAAAGACGAAAGATTTTTTCTTTCGGATGCACAGTTGATTTCCGGGCCATTTGAGATTATCGCTTCGCAGAAAAATCCTCCACAAGATGTTTTGGATACATGGAATATTGAGCGAATTTTGCTTGCGGATATGGAAAAGCAGGCAGAGGCGCATGGGGCCAAGTTTATGGTTACTGTGAATATTCCACGGGCTCAGGTAGATACTTCGAGTTGGGAACAGCTTCGTGACCAGTACCACTTGGCAGCTGGGGAGTCTTTGCCGTACCAGATTAACGAAGTACTTGGCGGTATCTGCCTGGATTTGGGCATTCCTTTTTATGATGGTAGGCTTGATGCAATTGAATGGAAAAATGAAAACGGCATTTTGCACTTTCCAAACGACGCTCACTACAACATAAACGGCAATTTGTTTATGGGTACAAAGACTGCGGATTTCATACTGAAGAGTAAGTTGATTGGAGAGTAAGGCATTTGCTTAGGGGTCCTGTCATCAGTTCGATTTTTGAGTGCTTCCTTCACTTCGTTCAGGATAAACTGATTGTTGTGGTTTACATCGAGCGTAAGCGAGATGCGTTCAAAAACCTCACTGATGCCACCCCTAAACGAGTTTTATATCAAATACTCTTGACACTTGTTATTAATCTTTGCAAAGATGGATGTAGACCCTGATTTATTTAGGGTCTAAGCCCTTTCAGTTTAGGTACTGGCCAGTACTATTTTTTTAAGACCCCAGAGAATGGGGTCTTTATTTTGACTAGAAGCGTTGTGATTAGGTAGAATTACCCCTAAGATGAACGAGACATTTATGCCTTGTGAATTCACAAGCCCGACATTTGGCAGGTTGGATTGGGACGAAACTCTTGGCAAAATGATTAAGTTTATGGCAGACGATCCTATGGCTTCATATGAGGTGATAATAGGGACCGATTCTCAGGCACAAAATGGCAGTGCGGATTATGTTTCTGCGCTTATTGTCCACAAAAGAGGTAATGGCGGAGTCTATTTTTGGAGTAGGCAGAAGTTGAATAATATTCACTCCTTAAAACAGCGAATTTGGCAAGAAGCTTTAATTTCCCTTCAGCTTGCGGAAAAGTTAGTTGGTGACTTTAAAACATTTGGTTTAACAGAATTGGATATGGAAATTCATGTAGATGTAGGGCCGAATGGACCAACCAGAGATATGATTGCCGAAATTGTGGGAATGATTCGTGCCAATGGTTTTAAAGTTGCCACCAAACCTTCTTCTTGGGGTGCATCGCATGTTGCAGACCGACATGTCTAGATATTTCTAGGGGTGAGATTAGTCTTATTACATTCAAAAAACGTTCAACTGGAGCTTTTTTTAATTTCGGTATTTTATTCCCGTCTCACTCAGGATTCCGTCGGCACCATATCTTTTTTATAAGTTCGATTTGCAGTAATCACACAGCCGACTTCATCATGTTTTTGAATTGCAATAACACTAATCTCTTCCGTGTTTTTATACGCAATACTTAATACTTGATACATAATACTTAATAC
>CAYGDE010000017.1:5665-13841 GCA_964348615.1 uncultured Gammaproteobacteria bacterium | reverse complement strand
AATATAAATATTAAAACTGCAAACCCCGCCAAAAGTATTAGAAATTTTAAGTGTATTTTGCCAGTCATGATAGGAAGAATTTAAAGCTGCCCATATGATATCATAGAAATAACATGCCTACTCAAAGGGGTAACCGTTTACCTTCAATGCTCCAAATAGCAATGAAGACGGGGAAAATTAAACTATTCTCTATAGTCGGCATTTTACTAACCTCCGTACTGCTGTCTGCTTGTTCAGTACCGTTTCTTTCTAAGCCTCAAGGGCCCGTTACGCTCGAGTACTGGGGATTATGGGAATCTCCAAATACAATCGACACGATAATAAACGACTACAAAAAAATAAATCCCAATGTAAATATTTCCTACAAAAAAAGAACCCCTCAGCAATACCGGGAATCTTTAGAAAATCAAATCGCACAAGGCAGTGGCCCGGATATATTCACCTTCCACAATACCTGGGTACCAATGCTAAAAGAGGAATTAGACCCTATGCCTGCATCTGTAATGTCCAAAACAGACTACAAAAACAGTTTTTACCCGATAGCCATGCAGGATTTAACAATTGAAAATGAAATTGTCGGTTTTCCGCAAGGTTACGATGGGCTTGGCCTTTTTTACAACGAAGATATTTTCAAGGCCGCAGGGATTACAAAACCTCCGGTATCTTGGACAGAATTTACCCAAGACGCAGCAAAATTAACAGTTAAAGACGAATCTGGAAATATAAGAACAGCTGGCGCCGCACTTGGCGCCGCAAGTAATGTAGACAATTTTTCCGATATTTTAGGTCTAATGATTTTGCAAAACGGAGGAAATCCAAAAAATCCCAAAGATAAACAGTCTGCCGACGCCCTTGATTACTTTACGAGTTTCACCAAAGGCCAAAACAGAGTTTGGGATGAAACAATGCCTGCCTCCACACTAGCATTTTCTGGTGGAAGTGTAGCAATGTATTTTGGGCCAAGCTGGAGAGCAATAGACATTAAAAATGCCAATCCTCTTTTAAAATTTAAAGTTGCTCCCCTACCGCAGCTGGCCGGAGCTAAAGTCACCTGGGCAACTTATTGGGCAAACGGTATTTCAGCCAACAGTACTCATAAAAAAGAAGCCTGGGATTTCGCAAAGTATATGGCCACAGACGAAGTTTTGATAAAGCTTTACACAGAATCTGTCAAAAGCCCAGGCAGATTCTTTGGCAATCCCTACCCAAAGGTAAATCTTGCCTCGAAACTTGCAAGTGATCCAATAATTGGAGCCTTCGTACAAGATGCTCCATTTGCCGGGTCCGCACCCATGGCTTCAAGAACCTTGGATAATGGTCTAAACGACCAGATAATCAAAGCATACGAGGACGCCACAAACGAAGTGCTCGCACAAAGCAATGCAACAGGTGCCCTAGAAACAGCCTCCGCCTCAATTGCACAAATTTTAGCCGAATTCGGTGCAAAATAATCTACCTTCCTAACCTCTAGAAACTAACCTGCAAATATGGTACTTTCCACCCATGACCCTGAGTCAATCAATCCTCGCAACCCTAGTCTATCACGATATTTTTAACTATCCTCTTACAACAGAAGAAATTCATAAATACCTAATAAAAAAGAAAATATCGGCAAAATCTGTCGAAAAAGAACTAAAAAATCTCAAAAAAGAAGGAAAAATTCTAAATTACGCAAATCTATTTGCACTAAAAAACAAAAAGAAACTGTTTTTAATACGCAAACAAAGAGCCAAACACTCTCACGCCAAACTCAAGAAAGCTCAGCTGTTCTCTTTTCTCTTATCTCTTATTCCAACTGTCAAAATGGTTGCCATTTCCGGGGCTCTTGCTATGCAAAACAGCCACAAAAACGACGACATCGATCTTGTAATTGTCACAGCAAAAGGCAAACTCTGGACAACCCGTCTATTGGCAAATTTAGTCTTGCTCCCCTTTAAACGCCGTCCTCAGCTACCCACTACCCACTACCTACTACCTACTAATAACAAGGCTTGTCTCAACCTATTTATCGACGAATCCGATCTCGAAATCAAAGATCAAAATCTGTACACCGCACACGAACTCTATCAGCAAAAGCCTCTTTTCGAGCGTAATCAAACCTATAGTCGTATGATGAAAGCAAACAGATGGGCCCTCAAATATCTTCCAAACTGGCATGCATACGAAGTAAATAGAAAATGGAAAAGTAGGGGAGTAACGAAAAAGCAGTCACCATTCTCAGGTCAATACTCACATATTGAAACTCTTGCTAAAAAATTCCAACTTGCTTATATGAAAAGTAAAATTTCCAGCGAGCGAATAGGGGACACCCAGCTCTTTTTTCACCCTAAAGACACACAAGAAAGGGTTTTGAAAAAGTACAAGAAAAAGTGCAATGGCAACAGGCTCTTGACAAGCCCAGCCTAGCTTTGAGAAAATACTAGCGGGCACCTCAAAAAGGTGCGAAGTCCCCTGTAGCTTTGGCGAGAGGGGATTTTTAATGATCAGAACCAAATATATCTTCGTTTCAGGTGGCGTAATTTCCGGGATCGGAAAGGGGATCGCCACCTCCGCAGTTGCTCTTCTTTTAAAATCCCGAGGCTTTAGTGTGACTGCCATGAAGGCGGACCCTTACCTCAATGTCGACGCAGGCACGCTAAACCCAATAGAACATGGGGAGGTTTTCGTTTTAGACGATGGCATGGAATGCGACCAAGACCTTGGCAATTACGAGAGGTTTCTAGACCAATCTCTAAATTCCACAAATTACATGACAACCGGCCAAGTATTCAAGTCGATAATCGACAAGGAACGGGCACTTGGTTATGAAGGTAAAACAGTTGAATTTTTCCAGCATCCGCCAGAAGAAATCATTGCAAGAATTAAAAAATGCGCCAAGAGAAACAAAGCAGAAATAGTTGTTTTCGAAGTTGGCGGAACAGTAGGGGAGTATCAGAATTTGTTGTTTCTAGAAGCAAATCGGCTATTGAAGCTAAAATTTCCTCGCGATGTTTTGCATATTCACTTAACTTATCTCCCGATTCCCTCATCATTGGGGGAGATGAAGTCCAAACCCGCGCAAATGTCTATCCAACAACTCGGCCAATCTGGTATTGCGCCCGATTTTATCCTGGCCCGTGCCCAAGTTGCAGTCGACGAAAAAAGAAAGGATAAAATAGCAATAGCAGTTGGAGTGAATCCTGAAGACATAATTTCCGCGCCCGATGTCGAAAGCATTTACCAAGTGCCCCTCAACTTCGAAAACCAAAATCTTTCCAATAAAATCCTTAAAAAGTTAAATATAAAACCAAGAAAAAGCGATCTTTCTGGTTGGAAAGTTATGGTAAACGATATGTTAACAGCCAAAAAAACAGCCAAGATTGCTATGGTTGGTAAATATTTCTCAACCGGCGACTTCACATTATCCGACGCATACCTTTCGGTAATTGAATCCATCAAACACGCATCAGCCAAGTTCGACATCAAACCAAAAATGGTTTGGATAGACAGCGCACAAGTAGAAAAAGAAGGCGCGTCGATGCTAAAAGGATATGATGGGATAATTGTACCTGGTGGTTACGGTTCAAGGGCAGTGGAAGGAATAATTTCGGCGATTCAATATGCGCGCGAAACCAAAACACCATATTTTGGCCTTTGCTATGGTATGCAACTGGCAGCCATAGAATTTGCCCGAAATATATGTGGTTATAAAGACGCAAACACAACAGAAATCGATCCCAAAACGAAAAATCCGGTAATAGATGTTATGGAAACACAAAAGAAGAATGTCATCGGTAAAGTACTGGGTGGTACACAGCGACTTGGCACTTGGGCATTTATTGCGAAAAAAGGAACGAAATTTGCCAAGGCTTACGGGATTCTTTCAGGTTCAGAAAGACACAGGCATCGCTACGAATTTAACAACAAATATAAAAAAGTTTTCGAATCAAAAGGCTTTCAAGTGGCAGCCACAAACCGTGAGGAAACACTGGTCGAAGCCTTAGAGTTAAAAGATCATCCATTTTTCATAGGCACACAGTTTCATCCAGAACTCAAATCCCGTCCCCTCATCCCTCATCCGCTATACATGGCGTTTATGGAAGCAGTTGCCAAAGGTATTAAATAGTATAATTGGGGCAGTGATTATCCTAAAAAACAAAAACGCGCTTATTGTCGGTACCAAAAGAATAGGTCAAATAGTTGGAATGCGTCTTGCCGAAGAAGGCGTTAATCTTGCAATCTCCTACCGCTCTTCCAAAGAAGAAGCCGAAAAACTCAAAGAAGAAGCCGAAAAACTCAACGTAAAAGTGGTTTTAGTCCAAGGAGATGTCGCAATTGAAGCCGATGTCAAAAATATGGTAGGGGAGGCCACAAAACAACTCGACAGCCTGGATTTTATGATCGATCTTGCTTCTGGCTTCGAAAAAACCCCACTCGAAACTTTAGACGAACAAAAATGGGAAGATGCCCAAAAAGATTCAAAAGGCAGTTTTCTGCTATCTGTTTATGCTTCTCGCGAAATGATGAAAAATCATGGGCAAACCAAAGGCCACATTATTTTATTTTCCGACTGGGCAGCAACAAGTGGCAAATCATACACAGGCTATCTTCCTTATTTGGTAGGCAAAGCGGCAATCGATTACATGACCAAGGTTTTCGCCAAAGAACTCGCACCCCATGGCATTTTGGTAAACGCCATCGCTCCAGGTCCAACCATTAAGCCCCCATTTTTAGATGAAGATTATTGGCAAAAAGAAGTTTTGGGCAAAACTCCTCTCAAACGCGAATCTTCAAAAGAAGAAATTGGCGAAATGATCTTGACTTTGTTAAAGTCTGAAACTGTTACAGGTCAAACAATTATGGTCGACTCCGGCAGCCATCTTTGAAGCTTAATCGACAAAAGGCTTGACATATCAAATTTTTTTGCTAGAATATTAGCAGTCGCAACATAAAAGTGCTTGCGACTTTTGTAATCTCTGCCTCAATTTATGTTAAAACCACTCGCAGGATACGTACTAATAGAGCCCGCCGAAAAACTAACTAAAACTTCGTCTGGCATTATTTTGCCCGATTCTGCCGACGAAAAGCCTCAAGAAGGAAAAGTTTTAGCTTGCGGCGAAGATGCCATAGAAGAAGGCAAGACCATAAAATGTCCGGTAAAAGTAGGGGATAAAGTGGTTTACAAAAAATGGGGCGGAAACGAAGTAAAAGTAGATGGCAAAGAAATGTTACTTATTAAGTTCGAAGACCTAATGGCTATCGTCGCAAATAAATAGTATGGCAAAACAAATCATTTACGCAGAAGAAGCAAGAACAAAGTTAAAGGCGGGTGTCGACAAACTCGCAAACGCTGTTGCAACCACCCTTGGTCCAAAAGGCAGAAACGTTGCCTTGGACAAAAAATGGGGAGCACCTTCTGTAATCCACGACGGTGTAACCGTTGCCAAAGAAATCGAACTTGAAGACCCATTTGAAAATATGGGTGCATCGCTAGTTAAAGAAGCAGCCTCAAAAACCTCCGATGTTGCCGGAGACGGAACCACAACCGCAACTGTCCTTGCTCAAGCAATTGTCGAAGAAGGCCTCAAAAACATTACAGCAGGCGCCAACCCCATGATTTTGAAAAAAGGTGTCGAAAAGGCAACCGAAGCTGTTGTTGCTCAGCTTAAAACCATGGCCAAAAAAGTAGGGGACCACGGAGAAATTGAAAAAATAGCCACAATCTCAGCAGCAGATTCGCAAATCGGCAAAATGATCGCAGAAGCTTTAGAAAAAGTGGGTTCAGACGGTGTTGTAACAGTTGAAGAGGGTAAAGGTTTAGAACTTTCTGTTGAATACAAAGAAGGAATGGAATTCGACCGTGGATTTGTTTCCCCGTATTTTGTTTCCGACACCGACAAAATGCAGGCAGTTATTGAAGATGCCCATATACTAATTACCGACCAAAAAATCTCCTCACTCCAAGAGCTAGTTCAATTCTTGGAAAACTTTGTCAAAATTAGCAAAAATTTGGTAATTATTGCTGACGAAGTCGAAGGCGAAGCATTGGCCACCCTGGTTGTTAACAAAGTTAGGGGAGTATTCAATGTTTTGGCAATCAAAGCCCCAGGTTTTGGAGACCGCAGAAAAGAAATGCTCGAAGACATTGCAATTCTTACTGGCGGAACAGTTATTTCCGAAGACATGGGCAGGAAATTGGAATCGGTAACTATTGAAGACTTAGGAAAAGCAGACAGAGTCATTTCCGACAAAGACAACACCATAATAATTGGCGGTAAAGGCGCAAAAACAGCACTTGATGCCAGGATCAAACAAATTCGAAAAGAGTTAGAAACCACAGATTCCGATTTCGACCGCGAAAAACTCCAAGAAAGACTTGCCAAACTTTCTGGCGGTGTTGCCGTTTTAAACGTTGGTGCAGCCACAGAAATTGAACTCAAAGAGAAAAAAGAAAGAGTAGACGACGCAGTTCATGCTACAAAAGCTGCAGTTGAAGAAGGTTATGTGGTTGGTGGAGGAGTAGCTTTAATTCGTGCAATGAAGGTATTGGACAAAATGATAGTTGCAACAACAGACACCGATGAAAGAATCGGGATAGAAATCGTCAGAGACGCACTCGAAAAACCACTCTCAAAAATAGCCGAGAATTCTGGAGTAGATGCTGGCTGGGCAGTCAAGGAAGTCGAAAAAGCCGTAGGAAATGTTGGCCTTAACGCAATTTCAGGCAAATTTGAAGATTTGCAAGCAGCTGGTGTTATAGACCCTGTCAAAGTTACCAGATCTGCAGTACAAAACGCCGCCTCTGTTGCCATGATGATACTAACAACAGAATGTTTAGTAACCGACGCTCCAGAAAAAGAAAAATCCGCACCGCAAATGCCTTCAGGTGGCATGGATTACTAGGCGGTTGACTTTAAAATTCACACAAGATTACAATTTATAACAGTTTTACCTAAATTTTTACAACTATTAAGATGGTAGAGCAAAATTCAGGAATTCATATCCCAACGGAAGAAGAATTAGCGGAATTAAAAAGAGATGCCGATAAGGGCAGATATCCACATACTAAAAGTAAAAGAAATCGTCATCAGTCAAACAGACAGCTTGCATGGGAACGCACAAAAAACATAGGGGATATTAGTAAAATTTTAAATCCTGAAAAACCAAGACTTCACGAACCAACATCACCAGAGCGAGTACGCCCTTTTGTTTCACAAGATCGAACCACAACAGAGCCAACTGTTGCCGATATAGTCAAGGCTAAAAACTCTTGTCTTCCTTACTTAGCTTCGCAAGCTGATAAGTCACAAAAACCGCAATTAAGGTAATAATAAAAGCATACAAAAACTTCGAAAGTATTCCAGAACCTACAGAAAGATATTTATTTATATACTCATTCACAAAAGCTTGGACAGCCTCATTCCAGGCCAAAGCTGCGACCAGTCCAAAACCAGCAGAAGAAAGAGTGACGAGTTGCCTTAAAAGTGCTTTCCTAAATTTTGTCATCTTATAAAGAAGCTGTATTTTCCCAAATTAACCTTTCCTAGTCAAATTCCCACTATTTTAGGACGATCTTAATCCTCGCTCCATCCACGTGCGCTGCGTATTCAACCAAATCTGTCTTTGCCTGCACAACATATGTCTTGTTTCCACTAGACAAGCTGATATTCGGCGAAGTTTTTAAAGTTGAACTGCCGGAAAGTGTCGAAATTTCACTATTCCAAACAGTAGATCCGTCAGTTTTGTTGTAAAGCTGTGCATATGCCTTACCATTTGCATCTTGTACCCACAAAGATCCCTCAAAAACTACAGAATCAATAGTCGAATATTTTGAAGTATCAATCGTTACCTCAAGTCCGGATAAATCTACCCAGCTGCGGCTTTTTGTAGAGCCTGAACCAATAGGCACAAAAATTTCTTTCTGCGCAGTCTGTACGATGGTTTGCGTGTCTTTTTCTACTATCGTTTTAGTTTCAGTGATTTGGGTCTTTGTAGATGCCGGTGCGGTTGGGGTTGGGGAAGCCTCAATATCTGCAGACGAAGTGTCAACATCCACCACTCTCTCTTCTGGTTCCTGGTCTTTGGTGGGTGTCTGCTTAATTACCACCCAGTTTAAAAAGAGAAGATCAGCAATCGCCAAAGCTAAAATAGCAACACCTAATTTGGCAAACAGTTTCGAAAGCAAAGATTGATCCAT
>CAYGDE010000017.1:0-5565 GCA_964348615.1 uncultured Gammaproteobacteria bacterium | reverse complement strand
GTCGAATGTCACATGCCAATTGTCAATTTAAGATATACTTAAATTGCATGTACAGTCCTCCCTCACAGCATCAAAAGAAAAAACTAGAAAAATTCCTAGCCAAAGGTGAAGATGTATTGCTCGTAACATCGATCGGCAAACGTTATTTTTGGGTTATGCTTATATTTCTCTTCTTCATTCCTGCTTTTTTTGCTTACGCACCTCTTTTAATCCTTTTAGGTTATTTCGAAATTAAATCATTACCCTGGTTAAAGTTCCTAGCAATACCTGGCATAATCCTTCTTTTTTACAATTTACCAAAGTATTCTCATCTTCTTAGAATGCGCCAGTCCTACACCTACGCACTTACCAACAAAAGGTTTCTAATAATAAGAGGCTTATTTTCGAGAAAAATTGTAACTGCTCCCCTGGCCGCAATTACCCACGTTACCGTGGAACAATCATTTGCTCAGCGCTATCTTTTTAATAGTGGTCATTTAGTTGTCATAACGGCAGGTTTCGACCAAAGAGAAATTGTTATCGAAAATATCTCAGACCCTGTAGGCTTTAAAATTATGATTGAAGAACTAACAGACAAATTAGACGATGATGATTCAGGAGAAAATGATATGAGAGTTCTGAAGTAACTAACCCAAAACAGCTAATTTAAGGTAGGAGGTTCAACGGATTAACCTGTAGGCCATCCTCCAAAACCTCAAAGTGTACATGCGGACCAGTTGTTCTACCAGTCATACCTACGGTACCAATTGGCGCCTCGGGCGAAACATTATTCCCAACGCCAACGTATATTTTGCCCATATGTGCGTAAGTAGTTTCAAGCCCATCACCATGATCGACAATAACCTCATTACCATGACCATCCGGGTTAAATCCGGCAAACTTAACAATACCTGGACCAACAGGCAAAATAGGCGTTCCCAAAGGCGAAGTTATATCTAAAGCTCTATGGTAGGAGCTAAACTTTTGTGAAATTGGCCCATCAATTGGTTTTTCAGACAAAAATGGCGACCTTATTGCGCTAACTGTTTGCGCAATTACAACAGGCTCCTGGTTTTGAATGGATTTGTCTTCTGCAACCAAAATTGCTTGGCCTAGGACCTTAACCTCCGACTCTTTCGGCTTCAAATAGGCAACTGCTTCAGAGGAAACTGCAAAAGTGATGGCAAGAATTACTATCACTTTGATAATCATTCGCGCCCGTGGTCTGATCTTTAGCTCGTAATTAATGAATTTAACGGCCCCTTTGGCAAGGACTTTAACGTCTTTATGGCCGAGTTTCAAAAGATCTGCTCGCTTGTCTTGAATTTGAGCTTTAATCTTGAGGTTTAATTTTCTACCCAGAAACATTAAAGGTTTAATCTGTTTCATATATTTCTCCACAGCAACCCACATAAATGAAATTTAAAAGGGAAGCATCAGGATGATTATCCTATAATCATCCTCTAGCGGAGAGAATTTAAGTGCTAATAGTACCATGGCAAGCCCCAAAAGTCAAGTCCCATAGTTTTTAATCGGAAACTAGAATCTTCATTTAAAAGCATGGCTTTGCCCAGAATAAGCGAGAGGCGAACTTTATACTAACTTAGGCACAAATCGAGGCTGAAGTGTTATTTAGCCTCTGTTTAGCCTCAAAACAACTTGTCACAGCAGCCTCAAAAGTGTTAAGTTTAATCCAATGCCCTTAAAAAAATTACTTCTGATCTCTGGACTCTGGTCTCTGGCAACTATTCTTTCAGGCTGTACAGCCATAGGTAACAGCCAGCCAGCAGCCCTTCAAATTACTACCACACCCGAAGCGTCGATATTCTTAGATGGTAAACATATAGGTAAAACGCCATTTCATTCCGAACAGCTTCAGGCCAAGCAATATACAGTTAAACTGACAACAGGAGAGGCTATATATTCAGAAAAGGTAGACCTTAAATCTGGGACTTTAACTGTAATAAACAGGGAACTTAATAATAATCATCTTGCCCAATCAGGCGAGACTTTGTATTTAGAATCTGGTCAAAATGGACTTTTTATAGTTTCCATGCCAGATGGTGCGGATATTGCCCTAGATGACCAAAAAAAAGGCAAAACCCCCCTAAAAATCGAAGATATAGAAGATGGAGACCATAAAGTCACCCTTTCGAAAAAAGGTTACATAGACCGTGAGTTCGCAGTAAAGTCTTCAAACCAATATCAGCTTGTTGCCGACGTAACTCTTGCATCTGAGATTGCCAAAGGCAGTCAAAAAGCACCTACTCCTAGTCCCCAGCCTCAGATGGTTGTTATACAAAGTAGCCCCCAAGGGTTTTTAAGAGTCCGCAAAGAAGCATCCACACAAGCGCAAGAAGTCGGCAGAGTAAAAACAGGAGATAAGCTAGAAATAATTTCCGAAACTACTGATTGGGTCAAGATTAAGTTCGAAACCAAAGAAGGCTGGATTTCCACTCAATACGTCAAAAAACTACTACCATAAAAACTTGATTGTTAATACCAAAATACACAATACTTAATACCAGATACAAACTTATGCTTTCCAAATCTATAATCAAACTCCTAGACGAAGCTCTTATTCCGGCAGTTGTCTTAATAATCGCCAAAATGTTGGGGATTTTTTCGGCCGCCTATTTTTTTGGGATTAACTTTACAGTCAAAAATGCAGATATTTTATGGATTTTGCCCTCTGTTCAGTTCTCAAGCTTGCAAGATATGCAAAAAGCAGACAACCTTTCCAATATTGCCATGTTTGCTGCCATAGCAATGGGCACGTTTTTAGTGCTTATTCGCGCCCATTTTTTTCACCAAACCCATATTAAACCCAGCCTGCACGCCAGGCTCGTGTCTTTGAATCTAGAATCAATAATCGCTCCCAGTTATCACCTTTATCACCAGGCTGTAATATGGTTAATTTTTCTTTGGCTCACCATGGGTTTTTTATTAATCTCTACAATTGTTTTAAAAATCACATATCCTTTTGTTACCATAACTGCTTTTGTAATAACTGCTAATTTTTCTTGGATTTTTGCTTTGGATATCGAAAAAGAAATGGAGTTAACTAGTGAAAGTCGTCGTTAATTTTATATCAGTTTTATTATTATTTGGTCTTATTACAACTCCTATTTACTTTGCCCAAAATTTTACCAAAGTTGCAGGTGTCAAAAGCCATTCACCATACCTGATTATTTCCCAGATAGAAAAATTTCCCAATCTTACATTTTCCCAAAATGGTGAAAATTACACGATTAATTACACCACACTCGGGCCAAGCCAAGCGTTTTTAGGTATTTTGATACTCAGCAACCCAACTGAAAAAACTCAAACCTACAATTTAGACACCACACCAGGTGGGACCAAGCTTTTCTTTGGTAAGGAAATCAAAAATCAACAAACAAAAATTTCAATCCCATCACAATTATCAGTGCCTATAAGCCTGCTTTCCGAAGGAAATTCCAGCGAATCCAAAGCGGTTGTATTCACAATTTCTGTGGAGTAATATTTACTGCAAAAGCCTAACAACTTGAACAGGTAAAAAAGAACTTCCGTAAATAATTACAAATACTAAAACAATCCAACACACCACTGAGATCAAAAGTGGGATATCCGACAAAAGTACTCTTTCTGGCGATTCTCCTTCTTTTTTCTCATAAATTACATATAAATATCTCATTACGCCATAAATTACAAAAGGAACTGTAACCATTAGCCATTTAGCAGCCAAAAGAGTTCTGGGTAAATAATCATCAAACAAATATAAAACTTGAGGACCAGCAGAAGGTGGGGGTTGTAAAAAAGTAAACATTGTGTAAGAAAACCAAGAAGCGGTTGCAAACATTACTGTTAGGGAATCCAAAAGGTTTTCTGGATAATGGTTTAAAATTGCTCTTGTTTGCATTGATTGATCTGCAAGACCTGTCAACAAAGTTCTCTCAGATCTTCTTTTCCCAATTGCCAAAAACAAAGCTAAACAGGCGACCGTTAAGATAAACCAAACAGTTACGTGTGCATCTATTAAAACTGCTCCGGCATAAACTCTCAATAAAAATCCGGAAGCAATTGTCATCACGTCCAAAAGTATAATTGAACGCAAAAATAAAGAGTAAAGAATTTGCAGTATTGCATAAGTAGCAATTACAGCAGTAAAGAATGTAGAAAACATATAGGAAATTAGAAGGCCAACGCCAAGCATTACAACTGCCGCCGAAAGAGCCAAACTGGGATTAATTTTTCCTGCAGCAATCGGGCGTTTGCGCTTAAATGGGTGAGCCTTGTCTTTTTCTATATCAATAACGTCATTTACAATATAAATCGCAGAAGCCACCAGCGAAAAAACAGCAAATCCAAAAACCACAGTCCATAATTTTGTTGGGTTAAAAAATTCTCCTTCAAAAACAAGAGGAGCAAAAATTGCTAAATTTTTAAGCCACTGTCTTGGCCGCGCAGAAATAAACAACCAAAATGGAAGCCAAGTTAATGCTGGTCCTTTTGAGGTAAAGTCATATTTAGCCAAAGTATTCCTCCCAAAATAACAATTGCAACCACAACACCTGCAAAAATTTTTCCAAAAGATGGTAGTGCAAGTGCAATTGAACCTAAAATAGCACACAAAAGCCAATAAAACAAGGCAATTCTACGCTGTCCCCACCCAAGTGCCAAAAGCCGGTGTTGTAAATGCCCACGATCTCCCAAAAATGGTGACTTACCTGCCGCCATTCTTCTTATAAGTGTAAATACGCCGTCAATTAAAGGTACAGCCATCACCAAAATTGCCGTTCCCACTTTTGCTCCCGATAGTATTGCAACAACTGCAACCAAGTAGCCTAAAAAATAAGATCCAGAATCTCCAGGGAATATTTTTGCTGGGAAAAAGTTAAAAAGTAAAAAACCTAAAGTTGCTCCGGCTCCAATCAATGAAAGCTGCGAAACTAGCAGTTCTCCGCTAGTCTGCGGGAAAAATCTCAAAGATGCCGCAAATATTACAATTAAGGCAACGAAAACAATACCAGGCATTTGTCCGTCTACACCGGTTGAAAAATTTACCATGTTAATTACCCAAACAATCCAAAAAACAGCAAAAAGATCAGAAAGTATCAAAATTGAGTGATTTCCTAAAAAATCAAAACTAATTCGCAAAAAATCCAAATGCAAAATTGGTCCCAATCCAAAACCAGTCGAATTCAGCAAAATCAAAGGGTTTGCCACAAACGAAATTCCAACCCCCAACCCAACAACTACCAAAGCAGCAATAATCTGGCCGGCCAATTTATATTTGCTGCCAATATCATACTTGTCATCTACCAATCCAACAATCAAAAGAATAAATCCCCCCAAAAAAATTCCCAGAAGCTCTTTGGTGGGTTGAAAAATAAAGCTACTAACTAAAAGAACCGAAATAAAAATTGGCAAACCTCCCGCACGGGGAATCACCCTATTGTGGACAATCGCTGGATGATGATGTTTTTTAGGATCATCCACAATATTTAATTTTTTAGAAACAATAATAGCAATAGGGGTAAGTACAACACTTAAAAGGAAAGACGCAAAAAAAACAACAATATAGTTAATACTAAAAGAGAGATA
>CAYGDE010000016.1:4871-14494 GCA_964348615.1 uncultured Gammaproteobacteria bacterium | reverse complement strand
TTGCATATCCTTTGCAATTTTCAACAGAAAGCATTCTTTCCTCTATCGATTTTGGAACTTCAGGTGTTGAGGTTGGAAAAACAGCCGTTGCTGTTTCTGTAGCTTTAAGTTCTACTCCCCCGCTTTGGACGGATTTTCCGTCGTTTTGGCCGTTTCCGTTTTCAGCATTACTCCCGCCACAAGCCGCGGCTGCCAAAGCAGCCATAGTCAAAGCCGCATAACCTGCATTTCTGACAGGTCTAGGAAATCTATTTAAAATTAAAAGTGGTTGGCCTTTTCTTTCCATTGAAATATTCGTCTAGATTTTACCACTATAGGTTGTAGCTGTCAAGTGCCTTGAGTATGTTAATCTGAATTAATAACGCAAATCTCAAAAAGAGTATGAAATATTCTGATAATCTGCTATTTTATCTTCTTTGCACCTCAGTTTCTTTTTTAATAATCCTGTTCTTCGCTCTCCCGACATTCTCAAAAGGACAAAATTCCAACGCCCAAAACCTACAAAACGAATACATAAATCCTGAGGACATTTTGACAAATGAGGAAGTACTCAAACAATATCTTGTGCAAAATGGCCCAAAAACAACGCTTGCTACGCTTCTTGCAAAGTCCGCAGAAACCGGCATCGATTGCCACCAAAGCGCACACAAAGCGGGCAGATTTGCGATCACCATAATGTCTGCCCAAGAAGCCTTTAAAAACGGCTCTGGAGAATGTCATTCCGGTTACTACCATGGCACTACGGAAGGCTATTTCGCCCTTTACGGTACTGTAAATTTGGAAGAAAATTTAAATACCCTCTGCACTCAAGATTTAAATACCTTTTTTAGGCACCAATGCTTCCATGGAGTTGGACACGGACTAATGGCTTGGTCCAACTACCAAATAACAGAAGCACTTTCCTCTTGTGACCAATTAAAAGAAGATAAGGATCAAAGTTCATGCACAACTGGAGTGTTTATGGAAAATTACACAGGTGCGTTCACTAAAGAAGAAGCTCAAGACCCTACCCATGTCACAACCTATTTATCCCAAGACCCGCAGTTTCCATGCAATGCTGTGGCTGAAAAATATCAAGACGAGTGCTACTTTTTACAAACTTCAAGAATGCTGCAAATATTCGGGGCCGACTTCGAAAAAGTAGCCGGCGAATGTAACAGCGCCCCTGAAAAATTTCAGTCACTTTGCTTCGCAAGTATGGGAAGAGATGTTTCTGCATACACAAGACCCAATTTTGACAAATCCATTTCTCTTTGTAGCTTTACCAACACCGAATCATTTCAAATAGAATGTTTAAATGGCGCAGTCCAAGACTATTTTTGGGATCCTACCGGAGCAGACTCTGCAATCGAATTCTGTAAAAAGTTAACAAACCAGGCTCAAAAAAATGGCTGCTATGAAACAATCATTGGCAGATCTGGAGAAATTCTAACCCAAGAACAAAAAATAGAGTTTTGCGAAAAAATCGAAAAAGGCTTTAAACAAAATTGCCAATGATAAAACTTATCTTAGTTTTGGCCTTTATCCTTACTTCACTACTTGTTTCCGGTTGTTCGAAAAAAACAGAAACATCCACTCCTCCCACAGACCTCATAATCGACTTTACAAACAACACTTATTCCCCCAATATAGCCACCATCAAAGTAGGTCAAACTATAACCTTTAATAATAAAAGCAATCAGGATATTTGGCCTGCTTCAAACATTCATCCAACCCATGGGGTATATCCCCAGTTCGACCCGAAGGGTGTAATTGCACCAGGTCAAAGTTGGAGTTTCACTTTTACAAAAGCCGGGATTTGGAAATTCCACGACCACAAAATGCCCCAAATTACCGGAGAAATAACAGTCGAATAAGTCCGTAGACCGTAGACTGTAGACCCTTCCTACTGTTGACAAGCTCCCTATATATATCATTTACTGGTAGTAGGACGAGTTTCAGCCTGCAACTGTAATTCATCCTATTTCCCGGATGAAGCTGCCACATTTATTCACCAACGAAAAAGAGGCACATTTTGTACTCGCACTGCTTTGCGTTGCTAATTCGCTTTTGATCATCATCCTGTTTTTTTTCATTTTTCCATCAAGCAAAACTTTGCTGCCTAAAATTGTCCCGGTTTCAGCCCAAACCCCAATCGTTGACTTTAATTTAATTTCCCCTAGGGCAAATTCAACAGTTTCCGGGTCTGTCCCCTTGGTGACTACTCTTACCAATGGGCCAAAAATAGTATCGGCAGATCTTAAAGTCGACGGTCAAAAAGTACAAGCCCTCACTTCGCAAAAAACAGAAAAATTAACAATATTTTGGGATTCAACCAAGCACCAAGACGGTGCCCATACGCTTGATATTAAAGTTGGCCAAGACAACCTGGGTTCTTCCTACATATCAACAAAATTAAACGTCCAAAATAACGTTTCCAGATAAAATGACAAAACTTGCCCATTTCTTCCTCAAAAAAGCCGGAGTTTGCAAGAAGGTCGAAAGGTATCACATTTGCACCAGGCGTGATACCAGAAACAATATCATCACTTTAAACCGTATGCTTATTGTTAAAAAAGGTTTTATCGAAACAGGAACAATCGCTTCTCTTGCTGCTGCTATTGCGCTTTTTTTAGGAGTTGCGACTACAGTTCCCAACAATAATAATCAGCCTTCCGTCCTTCAAGCCTCCACAGTTAACCATACTTTTACCTGGTCACAAGTTACAGACCCAGCAGCAAACGGTCTTTACTTTGACCTTAAAAAATTCTCCCAATCCTGGGAAGAAGGCAGTGCCGACGCACTGCCAGCAAATGCAACCTCAATTAACAAAAATCTCGATTGTGCCAGTCAATACAACTGGCGCGTTTGGGTGCAAACCGGGTCTAATTTTGGCGAAGGCTACTACCATACCGAAAGCAATATCGGCACCGGCTCCTGCCCGGCCGCACCACCCCCACCACCTGCAGCCACACCAACACCGAAACCACCACCTACAACTACCCCGCCGCCTACTCCGGTTAAGGTTACACCGGCAATACTAAATCCAAACGTCAATCAGGCATGCGCCAATGAATCATTTGTTAACATCACTTTTTCCTGGACTCCGGCAAAAGATGCTACCTTCGACTTGCATTACCTAGACATCGGCACATCCAATCAAGGTCCCTGGAGTGGCACACAGCTAAACGTAGGGCAAAAGTTCGTTCAAATTGACAACATTGCTCACGATACACAAATCTACTGGAGAATTAATACCCATGTCGCAGGCGGTGACTGGTATCCTTCGGAAGTTTCGTCGCTTAAAACAAATTCCTGCGCCCCAGCCACTCCTCCTGCCGACCCGGATGGTTTAGGTGTTTTAAACCAGCCACCTTGTGTTAATGGCGCAAGCTATTCCCAAATTGTTAAATGGAACCCAGTAGCAAATGCCCAAACCTATTTTGTCAGGGTAGATTACGGTTCCAGGGGAATTGTGGATAAGGACGTAGGAAACAATACCCAAGTATCCATTCCCGACCTTTATCCGAATGAATCTTACTTTTGGGCTGTTTCTGCCTGGAATGCAAATGGCATTAGCCCGGGGGCAGGGTCAACAATCGAAGCAATTCCAAGCTGTCAGGCAACACCTCCGCCTCCGCCAGCCGGCGGACCACCTGCTCAACCTCCTGCTCAACCTCCTGCGGGGATACCTCCCGCACCTGCCTCTGTAAAATTTGTAAATAGCGACTGTAGGGATTTCGGATTCGGTCCGCTTCCTACTTTTACATTTTCCTGGTCGAAAGTCGCCTCAGCCGAAGGATACTGGTTCGATGTTTCCGAAAACAGCAGCTTTTCACCTTTTTCCAACATACCAATTGCCGGAAGTAACAACACTACGTTCACTTGGGATTTAGACCATCCAATGCAAGACGGTAAATTCCCGGACAGCCAAAAACCTTACTACTTCCGCGTAACATCTTACAATTCTGCCGGCGTCTATATTCCGC
Organism: uncultured Gammaproteobacteria bacterium; assembly: GCA_964348615.1. GTDB lineage: Bacteria > Patescibacteriota > Microgenomatia > Curtissbacterales > GWA2-41-24 > DATIHT01. The sequence goes on along the minus strand of CAYGDE010000016.1, from coordinate 10,526 downwards.
AAACAGTTGGCTCAACAAGCGTCGCAAGAGACTGCACAACAGACAGCGGCACACCAACCCAACCACCACCAGAACCGCCGCCAACAACAACTCCGCCAGCTCCTGAACCCGAATTTCCTCCAGAACCAGCAGTCTTAAACCGGGAAGTCGGCCAGACTTGTACAACTGATTCTTTGGTTAACATCACATTTTCCTGGACACCGGCAACTGGAGCTACTTTCGACTTGCAGTATATCGATATCAACACCACAGGTCAGGATCCCTGGCCAACAGGTACCCAGCTAGCAGTTGGGCAGAATATAACTACAATCGCAAATATCGCCCACAACACCCCCATCTACTGGCGAATAAATACCCATGTCGCGGGTGGTGATTGGTACCCGTCGCAGGTCTTTTCATTGCAAACAAATCACTGTGGTACCACCCCTGCCCCACCCGTCGGTACTCCAATACCGGTAGCATGTAATGCCCCAGGTACGTTTAACCTCAAAGACCCTAGCGGTACTACCAAGGACCCATTCCCAAGCTTCCAATGGACAAATGCAACCGGAGAAGACCAATACTTCCTAGACTTGTCCGACAATAATTTCGCCAGTTGGTGGTATGCACCTGTTGGCCAAAATATCACTACTTCCCCATGGCCGAGCTGGAATTCCGAATTTGCCAATGGCCCCGCAGAAGAAAAACTATGGAGCGGATTAACACCTGGAAAGGATTATCAATGGAGAGTTGCAGCAATGAAAACATGCCAAGATGGCAATAAATATACACAGTCTGAAGTATTTACACTAAGATATGAACCCCAAAGCCCAACCCAACCTCCGGCAGCGCAAGTTTTTGCAGCAACAGCACTTAACGCGGGTCCAAGAGACGACGGATTCGGTTCACCGGGTTTGGTAGGTTCATACGACCCGGCAACAGGGATCGGCGGATATTTCGGGTGGCAATATGATACTAGAAACGACATCCATTCATTTATTAGACAAGTTGTCTATCTCAAACATGATGACGGACAAATACCTACCCCATCAAATGCGCTCAAAGTTGGAGAATTTGAAAGGAACATCCAGACTTTTTCCTTATCCGGCTTAACGCCTAACCAGCCTCATGCCTGGAATATATATACTTGTGCAGATGAGGCGTGCACTTTTAACGCAAAATCTTCTGCAGATAAATTCCAGACAATTGATATTCCAAAAGATCAGCCGCCCACAACTCCGCCTCCACCGCCAACCGGCGGAACACCTCCCGCTCCTCCACAAGCAAGCCTTCCGGCAGCACCTATTTTGAATGCTCCGGCAAATGGAACCGAATTTAATTTAAATGAAATTGCAAACATAGTATTTAGCTGGCAAGACCCAAAGGGCAATGCCACAAATTATTGGCTGGACGTTTCCCAAAACGCTAACTTTTCCCAATGGAACGGATGCACAACAACAGAAACAATTGTCGGCTACCAGCAATGTAGCTGGCTCAAATTCCAAAAAGATGCAACTGGTGGGGCAAGCCTAATAGGTGACGGGGACATGCCTTTTGCAAGCTTGGATGGTACCTACTATTTTCGGGTAGCAGCGTCAAACGATGCCGGTTTTGCGCCTGCGCCCTCCGAAATAAGAAGGTTTACAGTTGTTAAGAAAAATCCCGCGCCGGAAATTCCAATCCCGCCGGCAACACCGACAGAACCAACCACACCTACCCCGCCAGTACAAAATGAACCGGCAGTATTGGGCATAGTTGAACAAGAACAAAATTGTACTCAGGATGGTAAAGTCCCACTCATTTTCAACTGGACACTAGGCAAACCGTCGGCATATATTCTTAGCCAATGGATTGATGTTTCCAAAAACTCCACCTTCACCGGCGACTATTTTGCCACCACGAACCCTCCAGGATATGGCGGTAACTTTTACCAAACAGGTACACTCAGCAACGATCCGGGTCATCTGGGTTGGCAGATCCCCCACCTCGAACCCAACACGACTTACTATTGGACAATTAATACCCTTTTCGAAGGAAACCCTGCCTGGCATCTATCCTCATCTGCCCAATTCACAACAAAAGATTGTACAAAAATCCCTGAACCTGAAGCGCCTTCTGAAGCGCAATTAGTTATAAAAAGTGCAACTCTTAAAAGCACCACTTTTGCTCCAGATACACCGGTCGTTTTTGATGTCACGATCCAAAATATAGGTAAATCCGAAGCTAAAAATTATTGGACTACTGTCCTTGCAAATTCCCCAAATCCTTTACCTTGCCTAGCTCGCGGTGGTATAAGTCTGGGAAGCATTCAGCCTGGTTCCGAAATTACCAAAACTGTCTCGACTACATTCAAAGAGGGTTTGACTCCAATTGCAGAAGGCACATATACTGCAAGATTATTCGTTGATTCTTCATGTGAATATGGTTCAAACACCCAAAGTCAACAGGCCAGCGCGCAATATTCTGTCGTCCAACCACAAATACTTCCCATTCCCGAACCACTAAGCTTTACCAGCCCTGCAACAGTACCCCCTTCTGACTTTATATGCGATGTCCAAGCAGGTAAATGGTCTGCTACATTCAAATGGCTACCGGGATATGTTGTCGAAAATGGACAAGAAAGATTCGCTGCAGAAATACAACAAATTGATTGGAAATCTGAAAAAATCTCTGGCTGGACACCTGGAAGCTATTCAATTGCAGGCCCTTTTGGGGCAAATATCAAATCATCTATTTTGGAAAGTATAGAATCTAATGATAAATATGTTTGGAGAGTAGCAAACTTATATAATGGAGTTTGGTACCATTCAGGTGAACAAACATTTGTAACAGAATCCTGCGGTCCAAAGGATTTCCAAGTTTTGATAGCTGAAAAAACACTTCAGGTTGAACCCGGTGCTTCCACTACTTACAGTATCCAATTTGATTACACAAGCGGATGGAATGAAAAAATAAATTTATCGCCCGCAAACGGTCAACCAATTGCCGAACCGTCAATTACAGCATCTTACGACCCTCCAAGTTCAAGCACATTGGACAGAACTACCTCTGTTGTTAAATTAAAATTGCAGACTAACCAAACTACCCCACAAAACAAATATGATTTTGAAATAAAAGCTTGTTCTACTTCTAATGTATGCCGCACATCATCAAGTACTCTCGAGGTGAAAAAGGTAAACGTCCCTGCAGGGACAATCTTTCCAAAATGCGGCAATAATTGGGCAGATTCTGCTCCTCCTCCTGGCATTTACATAGGTAACTTTGCAGTACCAAATTGTGATTACAATCCAGATGCCCTATATGCCTACATGTTTAGTTATGGCAGAAGCATCGGTATTTCGGATGCAAATATAAATTTCTTCTTCAGCCCTGTGATTAAGCTAGAAAGTGGATATTATCCAAATGTAACCGCTCAGGCAATCAACGGCATAGCTTACGGATTATTCCAATGGACAGTCCCCGCTGAATGGCATAAGCAGGTACAATATGCTTTCAACTATTTTCAAGAACATAGGCTAAAAGCAGGTTCGCCTTTTTACTGTGGTTGGGGATATTGGCAAGCGGCAAGGGAAAATCCGGTTCAAAATAAATGGACAGCAGAAGGTTGTCTATAATATTTAAATGAATAATAAATTATACCTAGCTATCATAATGTTATTAGTCGCAATAGTAGGCATAGTCACATATTTTGGCTTTTTTAAAGAAAAGCTCGCACAAAGAAACACTCCAACAATTGCACAAGTCCAAAATAAGCCCCCCCTTTCAAAAGAAGCTCAACAAATAAAACAGGAGGCAGTTTCAAAACCAATTTCCAAACAAGGAAACTTTGGGATACTTATAGATAATACTAATTACCAGCTAGGATATGCACCAACACCAGACGCCTTCTTTGTGTCATTCTATTCTCAAGATATCGAAAAATACGACCAGTACAATCAGGAAATAGAAAAATGGCTTCTTGAAAAAGGTTTTGGCAAAGAAGATTTATGTAATTTAACAGTGATTTATTCAATCAGTTCAAATTTGAGACTATTGAACTTTAAAGAAGCACTTCCAAGCTGTTCTGGCTAAACTTCTAAACTTTTTACCGCATCCAAATAATTTTTAAACCTTGTCACTTCCCATTGAGAATGGCCTCTATTATCAGCTAAAGCCACTGCAGCAAGTGTATCTGCAAACGGCTCCGTTTGTAAATCAAGCATTCGGTTAAAAGCTTTCTGGGTTAACCTTTTCAAATCTTCCTGAGAGTATTGCGATATTTTTGACTTATCCCCTTCTACAATTGGATATAATTCATCCCTTAAAGTAAGAGGGTTAGTAGGTGCTCCTCCATTTACGTGTGGATTAGTCATCCAAGCAAGCTGCGCCTCATATCTTGCAGCGATTGCTTTCAAAACTTTTTGGGGTGCATTAGCATGCATTAGTAGATTATGGGGAGCCATAACATCCAAATTGTGAGCTCTTTCGTGGGCAAGAAGGGTCAGCAAGTCAGGAGCATTCCTGTTTATCTTAATTACTGCTTCTTTTGAACTTGGATCATAATCTGCCAAACCGCCTATATCCTGTTGACCTTCCACAGGGCCTTCGTCTACCATTTCAACCCTAAGTCCCCCAATTGCAGGAAATAATGACAATCCTCTTCCTATTAATGCTTGGTCCTCCTGCAATGTCTTACCATTTTTACTTAAACCCGCCTTAAGAGCATCAGTTGTAAAAACAACTCTACCTTTTAAATCTGCAGCTTCCAAATCATAAGTTTGATCCCGCTTGAGAGCAGGAATCAAAATAGACTTGTCGATCATTGCTTTAATTTGACCCAGGGCATCGATACCCCCAACCCCAGTCCCTTTGATTTGAGCCAATCCTTTTGAAAAATTAGCACGATCCAAATTTAAATATCTATTATGTTCCATAAAAAAGAACTGGTCGTCCAATAATTCAGCTTCTGATTTATATCTTGACTGACCTTCCAACAGAGGTTTGAGATCTATATTCAAAAGCCTTTGTTTTACAAGTTTTCGCAAAATAGGGGTTCCGTCTGAATCTTTAAAATCTAAATAAGCATCTACAAACTTTTTAATACTTGCTTCTGCACCTGTTGTCCTGTCTAAAAGCTCTAACATTTCAGACCTGAGAGTTTGTTCCGGAGAATCAGATTTTTCCGAGTTAGGAAAAGTACTAACAATATCCCTAAGCCCAGTAAACGATGTTTGGTCAGCTGAAACTTCGCCAATAGTCCACGATGATACTGGAATCTCTTGAGTCTTTTCCCCGTTTCTAGTTCCCAAAATAGCCGCGGCAGCAAGTCCCCCTGCAATTGCTGCGCCTCCCGCAACAACTGCTCTTCTGGGAATTCGCCTTGCTGATCCTTGAGTTTCGGAAACACCCTCAATTGGCAAGGCAACAGACGCTGCTTTTTGGTCTTCAGCCTCTTTAACCCCTCTTAAATGTTTAATTCTTTCCCAAACTTGGCCTAAACCACTAGGTTGGGGTATTCTTTCTGTTGCCATTTTGTTTGTATCCTGCATTCGGCCTTTTATAATAGGCCCTTCCGCAGTTATTTCACTCATACATTTTACTCCTTATGTCCAAATTATCTTCCTAAATTAAGTATACCCCCACTACCAACTGCAAACTACCTACTACTAACTAAACCAGCACTTTGCTAAAATCACA
>CAYGDE010000016.1:2968-4771 GCA_964348615.1 uncultured Gammaproteobacteria bacterium | reverse complement strand
ATGTTGCTTTCCAAACACCGCGTTACCTACAGCATCATAATCGCCCTTTTAATAATAATTTTTGCCGCAATTGCCATATTTTGGGCTAGGGGTTTTAAGCCCAATTTCAGAAACGGCAGTATAGACAGGACAGGTTTGATTGTGGCAAGCTCCATACCCACAGGCGCCTCGGTATATTTAGACGACCGCCTAACTTCTGCAACCGACACCAATATCACTTTTTTAGACCCCAAAACCTATAAAGTTAAAATTTCAAAAGACGGCTACAGTACTTGGCAAAAAGAAGTCGAAGTAAGAGCCGATCTGGCAACCGAAATAAAAGCATTACTTTTCCCGCTTGCTCCAGAAATAAAACCCTTAACCACAACTGGGGCAGCAAATCCAACAGTATCTCCAGACAACCTAAAAATAGTTTATGGTGTTTCCGGCCAAAACGGCGGGGCATATTTGCTTTTTATGCAGGACAGGTCTTTCCTTTTCCATCAAGAAGTTCGGCTTTTGGCCAAAAATAGGCCTGGTTTTGACTTTTCTAAAGCCACATTTATTTGGAACCCTAATTCGAAAGAATTAATAGCCCGCACAAGCGGCCAGGACGACAAAGTAGTGGCAAATATACTAATTGATAGTGATAAAACAGAACAGGAATTTAAAGACATTACAGGGTCTCTAACAAACACTCTAGATTCTTACCAGCAAGATTATATCCAAAGGGCCCAAACCTTAGCATTAACCGTACCTGCGGAAGTTAAAGAAGCAACCATGGGCGCAGAGCAAGTCAAAGTCGAAAGTCAAAGTCGAAAGTCAACAAAACCATCACCCTCCCCTAAACTTAACTCTTCACTTTCCACTTCCACTTTGACTCCCCATCCCAACCCCACAGGCATGATATTTTCGCCGGACGAGGAAAAGATTCTTTACAAGGACAAAACGGGCAAAAATGTAGTTTACGACCTAAAGGAGAAAAAACAATATACCCTGCCCGATTTTTCCGATCTTTTTACAATTTCTTGGTACCCTGATTCGCAGCACTTACTTATTGTCCAAAAAGACCAAATTGCCATAATCGAAAAAGACGGCACAAACAAAATGGTAGTATTTTCCGGCAAATTTGAAAACGCACAGCCGGGAGGCGGAGTATTTACTCACCCTTCGGGCCAAAGGTTAATAATCTTAACAACCCTAACCCAATCCGACGGTACCCCAACAAACCTCTACAGCATCAACTTAAGGTAGTAAAACTAGAAAAATAGTAAAAATAGAAAAGATAGACGGAACGTGCTGACTTTACTATCTTTACTATCTTTACTGCTTACGGATTCACAACGCAGTAATCACGTGTTCCCTGAGGGGTACAAGGAACACCTCCAGTTACCCTGTCTGGATCATTACTATTTTCTATGTCTGCAGACAGGACATAGGTTAAATTGGGCGCGGCAGAATTGTAAAAGTAGCCCTTATTCACGTCAATCTGGTAAACAGGATCTTGGGGAAGCTGTGCAGCATAAATTATGGGGCTTGCCGATCCAGGGCCATCAGGATCGCAGGAAAATTGGGCATTCCAAGAAACTATATGGCTATCAATAACTGTACCGGAACTATCTGCAATATTGCATTGGACCTGGCCATCCAAACTCGACGGGTATTTCCCATTTGTTTGTAAATAAGTTTCCAAAGCTTGTTGTACCGCCTTAAGATCTGTTTTCCGTCTACCATCTCTACCTTTTTCCTGGGCATTACTCCAAGAAACACTAGCGGCGGCAACCAAAAGAGCAATGATGGAAATAACAATAAGAAGCTCGATCA
>CAYGDE010000016.1:0-2868 GCA_964348615.1 uncultured Gammaproteobacteria bacterium | reverse complement strand
AATTCCCAGCACCCCGACTAAATTATCTTGCCAGGAGATTTAGGTTGTGATAAATTACCCATACAATGTCAGAGCGTCTTTTCGGAATGGCAAAACCAGGAATTCCTGTTGAGACTCCTCGAAAAAGGGATATTCCTGATATTCCAAATCCTATACCCGAAAGAGCCCTACCCGATTCTAATCCTGCTCCTGCTGCTCCTGTTGGACCTCAACGTGAACCGGTTCCGGCAAAAAGTTAATTTTTAAATATTGTATGCCTGGCCAAGAAAATTTTATCTCATCCCTAAAAAGAAAGTTCCGACCTGCTCAAGGAGAAGTTATACCGACCCGTGAGAGTGATTTGGATTTTGCCATGTCGTGCAATGGCTACAACGCCACCAGAGGAACGGATTGGAAGTATGACCATAACGCTAGGGGTGTGGCACTCTCAGAATTTAAAGGTCAACAAGTTGCTTTTTTTGGTCCGGGAAATCCAAGTAGTAAATTTTACCTTCTGGACGATTTTGGTGCTCCCCGCCTTTTATCGGCATTGAGCCAAGAAGCGGTTACTGACGTTATTGGAAAATTTCGTCCTATCGATGAAGCCCAGGCGGCTCGAATTGCCTTTATTTTGGGTGGAATTGTCCGTCATATGGTATCTACAAATCCCCTCTCGGAAGATATCGAAGAAAAAACAGCAAACGCTGTAAAGTTTGTCGCCAATATGACAATTTTGGGTAATCGCAACAGCACAGATGCGATTGCTAGTGCAATGGCTATGTATGTTATTTCCAAAGGGCCAATAGAAAATAGTAATTATTTTTCAAATTATGTACGTCTAATGTCGCAAGCCATAAAAGACGATCCTATTCATCCACTAGAAACAAGCGATTTAGGCCTGTCCCAAGTTGCACGGCTTAGAAACTTTATGGACCGTATTGCAGACAAAGACCCTGAAAGTCTACCTGATATTGGTAAACAAAAAGAAGCATTCGGTGAATTTCCCACAGTGGGCGCCGAATTTCATTTTCCTGGTGATACCCCGGAAAAACAACGTAATTTTTGGCAGCGACTGGCAATTCTTAATATGTCCCAATACCAAAGGGGCTCTTACATTCAGCTTTCCCGAAATGACAGAGACGTAATAGAAGTACGGATGAACCCCTCTATTTATCCAGTTGCTATTGCCACTTGGAATCATATGAAGCTCCTTCTTCCTGAGCTCAGCCAAGCTTTTTTTACAATAACAATCAACAGAACCGACAAAAATTTCGACTGGACTGATGAGGTGGATCAATCCCTGCTTAATAAACTGAGAGCAATAGGATTTCTCACTTATGCAAGTATTTTTGAAAATGTTCCCCGAACCGAAGGGACTGAAGAGGTAGATTTTGGAAATATATATTTAGGGCAAACAGTAAAAATGCACAATGGCAAATATAATTTCTCCGGTAATTGGAGTGGCGGTGAAGGAAAACACGGACAATTAGCCGTATACACAGGTTTTGGCGGCAATTTTCCTCATCTTGCATATTATCTTTCTATGGCATTGGCAAAACCTGATCTTCTTGACCGCTTCGCAAATAACCCCTTATTTAAAAAAAGCACTCTTGCTGATGCTTTAAAGGTAAGGCCAAAATATAGAAGAAATATTTTTACATCAATACAGCGAGGCGTAGAAAATAATACAGAGCTTAGGCAAGTTTACAATGCGTCGAAGAAGATAATGAGACTTTTAAATCCCTGAGTTTCAACTGTTATTTTGATTAATCGTAAAGTTTTATTCCACCAGCAGGATCGGGAAACTTAGGTTTTTCGCCCAAGCTAAAAGCATAAAATGGCGCTTCGCTTATAATCCGTCCGTTTCTCTCTCCCCTGAATTGGTGATCGCAATCCGGAAGTACAAAGAGTTCTTTTTTAGAAGCATCAAGTGCCCAGTCATAAAACACCTGGCCTGAATCAGTACCAACATTGTCGTCTTTATCTCCAATCATGATATAAACCTCTCCCCGAAATCGGCTTATGCCATCACGAACGCTAATTCCACGCATACCCTTTGCGGGTGCACCAAGAAGAATTCGCGTAACTTCTGGATATTCGTGGGCTCTTGCAGCAATCGCACTCGCACCAGCAGAAAAACCCATCAATAGAATTTCCGGTTCCGGATTGCCGCATATTTCCCAAGCATACTCCTCGACATAGCGCATTACAGACCTTAGGTTTACATCCTGTAAAAATCCGTCCGAGAAGTGATTACCCACTCTAACTACAGCTCCTAGACCATCGGACTGTATGTGGCGACCCAATATTTTGTATTTACCCCTGTAACCGTCGATTTCGCCATTTGAGCCAGGAATGTTTACAATTATTCTTCCGGAATTGTTGGGATGAACCGCAAACTCAACGTTTATTGTTGCTTCCTGTCCTACAAACCTTCCATCTCTGAAATACGGATCATCCATTGGTGCTGAGTAAGTTCCCCTGAATATTCGCAAGGGCTTGTCCTTATACATTCCCTCAGCAACTTTACCTAAAAGCTCTGACATAAGATGCAGATTGTAACATATCTATTTGACTTCAAAACCTAATTCGTTTTAAGCTGGAGTAGAATAAGTAAAATCAGAAAGAATAGTAAAACTAGAAAAGATAGACGGAACGTGCTAATTTTACTAACTTTACTGACTTTACTATTTTTACTGAAAAAACCATGCCGCACAAAACAAGTTTTTCGCACTTCCTAGAACAACCACACATTGGCCTTTCACTTATCGTACTTGGGTTAGTCGCCCTTTTGCTTTCAATAATTGAATTTGCAAAAGCCGTGTCATATTAAAACCATGTCGCCGCAATTATCTAAAATCTACAACCCACTTATGTACCTTACCATCG
>CAYGDE010000015.1:4160-16876 GCA_964348615.1 uncultured Gammaproteobacteria bacterium | reverse complement strand
ACCTTCAAAAGAAACAAGCAGGTGTGGATTTTAAAGACGGTCCATGCTTGGGTACAATTGCCCCCGATTGGGTTTTAGATATCGCCCATAATCCACGCCAAAGTGTTGACGACAAACCCGAAAATACCTGTGCCGATTTTGCAACTGGCAAGGCTCACCATTTCATCGAACTGGACCCAAACGGAGAACTAATTAAAATTTATTAAAAATCTCTTTTTAAAAAGCTAAAGGACGAACCCTGTACAAATGTACAAAAGTACGCCCTGTTTGCTTAGTTTTCAGTTGTCATTTATATCTTTGATACTTTTGGTATCTTTGATACTTTTGAAACTTTTTACCTGTTATTGTCTCGTGGAGCTTGAGGTCTTGCTTCTGAAACAAAGATTTTTCTTCCGTCAATTTCGGTTCCGTTTAAAGTTTCGATAGCTTTTTTAGCTTCTTCCTCTGTTTCGTATTCGACGAATGCAAATCCTCTCGACCTTCCGGTCATTTTGTCCATTACAACGTTTGCGTCAACGACTTTTCCAGCTTTTGAGAAAATATCTCGAATTTGGTCTGAAGTTGTTGCAAATGGTAAGCTTCCAACAAATAGTTTTGATGCCATATATTTTATTCACTCTCCTTTCTATAAATTAACCACAGTCATTTTTGAAATTAGTTCAGGATGACATATGGCAATAATTCTTACTAACTTGTTCATTAAATACTGGAAAAATACATTAAAAAAATAAAGTGGTTTTGGGGAGTTCTATATATTGATGTGTAAATTTTATGCTATCTTATAATAAAATGTCAATAGTTACGGTTTTGCCGGCGCAGTCTCTTCCAAAGTCATATTAACCCGAGATAAGACCTGGTCTGGCGATGTTTCAGACTTTAAGAGGTATCCATACGCGCCAAGTTCCAATCCTTTGGCAATACTGGCATCTTCTGCAACATTAGTCAGGAGTAAAATAGGAACCAAAGCAGAGTTAGGGTCTGCCTTGAGCTCTCGCAAAATATCCAAGCCGTTTACCCTGGGCATCATAATATCGCAAAGAACCAAGCTTGGTTTTTGGGCAGCTATTGTGGCAACCGCACTTGCGTCTTCTACGATTGAAACTGTATGTCCGCCTTCTACAAGCTTTTTTTGATAAACTTTTGCCAAATTTGCGTCGTCTTCGACGATAATGATGTTTGCCATAAATTAAATTTTACGCCCTTCCAACCTTACTCGTAGAAAAAGTTAAAGGCGCATTTGCTTTTTTTTCTTCACCTTTAATTTTATCATCTTTTGCAGCCAAAGGCACTGTGAAATAAAAAGTGCTTCCCATTCCTACTCCTGCAGAGTCTACCCAAATCTTACCACCGCTAGCCTCAACTATCCCCTTGGCAATAAATAAACCCAAACCCGAACTTCTGCCAGCCGCTTTCCTGCGTCCATCTTCTAATTGGCCAAACCTAGAAAAAAGCTTGCCGGTAGAGTCTTCATCTATTCCAATCCCAGTATCGGTAACCGACACTAAAATGTCAATCGTAATACCGTTTACCATCTCCCCAACTGCTTTTACCTTAATTTCACCCGTCTCGGTAAACTTAAGGGCGTTCGAAAGAAGGTTATTCAAAACCTGTTTCATTCTTATCTTATCAAACCAAGCTTCTGGAAGTTTATCGGCAACATCCACTGTAAGTTTAATATTTTTTGCAATTGCCAAAGGTTTATAAGTTTCCACTCTTTCCAGAATAAGAGACGCTAAATCACCGCCATCGCAAATCACGTCGAACTTTCCACTTTCCATCTTTGCAACGTCCAATAAATCGCCAACAAGCTCCAGCATGGTGAAAGCGGTTGAATCAATCTGCGTTAAATACCCCAAAAGCTCTTCTTTTGTTGCCTTATTTAAATCTCCCTTTAAAAGTTCAACAGTCGACTTTATGGAAGTCAAAGGAGACCGCAGCTCATGAACCATCATCGCAGTAAAATCTTGCCTTAACTTTTCCAGTGATTTGGAATCTGTAGCGTCGTGGAAAAGAACTACCACCCCTACTGCCTTTTGCCGCTTACTGTCCCAAACCCTCGAAGCCATAACCTGAAAAAATTTGTTGCCTAAAACAATTTCTTCTGTAGGGAGCGGGTCTGGATTTGAGATCACTTCCTCAACTTTAGACCTTAGGTCAAACTTACCGGAAAGGGCGTTTGTAACATCAAAAATTTTGGGGTTTTCTACTAAATGCAAAAACTCCCGTAGTTTTTTGTTCGCCAAAATAAGCTGGTAGTTTGTGTTTACCATCATCAAACCATCGGAAAGTGCCTCCACAGCCTGCACAAGTCTTCCCTTTTCATTTTCCAAAACCTCGTTTAGGCGGGATGCCGAATCGGAAGCTTGCTTTGAAATCCGATAAAGCATGTCCGTTTCCTCTTCTTTATATATATCTTTCTGGTAAGAAGCAACGTTAATAAGACCCATGACACGTCCAGAAATAATAATGGGCAAATTAAAAAAAGACTGTACAGTTGCCGTTTGCGTTTCGTCTAAAATTTTGCCGGATACACTAAAATCTATATCGCCATCTACCACACTTTGCCCTGTCATAGCGCTGTAAGCAGCTATCATTTTGGTCTTAACGTCCCCAACAAAATTATGGCTTACCGGCTCGTTTACGTGAATTTCTAAATTTATACTTCCTTCTTCCCCCGAAACCATATGGGAAACAGTCGAAAAAGGTAAAAGTCCTTCCAAAGAACTGGAAATTATGGCAATAACCTTAGCAGCATCCGGCGAATAACCAATTCTTTCACCAATTTCTTTTAAAATAGCAATTTCATAAACTTTCCTCGAAAGTTCTTCTTCTTTTGTTTTCCCTAAAGTTAGCGCATCTCGTATTCTCTTGCTCATCAAAAAATACAAAAGGGCGCATGAAACAACCAAAACAAATAAAATTGTAAAAATACTGAGAGTGAGCTGCATAATATTTGGGAATTTTTAAGTGTTTCCCGGCTTTACGTCTGGGTATTTTTCCAACAAGCTGTCTAGTGTTGCTTTGGCAATTTGACCGGAAAGATCCATATACTGACGCACAAGTTCATTCAAAGCTTGTTGAGGATCACCCGCTATTGCTGTAACCTGACCATCCTCAGAAACCGTTAAAGCACTAATTTTCCTTGCCTTGGAAAGCGCAATGCTAGGCCCCAACATCACCATTTGTTTTTTAACCAAATCAGAAAGAAGTCCTTGATAATCTGCCATAAGTCACCTCCTTAATTAGCGTTTTTGTGACGTTTTCTCTTTTCTATCACTATACGCTCTCTATATCCAGTTTATACCAGTGTAAACATAGTTTCCACCCTATTCCAAAACCACCCACGGACGCAGGTCGCGTTTAGGGATTTGAGGAGCAATTATAAATTTGGAGACGCTTTTTATAAACATTAAGGTGATATAGTTTATCTTTTCGTGAGAAAGCCAAAAACTTTGGGGCAAAACAAGGCTTTTCCCGTATTTTTTCTTAATTTCCTCAACTTCTTCATAGTTTGGATGGTCAAAATAAAAAACTCTGTCCACGCTAAACTGCCCTACAATCTCCTCACCTGGAATTTTAATAAGCACCAAATCCCCTGCTGCCACTTTTAAATAAGGAGGGATTTTAATCTTGGAAAACCTACCTTCTATTTTCTTTTTGCCATTAAAAATCAGCAGTGCGGCATCTTTGTCTAAAACAGCCAAATGTTTCGCCATGGCACGATTCTAAAGAGTAGAAGATTATTTTGCAACGACGGCTGGTATGGTTTCGTATCTTTCGAACCATTGCTGCATGCCACCTAAACTATCACTATACTCGTAAGAATTGTAGCTTTGGGGTAAAAACAACTCAACTTGCGACTCTTCGAAATTCATACCCTGCTTTTTTGCCTCTGTTTCCATAACAGGAATCATGCGTGTATTGTCTGCACCTGTTGCAACCTCAACGTCTTTTGTCATTACCAAAACAGCACCAACAGACTTTGCTTTCAAAACTGCAGACCTAACGATAGCCTGATAAATTTGCCCAAGTTCCGAATTTGAATATATCGGTTCCATTAAAATAGCCGGTTTTTGCCCCTCTTCTGTCATAATATTCGTAAGTTTTATTACCGACCGTGCCAACACTTCGCCCCTTTCATTTTCAACATTAATAACCCGTTTATTGGCATCTGCAACATATGCTGGGAGACAGTAGTTGAATGAACCTTGCCGCCAGCTCTGGCATGTTTCCCTAGGCTCCATACCAATATTCAAAAGTATCATTGGATCGTCTGAATCATAAGCCCTAATTGTAGAAACTGTCACCAAATCTTTCTCTGCTGTTAAAACAAGCTCTACTTGGTCCAAATCGGAAATAGGCTGTTCCAAACCTTTTAGTGTCTGCATGGCGCTTTTTATTCTAGAAATCATCTCGGGTATCTTTTTAATGTCGAAATTTACCGGGTCCAACTCTTCAATGCCCAAAAGCCCCTCCAAAATTCTTACTTCAGCATCTACTGTTCTTTTCCTAATGCCCAATTCTCTTTTTTCTTCTTGCGAAAAACTTTCAGATTTTAAATCCCTCAGCAGACCCTTTTGAACTTCTGCCAAGACTCGCAACCTATCTTGAGAAAATTCCATTTTATAAACATCTAAAATGTGCGCCTTCGCTTCACCCGCAATCTTTTTTACAGTTTCCACAGCTGCAACTCTTCTTTCTTTATCACTTTGAACATCAATATTTATCCTCACATCTTCAGAAGGTGATACCCACTTTACTTGGGCATCTTCCCCTAAAACTGAAAGCTGGGAAAGGGAAGTTTCTGTGCTATTGCGCCAACTCTGAAAATCGTCGCGAACAATGTGTTGACCAATCTCTGTTATAACTCTTTTAACATCTGTCCGGCCCCCGTAAGTACGAAGCAGAGTTGGAATTATTTCAAAAAGGCCACTTTGAGAAAATTTTTCCAGGCCCTCTCTCAAATAAAACAAATCTTCCTGCCCTAATCCCATTGCATCCGCAGCTTTAACAACCAATTGTTCTCTTAAATCTGCAATAATTTCTTGCAAATTATCTTTATTCGGAAATTCAAAACCCCCAAAGTTTTCCATATTCTTCATTAAGCTAAATATCTCTCGTAGTCTTCTACTGTCTGCCCTGGCACCAGTAGTTTTTGAAAGTAAATCTTCCAGCATTTGCCGACCATCTTTTCGCCCCGAAAGAAAAAGTAGTCCTTCAGCAAAATTATTTCTGTCCATAATGCCTGTTTGCAATTCTCTTGACTGGTACAAAGACTCCAGCCTAGAAAGAGCCTCTTGGGAAACTTTCAAGCCATTTTGGGCAATTGCTTTTGGGAAATAGAAAAAATCTCCATCTTTTGGATTTACTAAATTGTGGAATAGTTTAGGTTGTGTTTCCCTAAGATTAGCAAGCATCCCTTTTGAAATAATGTCGGCCACTTGTTTAATATTTTCCAAAAGTAAATCCTCTATGATTTCCGTGCTATAATCACTTCCGGTAAAAAACCGCACCATACTGCCCTCATCTATTTGAATTCCTTTGTCTTTCGCAACCTGTTGTGCAACCATACACAAAGCTTCGTTAAGAAATAATTGCTGTGCATTTTTAACAGCTTCAGCCTTACCATAACCGCTTAATTTTTGAAAAAGAGAATCTGGATTCATATACCACTTTAAAACCACATCTTTATTAATCTCACTCATTGAATTTATAACGTTATCCAAATCTTCTTTTGAAACGGGATGTTTTAAAGCTTCATCAATTACATATGAAACAACAGCGGTCGTATGTCCTGCACCATAAATTCTTAAATGCTCTACAAGCTTTGGTATCGCCCTTGGATCTTTGAGCGAACCAAAACAACTAGCTGCGGATGTTCCATCCCAACTTTCAACCCCACCGCGAAACAAAACACTCATTAAAGGATCTTCGATAAGTTCATAAATATGCCTCGTTTGTTGCAAGGAAACTTTTAATTCATCCCATTCAACCTTATTGAAATTTTTATTAAATGCCAAAGCGGCACCTATTCTGTCGGATTCACCTATTCTATCCGAATCATAAATATATCCATGTGCCCGGCCGGAAATGTTTCTCAGTAACGTTCTATAATCCTCTTCAATTGTGGGTTCTGGCGAAGCAAGAGCAAGTCTCCTGAGTGCGTAAAACATACTCCTTTCATCGCTGCCCCTTTCATCGTTTGCTCCGGGTATTTGAGTTCTGACAAGTACATCTTTGCTGTAATAATCCACGGCCAAAATAGACATTTGCTGCAAACATAATAGCTCTGACTTTTCTATTCCATCTCGAAAGTGTCTCATCAAATCAGATCTTTCAGCTTTATCCATTTGATCGTCCGAAAAGTGATCAATAAACTTTTCCATCTTAACCAAAGTAGAAAGATCATTAATGTCAACTGCGAGTTGTTCGGGCACAACCTCCTGCTGCTTGCGAACATAAGTATTTACCTGATCGTATTTCTGCCTACTAATCTGGGCAGAAAATTCTTCTATTGCGGCAACATTCAAATTACCGTCATTACCGACAAAATCAGTCCAATCTCTTTGAAAAACCTGTGCAGCTTTTTCGAAGTCTTCGAGACTTACAGGTTCTTTTGGAATAGTCATCGCCGCTTCTATATCTTCTAAGCGCTTAACCAATCTAAGGAAATTGTCTGTTTTCGACTCGAAAATTTTTGGCGACTCCACACCCATTTTAGAACCAGCTTCTGTACTAATAGGCATAATCTCAGTTAGCATGCTATCTGCCATTCTTCCACCATAATATCAGCTTTTGGGTTATATTTTAAGATTTTTTAAAAAGGCGGCGAAGTCGTCCTTAATTTCCGGATGCGCAAGACCCATATCAACAACTGTTTTTAGGTATTCCAACTTATTACCACAGTCATAGTATTTTGCGTCTTTCAATTCAACTGCATAAACATCACGTTTTTTAATAAGTTCGTCAATAGCATCTGCAAGCCATATTTCACCGCTTTGGGAAGGGGCAAGGTTTTCCAAAATTTCAAAAATATCCGGTGTAAACAGATAACTTCCATGGGTTGCCAAATCTGAAGGCGCAAAAGAACTTTCTGGCTTTTCGACAATCTTTTTAATTTTAAAAATGTTATCTTCCACTGGTTCGATATCGGCAATCCCGTATTTGTGCAAATCGGCCTGAGGAATCCGAACGCCGGCAATCACCGGAGCATTAAACTTTTCGTAAGCGGCAATTAGCTGTGTCGGAGCATTCGGTTCCGCTTGAAAAAATTCGTCCCCCCACATTACCAAAAACGGTTCGTCTCCCACTATCTCTTTGGCAGTCAAAACCGCATGACCATTACCAAGGGCTTCTTTTTGTCTAACATATACAAAATTGGCAAGTTCGGAAATTTGTTTAACTTGCGCCAAAAGTTCTACCTTATTATCTTTTTCTAACCTGGCTTCCAACTCGAAATGCCTGTCGAAATGGTCTTCTATTGCCCGCTTGTGCCAACCGGTAACTAAAATGATTTCCTCAATGCCAGCGGCCACTGCTTGTTCAACAACATATTGAATAATTGGCTTATCGACAATCGGCAGCATTTCTTTTGGCATCGCCTTTGTCTCTGGCAAAAATCTTGTTCCAAAACCAGCTGCAGGTATTACTGCTTTACGAACCTTATGCATAAAGTAAATTTTAACACCGAAAAACTTTAGTAAGCAATGCTGAACCAGAAAAGGGGCAAATATTGCACGATTTTAAATAAAATGGTAGGATTTACACACTAACCTTGACAATAAGGGGGATAATTTTTGTGGCTTTAAACCCAATAACATACGTAAAGCAGTCAAAAAGTGAGTTGGACAAGGTTATTTGGCCAACAAGGGTTCAAACCGTAAGGCTTACCGTAATTGTACTATGTATCTCGATACTAGTAGGTGCCTATATTGCCGGTCTAGATTCTTTATTTGCAAAATTTGCAGAAATGCTTTTTAGGTAAACTATGCAAGACGACGACACAAATAACAAAATAACAGAAGTTTCCAAACAGCCAAATGCGCCAGAGGTTGCAGATACCCCTGCACAAGATAAGCAGGAAGAAAACAACGCGGAAGAAACAGAAACATCAGAAGCAACCCAACCCCAAGCAGAAGATAACCTGACTGAAACTCCAGCCCCAAACGAAGTAGAAGAAAAAATCGAAGAGACTACATCAGAAGAAAACACACCAACAACTACAGAAGAAGCCTCCGCAGATAATGCATCTGAAGCGAGCGAAGAAACACCGGAGGAAAAACACGAAACAGTGCCATCTGCAAAACCATCAGACCCAAAAGGTACCCACTGGTATGTCGTTCATACCTATTCTGGACATGAACAAAAAGTGGCAGCAACACTAAAACAAAGGGTCGAATCACAAAAACTTTCCGACAAAATTTTAGACATTCTTGTTCCCACCCAAGAAAAAATAGAAATTAAAGAAGGCAAAAAAACCAACGTTAAAGAAAAAATCTTCCCAGGGTACCTTCTGATTAGGATGGTTTTGGACGACAACACTTGGCTTGCTGTAAGAACAACCCCCGGGATCACGAGCTTTGTTGGCAATGCCAATAAACCAACCCCACTTCCGGAAGATGAGGTAGAAGGAATCAAAAAATTCATGGCCATGGAAGCGCCAAAATTCAAAACAACCTTCTCGGTTGGCGAAGCAGTACGGATTACCGATGGGCCATTTAGTGAATTTTTGGGGTCGATAAATGAGATGGACGAAGAAAAAGGCAAATTAAAAGTTATGGTTTCTATCTTTGGTAGGGAAACCCCGGTTGAGCTGGATTTTTTGCAAGTCGCAAAACTATAATTACTTCAAGTTAAATTCTACACTCCTTGGTATACTATTTTTTGACAAATGCTCCCTATTGTTTATATTAAACAAATCAGAAAAAATAAAAAGATCAAAATGTTAAAACTAGCCCTTTTTGCCTCTATTGTTTTTGCCGCATTTGTATTTTACGAAGGAACGAAACCAAAACCCCAACTACAAATACAGCAACCAGATCAATTCTTCATAAACTCCCAAGATAAACCCAGTCCTGAGCCAGCTGGCGGCACATCTACCACTACCAATGTAAAAGTTGAATCAATTTTTAAAAATGAGATACCTCAGCTTGATGGCCACTGGGCAATTGTTGTCAAAGACCTAAAAAATAACAAGACTTACCAATACAACGACCAGGTGGTTTTCCAATCCGCAAGCCTTTATAAATTGGCAACAATGTGGACAACTTTCCAAGAAATTAAAAACGGCAAACTAAAAAAAGAAACGGTAATATCTGGCTGGAATATCCAAGATGCACTTGACGCCATGATTACAGTTTCTAACAACGACGCTGCCCTTGCTCTCTCCGAAAGCTTGGGCTGGACTAATATGGAAAGGCTGATGAAAGCAGAAGGATTCGCAAGTTTTAACCTAACCACCAAAGATTCTCCAAAAGTAAACGCAGCAGATATTGCGAAACTTCTGGAAAGGATTTACAAAAACACCGCTGTTTCCAAAGAAGCCTCAGAACAAATGAGGGGTTTACTGTTTGACCAGAAAATAAACGACCGCATACCGGCAAAACTGCCAAAAGACGTTAAAGTCGGCCACAAGACTGGCGAGATCGACAATCTTCGTCATGATGCAGGAATCGTTATGGGCAAAAAGGGCGACTATATCTTTGTATTTTTAACGGAAACTACACCGGAATATGCCGTTAAAACTATAGCTAACATGTCCCTAAAAATCTTTAACTCGTTAGAAGATTGAAATTGGCATCTATTTTGACGTATACTTTCCCATTATGGCCAAGAAAGTTAAAACTATTATCAAACTGACTATCCAAGCTGGCGTGGCAACGGCAGCACCGCCTGTGGGAACAGCTCTTGGACCGCATGGGCTTCCTATCATGGATTTCGTCAAAGCTTTCAACGAAAAAACTGCGGACATGAAAGGCAATAAGGTACCAGTCGTAATAACTGTGTTTGAAGATAGAACATTTTCTTTTATTGTTAAAAAACCTCCGGTTGCCGAAATGATTAAAAAAACTTTAGGATTGCAAAAAGCGGCAGCAACTCCAGGCAAACAAACGGTTGCTAAGTTAAAAATGGATCAGGCCAGAAAAATTGCCGAAGATAAGATGGACGATTTAAACACAAAAGATCTAGATGCGGCAACAAGAATAGTTGCTGGTACGGCCCGAAGTATGGGCGTAGAGGTGGTTGAATAAAATGGGTACAACAAGAGTAAAAATAATCGACCTTGCACAAAAAGAAGAAAAAGCGGAGAAAAAAATCTCTCCTAAGATTGCAACCAAAACAGAAGAGTCAACGGAGCCGAAAATTTTAGAAAATGCAAAAGAAACAGAGTCTGCTGAAAAAACAGAAAAGCAGGAATCTCCAGCCCCAGAAAAGAAAATCAAAATAACAAAACCCAAAAAAGCAGCAGCATCCAAAAAACACGTTCGAGGTAAAAAATATCAAGAAGCAGTAGGGCTTGTAGATAAATCACAAAACTACAAAACAAAAGAGGCTTTCGAAATCCTTAGAAAAATTTCCTTTTCAAAATTTGATTCAACTGTTGAATTGCATATAAACGTTGTTGACAAAAAAATAAGAGGCAAAGTTATTCTTCCGCATGCGGTTGCAACCAAAACTAAGGAAAAAAAGTATTTAATTTTAAATGATAAACAGCAAGCTATTGAAGGTAAACAAATAATTTGGGGAAATGAAAAAACAATCGCAGAAATCGAAAAAGGACAATTAAAACCAGGAAAAGATTTTGATATTGTAATAACCTCTGCCAAATTCATGCCGGCACTTGCAAGAGTCGCAAAGGTTCTTGGCCCCAAAGGTATGATGCCAAATCCGAAAAACGGCACCATAACAGATGACCCGGCAAAAATTTTAACGGGTGGCGACGAAGGAGCTTACGAATATAAGTGCGACCCAACAGCAGCAATTGTACATACAAAAATTGGTAAACTTTCCGAAAAGGACGAAAATCTAACCCAGAATCTTAAAGCGCTTGTAAATTCTATCGGCACGGCAAAAATTAAAAGCGCAGTTATTAAATCAACCATGTCCCCAGCGATAAAAATTGATGTGATGTCTGTTGGCAAGTAATTTCAAAAAAGTGTCAACTTGTTTTTTTAGAATTTCATCATCATTTAGCTTGCTGAAATAACCCTTTTTTTCATTCTTGACAACCTCAACTTTTTTTTGTTAACTTGCCACTGCCTGCAACCCCAATCATTTAAATCTAAAGAATTCGGGCAAAAGGTTAAGGAGGTGATTTGAATGGACGATGATACAAAAGAAGACGGAGAGGAAGAAGAAAAAGACGAGGACGAAAAAGACGAGGACGAAGAGTAAAGTTCAATTAAAAAAGCCTTATCCTCTTTTTGGGTTTAAGGCTTTTTAGTGGCGTCATTTAATATTGACAGTACCTCATTCAACCTGTTATTATTCCCCATAAGTCCAGAGACCGTAGCCTCCGGCAGAGCCGGATTAATTTCAAAAAGAAGACTACGCAGGTCAAAAGATTCTGAATTATAGAATCAAGGTTTCGTAAATTTGCGAAATCTCTTTCTCCTGGGCGCATCATGCGCCTTTTTCTTTGGCAAAACAAAAATCATGGCAAAACCAAAATTTGTATCAGCAAAAGAAGTTAAAGTTGAAAACGTAAAGTCTTTGTCTGAAAAAATTAAAAGGGCAAAAACAATGGCTTTTGCAGACTATCGCGGTCTTACAGTTAACCAAATCTCCGCACTCCGAAAAAAAGTAAAAGAAGCGGGAGGGGAAATTCTGGTCACAAAAAACACCCTTATAAAACGTGCACTTTCGGAAAATAAATACCCAGATTTTGACCCCAAAAACCTAGAAGGCCCCACTGCTGCAATTTTTGCATTCGAAGACGAAATCTTACCAATAAAAACTGTCGCAGACGGTGCAAAAGCCACAGGTCTTCCAGCTTTTAAATTTGGCTTTTTCGAAAAACGCCTGCTAGACGTCTCCGGGCTAAATCAGCTAGCAAATCTACCTTCAAAGCATGAATTGCAAGCAAAAGTCGTCGGTGCACTTTCGGGACCTATGTATGGCTTCGTTTCTGTACTTGGCGGCAATATTCGTAATTTAGTATCAGTACTTGACCAAGCAGCAAAAAAAATATGATTTGAAAGGTGGTGAAATATTATGGCAGATGACAACCAAACACAAACAACAGAAGAAACACCAAAAGAAGAACCAAAACAAGAGGAAGCCGAAGCCCAACAAGCAGCTCCCGAAGTAAAAAAAGAAGAAAAACCTTCCGTTGACTTAAGTGCAAATGCACAAAAGATAGTCGAACAGGTCGAAAAGCTTTCAGTTTTGGAACTTTCCCAACTTGTTAAAGCCTTGGAAGAAAAATTTGGAGTTTCGGCAAGCCCAGCTATGGTAGCAGGAGCAGCACCAGCAGCCGGTGCGTCAGGTGAAGCAGCAGACGAACAAACAACATTTAATGTTGTTTTAACAGATTCTGGTGCAAACAAAATTTCGGTGATTAAAGCCGTTCGAGAATTAGTTCCAACACTTGGTTTGAAAGAAGCAAAAGACCTTGCAGACACCCCTCCAAAAAATGTTTTGGAAGGTGTAAATAAGGAAACAGCCAACGAGGCAAAAACTAAACTCGAGGCTGCAGGCGCCAAAGTAGAGCTGAA
>CAYGDE010000015.1:0-4060 GCA_964348615.1 uncultured Gammaproteobacteria bacterium | reverse complement strand
CAGCCAACGAGGCAAAAACTAAACTCGAGGCTGCAGGCGCCAAAGTAGAGCTGAAGTAAAATTGAAAGTTGAGAGTCTAAATTATATCAGTCGAAACAATCGGCTAAAATAATTTTTCTCTCAGCTTTCTTTTTTTTGCCTTTTACCCCCTTGATTCTTTTTTTCCGGGTATGATATATATAAGTACGAAAGTAATTTAGTTAGTTTGTAGAAAGATCACCTGCTTCTGTTAAACAAACTACCAACTACCCACTACTCACTATCAACTATTATGGCAATAGGAGACGACTGGCCGGAATTATTAACTGTTAAAGAAGTTGCAAAAATACTTCGCGTTGCCCCACTCACAGTCAAACGCTGGGGCAAACGCGGTAAACTACCGGCAATCCGGATAAACTCTCGCGGAGACCGCCGATATAAGAAAGAAGCAGTTTTATGGCTCCTCGGCGTTACTCAGAAAATACCTGAGACTTCCAATCAATAAAGCTTCTTCTTTCTTGCAGTCCTCCTCCTTTTAGCTTGCACAGCAACGTGTGCAGGCTGTACACTACTTACTATATATGATCGATGTTGCAATTGACGCTGCCCAACAAGGCGGACAACTTGCGGTGTCATACTTCAAGAATACTCCAAAAGTGCTTTACAAAGCCGATAATACCCCGGTTACGATTGCCGACAAAAAAACAGAAAAGCTAATCCGCAAAATTATTTCCAAAAAATTTCCAGACCATGGGATAATTGGTGAAGAACTGGAAAACGTAAACCCAAAAGCACAATATCAATGGGTTCTAGACCCAATAGACGGAACCAGCGATTTTGTTAGAAAATTACCGTATTGGTCAACATTTGTTGCCCTACTTTACCAAAACCAACCAATAATTGGCGTTGTTTATTCGCCCGTTTGCGAAGAACTCTACTGTGCACAAAAAGGAAAGGGTCTTTACTTAAATGGTAAAAAAATAAAACTTTCAAAAATATCTCACTTAAGCCAAGCATCGCTTACCCATGGGTCTGTGAACAGGTTTGGGCAAAAAGGAAAACTTCAAGGTTTGGCAACCGTTGCTCAAAAAGTTCAAACTAGAATTTCCCTGGGTTCCCATAATCTAAATCTTCTTCTAAAAGGAGACTCTGACATCCAACTAGAAGCGGCTGGCAGCATTTGGGATTTTGCAGCTCCCAGTATATTAGTTGAAGAAGGCGGAGGACGGTTTTCCGATTTTGACGGTAAAAAATCATTGACCTCGGGCACTTGTATGCTTACCAACGGCATACTGCATGACGAAGTGTTAAAGTTACTCAACTCTTAAAATTTAGGCTGTTGTAGTAGGAAAAACTATATCGAGTTTTTTTGCGTTTTTATGAGTTTAGTGAACCTTGCCCCAAGAGATTTCGATACCTTCTTTTTTGTAGGGCAAAAGGGCCTCTTCCATAACTTTTTTTATCTCCCCTAGTCTGTTTTGGTCAACTGCCTCTGCACGAAGTGTCAATTGTGGTTGGGTATTAGAAGCCCTAACAACCGCCCATCCATCTTTCCAGTCCAACCGAATTCCATCGATTGTAAGAATTTCTGGATTCTCGATTTCGCTAGAATGACTTGCGTTAAGTTTAGAAAAATATTTTTTAAGCTCTTCTATTATTTGAAACTTCCGCCCATCTGGTGCAAAAATCCTGGTTGTTGGAGTAGAAATATATTTGGGCATCAAAGCAACTAGCTCACCAAGAGAGCT
Organism: uncultured Gammaproteobacteria bacterium; assembly: GCA_964348615.1. GTDB lineage: Bacteria > Patescibacteriota > Microgenomatia > Curtissbacterales > GWA2-41-24 > DATIHT01. The sequence continues at coordinate 2,333 of CAYGDE010000015.1, read as the reverse complement.
GGAAAGCTCGGAAACATATTCCAATAGTCTACAAGCCGCATAAATCGCATCATCAAAACCATACCAGCGGTCTTTAAAAAAAAGATGGCCAGAAGTTTCACCTGCCAATTCCCCGCCTTCTTTTTTTAAAGCATCTTCAATCGGAGAATGGCCAACTCTTGTTAAAACAACTTTCCCTCCGTGAGCTTCAACATCATCTGTCGCACTTTTACTGCACTGGATTTCAAAAAGAATTTTAGAACCCTTTTTTTGGTTTAAAATTTTCCTTGCACAAAGTGCAGTAATTAAATCTCCTCTTACAACTTCCCCATTCTCATCTACTGCTCCAAGCCTGTCTGCATCACCATCAAATAAAACACCCATGTCAAAATGTTCACCTTTAGGCGGGTTTTTTATCATTTCTACAATTTGCCCATAAGCTCTTGGGTCTACTGGGTCTGGTGGATGATTGGGTTGCGAAAAATCAATATCGCAAAAAAGGGGCGTAACTTTGCAGCCAATTTTTTCCAAAATTGTCGGAGCAAATGGACCACCTGTCGAATTACCGCAATCAACAATTACAGAAAGTTTCCTCGCAAGTTTAACCCTGGAAAAAATGTCTTCATAGTAATCCTCGTATATTTTTTTATTAACAACATTTCCTTTTCCAGCCTCAAAATCTTCCGAAATCATAAGTTTTTTTATCTCTTGAATCGCCTCGCCAAAAAGTGCGCCTTCACCCATTGCAACCTTGAAACCGTTATACTCCGGAGGATTATGGGAAGCGGTTATCGCCAAGCCTCCGTCTATTTCATAAAACTTTCTTGCCCAATACATCATGGGCGAAGTAATCATTCCCACAGAAACTACATCAAGACCTGTGGAAATTAAACCATCAATTGCAGCTTGAAAATATGCGGGCGAAGACTCCCTTGCGTCGTATCCAACTATGGCCTGCTTAGTTCCATGGTTTATCAAATACGTTCCAAAGGCGCAGCCAAAAATCCTTGCGAATTCTTCAGATAAATCCTCACCGACAATTCCTCGTACATCATATTCGCGAAAAATAGATTCGTTAACTTTCATATGGACTTTGGGTCATGGGAATCTAGTTCTGCAGAAAGGATTTCGGCAGCATCTACCGGGTCTACAATATTAACAGAAAGTCCCGTACCTAATTCAAAACCTGCACGATGAATAAGTCTTGGGACAATTCTCAAATACCAATCGCGTCCAAAATGAATATAAAAATTGTAGGCAGGCCCGTCCTTAAAATGAATCATTGGTACTCCAGGGTGAAAATGCGCTCCGCCAGAAAGATGGGTAATTAACCTAACTAATGAATCCTGCAAAATATGAGCAAGTGCCAAAAGTTCTTCGTTTGTGACCTGGCCAAAAAACTCGTCTCGCCTTTTGGGTGCTATCCAAACCTCAAATGGCCACTGTGAAAAATCTGGACAAAAAGCTATAAAATGTTCGGTCTCCTTTATAATGTTTTGAATCGGTTCCAAGGTAAGAGCATCAACACTAATTTGGTTTGGAAAAACCACAAGCTGAGAATGTGGATGAGAAATAGAAGCGCCAGCCTGTTCACCAACATTGTTAAAAATTAAAACATGCCCGTTTCTAAAATTGGCATTAAATCTTTCGCGGAAAGTCATGAGTATAAGATTTACCTGTTCTATTGGAAGCCTATCAATATCCATTTCATGATCTGGTGAATGGATAATAACTTCATGGAAATCAGTAATTGGGAACTTATTTTTAATAACTCGAACTTTCCAGCCTTTTTCGTAAGCACTTCCAGAACCAATACGGTAAAGTTCTTCGCCGGGGACTTTTTCAAAACTTGGGCAAAAAATACAAATCTTGTTAACGTTTTGGGTCTTTGCCGCATCCGTCGGTCGTTTCGACCGACCTTCAGCTATGATAACCCAACGATTAGTAGTTACATCTGGAACATATTTGGCCACAAGTACAGTGTATAGTGAAATGCACAAAGTGTAAAGCACAAAAAAATAAAAAAATAGCAAATTTTGAGGCTAATATCCCACTAAAGCGCCCGAATGTCACACGCAGACAGCTTGTAACAAAAAGTATCTTAAAAACCCTATCTATCGGCTTTTCACTTCACGTAAACTACACTTTATTTAAGCCTTTATATAAAAACTATCATCATATCTTAAGTTGGGTATTCATAAAACTTTAAAGACCGATAAAAATAAAAAAAGACAAAAACAATAAAAATATAAAAACCAATAACAGATTACTTTAGGATAAAAATCATTTCTTAAATTATCAAAAAACAATCCAGTTATGAGTAATTAAATTAACCTGGCATTTTAAAGCTAAAT
>CAYGDE010000014.1:15105-17297 GCA_964348615.1 uncultured Gammaproteobacteria bacterium | reverse complement strand
ACGGCCTTATTCTTCTTTCAAACCTTTCGCGCGCAAAAAAAATAGTTTCTATTTCTTCTGTTGCTAAGAAAAACAAACTTTCTGTGAAGTTTCTCTCTACTGTTGCGGGGGAATTGAAAAAAGCAGGGTTTATTTCTGCCAAAGAGGGAATAAACGGCGGCTATACACTTGCAAAATCTGCAAAGCAGATTAAGATTTTGGATGTTTTAAAAACTTTGGATGGCGAACTTGTAGCTGGGGATTGTTTTGAGGACGATCACGAATGCCATTGTGGGGGTAAAGAAATGTGGCAGGATATGAAAAAACAACTAGAGGAAACAATTGGCAAAAAAACGGTTGCCGATTTGGCGGGTTAAAATGGATAGAGACTACAGATTAAATCATTCTGAGGAGGCTGCGAAAACTAAGTTTACTGAAACACTTGGGAGGCTTAGGTTTGGACATGCTGTAAGGTTTTCCGAATTGCTTGCTCAGGATTTAATAACATTTGTTCCTGGTGAGGAAGTTCGAGATTTAGGAATGAGGCAGGGGATAGCTTTCATTGTTAGTTTTTCTCCACAGGATAATTCAGCCACGGCGATAATCGGTATAGATGCCGATGATTTTAATTCCAGAGGGCCAAAGAGTGTTGAAGGTGCTGTTATTAGAATGCTTGAAAAGTTTGGAGCATGTGAACGGGTTGTGGTTGAAAAAGGCATAATTTGGCGACATTTGCAGGATTCAGAAATAGAAACTTTTATACAGGAAGCGCTTAGTGGTGAAGGTGATGGATATTCGTCGTTAAGAATTTAACAGTATGAACTATTTTATTTTAGTTACACACCCAACGAATTTTGAGCTGATGAAGGCAAAAAATATTACGGCGATGAAGGCAAAGCGAAAAAGTTTTGCAGAAAAAGTAGAAGTGGGCGACAAAGTAGTGTTTTATTTGACAAAGATTGGTAAGTTTGGCGGAGTAGCAGAATTTACAAGCAAATTTAGGGAAGAAAAGACTAAGGTTTTTGAGGAAGAAAAACCAGGGGAGATTCATCCTTGGAGGTTTGACGTTAAGTTTGATGTTAAATTAGACGAAAAAGATTATGTACCTTCGGAAATGTTTAAAGATAGTCTTAAGTATCTGAAAAAATGGCCGGTAAAATACTGGAAGTTGGGTTTTCAGGGAAACGTGCATGAGATTCCTAAAGAAGATTTCGAAACGATTAAAAAAGTATTGAAAGCGAGGTGATTTTTATGGCAATTAAAGGCCCACAAGCTATTATTGGTTCTGCGCTAGCCAGACTGCGTGTTTTTAGTCATGCTCGTCAAAATGGGCAATCTGTACAAGAAGGTAAAGATTTGAACCCTCGTCCACTTTCAGAAATTCCAGGTACCAAGGCCAACTTTGAAGCAACTAAACCACAAACACCTGAAAATGTCCAAGGCTCTGGAGAAAAGAAGGGATAAATGCTTAAGGTTAAAAACTTACAAGCTTCTGTTTTGGGAAAACAAATATTAAAGGGGTTAGACCTCGAGGTTTTGCCTGGCCAAATCCATGTAATTATGGGGCCAAATGGCAGTGGTAAATCTACTTTGGCTCAGGTAATTGCAGGACACCCTTCCTATCGAATCGAGAATGGAGAATTGAGATTTGAGAAATCTGACCTTAGGAAACTTACCCCAGACAAAAGGGCAAAATTAGGCATATTTTTAGGGTTTCAACACCCAGTAGAAGTGCCGGGCGTGAGTGTTTTTAGCTTTCTGAGGAAAGCTAAAAATGTATCCGGTATTAAGTATAAAGTATCAAGTATAAAGAGTATGAAACCGCAAGACACCAAATCTATTTCTGCTTTTCGTCAGGAACTTTTGGAGTACGCATCCTCGCTAAAACTTGGGGAGGATTTTTTGAGAAGAGCTTTAAATGAAGGATTTTCCGGCGGAGAGAAGAAAAGAAACGAGATTTTGCAGATGATGGCCTTGAAGCCAAAATTGGTGATTTTGGATGAGATTGACAGTGGTTTGGATGTTGATGGACTGAAACTTGTCGCAAAAGCGATCAAGCAGTTTACAGTTAACAGTTCACAGTCATCGGTAATTATCATCACTCATTATGCAAGGATACTGAAATACCTTAAGCCTAACTTTGTGCATGTGATGGTTGAGGGAAAGATTGTAAAAAGTGGGAAAATGAGCTTGGCCAAGAAGATTGAAGAGAA
>CAYGDE010000014.1:0-15005 GCA_964348615.1 uncultured Gammaproteobacteria bacterium | reverse complement strand
TACGGATTCTCCAAACCGGAGAATTATGTTTTTAAGGCCAAAAGAGGGCTTTCGAAGCAAGTTGTCGAGCAGATTTCCGAAATGAAAAATGAGCCATTGTGGATGCGGGAACAACGGCTAAGAGCCCATTCTATTTTCCTTTCCAAAAAGATGCCAACATGGGGTGCAGATCTTTCGACTATCGATTTTGACAATATTTTTTACTACATAAAGCCAACCCAAAAAATGGGTAAAACTTGGGACGAATTACCAAAAGAAATCCGAGACACTTACAACGCTATTGGAATACCGGAAGCTGAAAAGAAGTTTTTGGGCGGGGTTACTGCACAGTATGAAAGTGAAAGTATCTATCATTCTTTCCAAAAGAAATGGGAGGATATGGGAGTAATTTTTTGCGATATGGATACTGCTCTAAAGAAATATCCAGATATCGTGAAGAGTTATTTTGGCAGGTCCATTCCCGCTGCAGACAACAAATTTGCGGCACTTAATTCTGCTGTTTGGTCCGGAGGCTCGTTTATATATGTTCCTCCCGGCGTATCTGTTGATATTCCGCTGCAGGCATATTTCCGCATTAATGCTGCAAATATGGGGCAGTTTGAAAGGACTCTGATTGTTGTGGATGAAGGGGCTTATGTTCACTATGTAGAGGGTTGTACAGCACCGGTTTATTCCACAGACAGTTTGCATGCTGCTGTAGTCGAGATATTTGTTAAACGCGGCGCGCGGTGCAGGTATACAACAATCCAAAATTGGTCTTCAAATGTCTATAACTTGGTTACAAAGCGGGCATTTGTGGAAGAAGAGGGGACAATGGAATGGGTAGATGGCAATATAGGGTCAAAGATAACGATGAAATATCCTTCCTGCTATTTGGTCGGGCGTGGAGCAAGAGGGGAGATTTTATCGCTTGCTCTTGCCAACTCTGGACAGCACCAGGATGCTGGTGGGAAGTTGATGTTTTTGGCACCGGATACAAGCGGAGAGATAATCTCGAAATCAGTATCAATCAATGGCGGAAGGACAAGTTACAGAGGTTTGGTCAAAGTTATTAAAAATGCCGAGCGGGTTAAGTGTAATGTGCGCTGCGACGCATTGATTTTGGATGAGCTCTCAAGAAGCGATACATACCCTACAATGCAGGTCGGGGAGGATAATGTGCGCATTGGTCACGAGGCAAGTGTTTCACGGATTGATGCAGAACAACTTTTCTATTTGATGAGTCGAGGACTTTCCGAAATCGAGGCAACATCGTTAATTGTAAACGGTTTTATTGAACCAATTGTTAAAGAATTGCCACTTGAGTATGCGGTGGAGTTAAACAGATTAATTCAGTTGAATATGGAAGGTTCTGTGGGATAAATGACGGCAGAGTGGCCATTTTCACTTGCGCAAACCCAAGAAATGCCGGATACTCGCCGGACTGTTTCGATTTCCCGAGGAGCAGCAATGGTTTTGGTTAGGTTTTTGAAGAATTTGACGGAGGTAACTGCCGAATATGACTTCGAAGACCCACTAATAAAAGTGGCTAAAAACGCTTCTTCTCAAATTGAAAATGGAAATGAGCGCATTTTTCTAGAAATGTCTACCCGTAGCGTTGCCATGTTGGGCGCATTTTCTTACCGAAACGGTTCCCTTATTAGTTCAAAAGAGATGCCCTTGGAACAGTTGCTTTCGGCAGTTTTGGATTTAAATGAGGCACTTTTTCGATCTGGTGGAGAAGAACCAAAAGGTATGAGAGAAGGGCTTGAACGACGGTTAAGCAGAGATGCTGACTTTAATAAACAGGGAGCGGTGGGATGAGTGATGAACGGCCAATAAGACCAGACATTGAAGAGGCTCTTTTGAGTTTGAGGGAAAGCGAACAAAATACAGACAGAGAAATAAGTTTTGGAATGACAAGAGGCCATGCTGAAGCACTTGGTACCATTTTCGATGTGGGGGTGTTTTCTTCAGATTATTTAGGAATCATTAATCAGAGATATCAGACCGTTAGCGATATCTCGGATCGTATAAAATCTGAACTTGCAAAAAAAACACAAACGGATGTTATTGCTTTGAAGTTAAGCATTGGAGAATTTTGGCAGGTGCAGGATTTTTTTAAAAATGATGGTGCTATTGTCAGAGTTAGTACTGGAGGGGTCTTGAATGGACAAAGAATTGAGGATGTAAAAGAGCAGTTTGCAGTTGCTTTTCTGGATGGTTATTTTAGGTAATCACAATTATTGGGAACCTATGAAAAAATATTTTACAAAATGACTCAAGAAAGACCTGGTGGATTTGAAATGGAAATTGTAAGAATGAGTCTTGCTGATTTTTTTGGGCTTGTTTCAGAAATGGGTTACCAAGTAGTTGAGCGAACTCGAAAAGATACTTTACATGGAGTGGAAGGAATGGTTTGGATAGAAGTAGAACCCGGCGAAAAACCAAAAATTGCGGTTGCAAGCTTGTTGGAATCTAAAGGGTTTGGAGATGCGGTGATTATGAGCAGTGATTATGTTGATGGATATTTTGGGGGACTACCCAATGCAAGAAGGGTAGTTCTGAAAAGGGGAGGAACGGTAGGATGAGTCCTGAGTTTGAAGGAATGCCACGTCGAAGATATGGCGAATTTTTGAGTGGAAATCCGGAAGATCAATGGAATAGGGCAGAAAGACATTTATTAGTTCCAGTTAAAAGTTCATTTGATGAAATTTGTGAAATTGCTAAATCTAAGGATTGTCAATTAGTTGTGGTGCCTGTCAGGATTGGGCAGTGCGTAGGAATTGCCAGACAAGAAAATGACCGTGGAAGCAGTTTTTTATTATTTGAATATCCGGAAGAAGACGGTAGCAAGTCAGTATGGATGATAGAGGGTCAGAAGCAAGTTCTTGCAGAGTGTCTTGGAATTGAGAGCGAAGATTTGTATCGAATTGTTCCGGGAGAAAATATTGGAAGAGAAACTAGCTTGCGAATGAGCAGAGATAAAGGTTTTGTAGGGTTCCTAAATAAATTGGTGTCAAAAAGATTTCACAGAAGATGATAATAATCCGTAAAAATCAGACAAAAATAATACCGATAGAGCTACTGGGAAGTAGAAGGTTAGACGTGGTTTTGGCTGGGGAAAATGCAAGTGTAGAAGTTGTAGGGTTGGTGTTGGGCAAAAGTGATGAGGTTAGGGCTCTTGATGCGTATATAACCCATGCTGCTCCGAATACAAAATCGAATGTTAATGTGCGGGCGGTTTTAAGAGGGAAATCCAGCTTTGATTTTCGGGGAAATGTGAAGATTGAAAAAGGAGCAAAAGGGTCAAATGCTTATTTAAGAAGTGATGCGCTTTTGTTTGACGACGCAAAAATGGGGGACGATACTCCGGCTCTGGAGATTTTGGAGCCGGATGTTAAGGCTGGGCACGCGGCAACTGTTGGGAAAGTAGACGAGCAGATGCTTTTTTATTTGATGAGCAGGGGGCTTTCGAAAAAACAAGCGGAAGGAATGTTGGTTGAGGGGTTTATTGGGCCAATAAAGGAGAGATTAAATGTCAAAAGTTAAGGTTGCTAACAAATCAGAGATAGTAGAAGGAACTATCAAAAAAGTTATGGTAAGTAAAGAACCGGTAGCTTTGTTTAATATTGGTGGGCAGATTTTTGCTACTTCCAATATTTGTACGCACGAATTTTGTGAGCTGGATGAAAATTATGCTATGCACGGAGAGGATGTGGAATGTACTTGCCATGGTTCACAATACAACGTCAAAACAGGAGAAAATACGGTTCCGCCGTCTGCTGAGCCTCTAAAAACTTATGCTGTTTCTGTCGAAGGCGAGGATGTGTTTGTGGAAGATCAATGATGGATGTTTCAAAAATTAGGCAAGATTTCCCGATTTTAAAAAGAAAGGTAAACGGTAAACCTTTGGTTTATTTAGATAACGCGGCAACTTCCCAAAAACCAAAAGCTGTAATTGAAGCAATTTCCAATTATTACCAAAAAAATAATGCTAATGTGCATCGAGGAATACATACTCTTTCTGTTGAGGCAACAGATGCTTACGAGATTGCAAGGGGAAAAATTGCTGGTTTTGTTGGGGTAAAGGATATTGGTGAGATTATTTTTTTGAGAAATACTGATGAGGCAATTAATCTTGTTGCCAACACCTGGGGGAAGAAAAATATAGGCATTGACGATGAGATTGTTATTACAATTGCCGAGCACCATGCCAATTTTATTCCCTGGCAACAACTTGCTTTGGAATCGGGTGCAGCTTTGAAAATTGTGGCAGTAGACGAAAATGGTGAGCTGGATTTAGGAGCGCTTGCCAAAGCGCTTAGCAAAAAAACCAAGCTGGTTGCGTTTGTCCATGTTTCTAATGTTTTAGGAACGATTAATGATGTTGGCGCAATTTGCTCAATTGTTAGAAAACTTTCACCTTACGCCAAAATTTTAATAGACGGAGCACAAGCCGTTCCTCATTTACCTGTAAACATCTCAAAAATTGATTGTGATTTTTACGCTTTTTCAGGCCACAAAATGCTTGGGCCAACAGGAATTGGGGTTTTGTGGGGGAAACGGAAACTCCTAGAGGAAATGCCACCTTATGAATACGGGGGAGACATGATTTCAAAAGTAACGATCGAAGAGTCCACCTGGAATGAACTGCCTTGGAAATTTGAGGCTGGTACACCGAATATTGAGGGTGCTATTGGGTTGGGGGCGGCTGTTGACTACCTAGGAAAGATTGGGATGGAAAATGTTAGGGAGCACGAGATGGAATTAACAAAATATGCCCTAGACAAAATTGGGCAAATAGTCGGGGTTAGGGTACTTGGACCAAAGGATGTGACCAAAAGGTGTGGGGTACTCCCTTTTACCATTTTGAATATTCCACCCCACGATATTGCCAGCATTTTGGATGGTTTGGGAATTGAGGTTAGGTCGGGTTTTAACTGTGCGGAACCATTGATGCGATTTTTGGGAACCGGCCCTGTTGCAAGAGCCAGTTTTTATATTTACAACACAAAAGAAGAAGTGGACATGTTAGTTGAAGGGATCACCAAAGTTAAAAAGACTTTTGAAAGACGAGGGGCTAAATAATGGACATGTACCGTGAAGAAATATTGGAGAACTGGAGGAACCCACATAATTTTGGCGTAATGAAAAAACCTGATTTGGTTGTAGAGCAGGTTAACCCGATATGTGGCGATGAGGTGACGTTTTACTTTAGAATAAAAAAAGGGAAAGTTGCGGACGTTCTTTTTAGTGGTTTGGGTTGTGCAATTTCTGTTGCGTCGGCATCGATGCTTTCTGAAGTGATTAAAGGTAAAAACGTTTCGCAAATTAAAAAAATTACCGGGCAAGATGTTTTGGGATTAATTGGAGGATCGGTAGCACCTGCAAGGCTTAAATGTGCATTTTTAAGTTTAGAAGCAATAAAAAAGTTAAATGGCTAAGAAGTGGAAAATAACTATTGATAGGGATTTATGCATAGGCGCAGCTTCATGCGTGGCTTTGGCAATGAAAACATTCGCACTAGATTCGGAAAACAAAGCTGTGATTTTGGAAGGCGATGGAGACCCGCCGGATTTAATTAAATTGGCCGCCGAATCTTGCCCAACAAAGGCTATTATTTTGTATGATGAAGAAACAGGGGAGCAAGAATATCCATAATTGCTCTAAAAGGACAACTGCGTTTTCCTTTTAGTATTTTTCTTTCCTGGGTTGAAGTTTAACTCAAGTAGCAAAGCCACATTGAATTAAACTTTTTAATATTTAGAAAAAAGTATTCAAAGCAAAAAAATAATTTTATGAAAAAAGAAGACGAACAAAAGCATAAAGATCTTTTAGAAAAAGCGCTTAAACGCAAAGAAAAATACCTTTCTGAAAACCGTCATTACAGGCTTCAGGAAGCATTGATGCATCGGCATGATGCCGGCAAGTTTATCGGAGATTTCATATATGGTGCAAACGATGGGATAATTACAACTTTTGCAGTTGTTGCCGGGGCTGCAGGCGCTTCACTTTCCCCAACCGTGATTATAATTTTGGGATTTGCAAATTTGCTTGCCGATGGGATTTCGATGGGGGCCAGCAATTTTCTTGGTGGGAAGTCTGAAAGGGATTATGCTGCATTCCAAAGAGAGAAAGAAAATTGGGAAATTGATCACTTGCCGGAACTGGAGACGGAAGAAATAAGGGAAATTTTTGAGAAAAAGGGCTTTGCGGGTAAAGATCTGGACAGGGTTGTTGAGGTTATCACTTCAGACAGGAAAGTTTGGTTGGATACCATGATGAGGGATGAATTGGATATTCTTGAAAATCCAAAAGACGATCCAAAGATTCACGGACTTGCCACGTTTGGAGCCTTTGTGATTGCTGGGCTTTTCCCTTTGATCCCATTCATCCTGCCAATTGGGGGAAACGTTTTCCTGCTTTCTGTGATTTTTGGAGTATTGACCCTTTTTATAGTTGGTGCCTTAAGGTCTGTCGTAACTGCAGTTTCATGGTTTAGGGGAGGTATGGAGATGTTTTTGGTCGGTTCGGCTGCTGCATCTGTTGCTTATTTCGTTGGTGCATTTGTTGAAAGATTGGTTAGATGAAATTGGTAGACTTCCTTATAGTTGGCGGTTCGGCGGCAGGTACAACAGCGGCGGAAGTAATTCGTGGACTTTTGCCAGATGTTTCTATTTCCATTGTTACAGACGAGTCTCACGAACAGTATTCCCGTGTTCTTTTACCCCACTTCATTCGCCATAAAGTTGAACGAGAACAAGTGTTTTTAAAAAAGGCACAGTGGTATGCCGACAAGCGGATCGACTTAGTGAAAGGTGTTAGAGCTCAGAGGTTAGAGGTTAGCAGAAAAACGATAATTTTGGAAAATGGGGAGGAGATTCAGTATGGAAAGCTTTTGATCTCAATAGGTGGATATGCGATTAAACTTGATGCTGTTGGTGCGGACCTGGAAAATATTTTATATCTGCGTACTTTGGAAGATGCAGACAGGATAGTTAAAGTCGCAAGTTCCGCCTGTGCTAAAGCTTTGGCGGACAAGCAAAGTGCGAAAGGGGTTATTGTTGGCGGTGGATTTATTGGGTTGGAATTTTGCAGTTGTTTTGCAAAAAATGGGGTTGGTGATATTTGCGTTTTGGTTATGGAGCCATATTTTTGGAAAGGGAAACTAGACGAAGATTCGAGTAAGGTTTTGGTTTCGACTTTGGAAAAAAACGGAATTAAAGTTTTGGTAGGTGAGCAGGTAGATCATTTTGTTGGTGAGGGCAAGGTGCAATCAGTAGTTACCAAATCCGGCGGATCTTTCGAAGCTGATGTAGTGGGAATTGGCATTGGAATTAAGAGTGACTTTTCTTGGCTTGAAGGGACGGGTATTGAGATTAGCCGAGCAATTGTTACAAACGAATATTTGGAGACTAATTTGCCAGATGTTTACGCTGCTGGGGATTGTGCGGAATTTCGCGATGTGATTTTTGATAGGCAGCACATAATGGGGAACTGGGCCAATGCGACTTCGCAAGGATCTGCGGTTGGAAAAACGATGAGTGGCCAAAAGACTGTTTTTGAAACAGCTTCTTCGTATTCTGTTAACTTTTTCGACCCACCAAACAATGGAAGCTGTACATTTATTGGGGTGACAGATGAAAAATTTGCAGACGAAATTATAAAGAGGGGTTCGGTTGATGCTGGAAAAATGACAAGGATTTTCGTTAAAACAATTGATGGGGTAATGCGAGTGGTTGGTGCAACGATTATTAATAACCCAATGGAGGTTGCACCCCTAACTGCGGTTATTAAAGGTAAAGTTGATATCTTTAAAAATAAAGACAAGTTTGTGGATGCAAGTTTTGATCTAAAAGAACTTCTGGTGTAGTGACATTTATTGTCAATTTGCGATTATTCCCTAAAAATTAGTAAGATTGATGAAGAGGTGCCAGGCGCCTTTTTTATTAGAGATTATTTAAATGAAGATATATATAGCGGCAGACCATGCTGGGTTCTATTTAAAAAAACAGCTCATCCAGTATTTGCAACTAAAAGATTACGAGGTGGAGGATTGTGGAGCCTTTGAGATGAACGAAGAAGATGATTATGTGGAGTTTTGTGCGGACGCGGCTAAAAAAGTGGCAAACGATTCCAAATCTGTTGGGATTGTAATTGGAGGTTCAGGAAATGGGGAAGCGATTGTTGCAAATAAGATCAAGGGAATTCGCGCCGCTGTTTATAACGGGGGGAAAACGGAAATCGCGAAACTTGCCAAACAACACAACAATGCCAATATATTGTCTTTGGGTGCGAGGTTTATAACACCAGAGGAAGCTAAAAGAGCAGTAACTTTGTGGCTTGAGGCTGAATTTGAGGGGGGAAGGCACAAAAGGAGAATAGACAAGATTGCGGCATTGGAGGGTTAGTTGATGAAAAATTTAAAAGATTTTTTAAAAGTTGGAAAAAAAGTTGAAAAAAGGCTGTTTTTTTTAAACCTGCTTTTTATTTTCGTTTTTCTAAATATTTGGGATTTTGCAGTAAACCGAGCGTTTTTTAATGGAATGATAATTGGTGTAATAATGTTTTCCCCGGTTGTTTTTTTGTGGTTTCTTTCCCGGTTTCGTGCGACCGTCCTTCTGACACTTCTGTCTATTTTTGAATTTGTGGTGATGCTTGTTTTTGTACTTGAAGGGTTTGAGCTTGGAGGGTCTTTGTCTGTAAAATCTGTCTTTTGGTTGCCATTCCTTATACTTTCAGGTGTTAATATGGTTGTTGGGCTTAATATATATTCAAAGATAAAATATAGAAAGGATAAAATTTGACTGCGAAGCAATGGTTTGAAAAGGCACAGAAAGAAAATTTCGCAATTGGGGCGTTTAATGTCGACAGTTTTGAGATTTTAAATGCTATATGCAGGGCTGCAGCCAAGAAAAATTCACCCGTAATGCTTGAGTTTTCGCAAGGGGAGGTTGGGTATTTTGGCCTTGATAATATTGTGGATATTGTTGAAAATGCCCAACAACATTTCGGAATTCCAATTCTTTTGAACCTAGACCATGCAAAAAAAATTGAAGATTGTATGGCAGCAATTGAGAAAGGTTTTGATGATGTACATTTTGACGGAAGTGATTTAGATTTTGACAAAAATGTGGATGCTATCAAGAAAGTAGTTGAAACTGCACACAAAAAAGATGTTTTGGTGGAAGGAGAAATTGATAAATTGGTGGGATCTTCTGAGGTTCACACAGAAGAGGTTGATTGGGAAAGCTTGAAAAAATCTTATACCGACCCACAAAGGGCTGCCAAATTTGTTTCCTCGACTGGGGTAGATATATTTGCTGCCGTCTTTGGAAATGCGCATGGGACTTTTCCTAATGACCCGCCTTTGGACTTAGGCCTTTTGAAGCGAATAAAAGAGCTTTTGCCAGATACTTTTCTTTCTATGCATGGAGGTTCGGGGATTCCCGCAGTTTCGGTTAAACAAGCAATTAAGGTGGGTAAGATTGTTAAGATAAACGTGAATACGGATGTGCGGCAAGCATTCCATGATGCTTTAGTTGAGAAAATTGGGGAAAAACCTAATGAACTTGCCTATTATAAACTGACCGAGGATATGATTGAGTCTGTGATGGCTGTTGTCGAGGGGAAAATTGATGTTTTTGGATCTTCGGGAAAAGCTTAGATGGTTGCGATTGTGCACGAATTTTTGCTAAAGTATATTTTTAGTAGGAGGTGATTTTATGAATTTGAAAAAGTTTGCAAGTTTAGGATTTGTGGGAATATCAGTTTTAATTCTTTCGGCGTGTAGCTTACCTTATGGTTCGCAAAGCCAGAATACAGGCAGTACGGCAAGTAGTCCAAGTAGCCAAAATACGCAAAGCACATCCTCTGGAAAGACTGAAGAGACCAAAGGGACAGCTGTTAAATTTGCGGACGGGGTAGTAACTCCGGCTATTGTGACTGTAAAATCTGGCGGATCAATAACGTGGGTTAATAATGGAACATCGACAATTAAGGTAGGGTCTGACCCGCACCCAACCCACACAGCAAACAAGGAAATTACTGGCGGCGAATTTGTAATCGAGCTTGCTCCTGGCGAATCTGAAACAGTCACAGTTTCCAAGATTGGAACATGGGGGTTTCATGACCATGCGAAGCCAACGACAAAAGGAAGTGTGGTTGTACAATAGGTCTGTGCGATGAATTTAATTAGAAGAATTCCAACCATTGTTTGGGTTTTTATTGTAACCTTTGTGATTTTAGGTGCTGGGGTTTGGTTTTTTTCCAGATCTTCGGCCTCGGACACAAAACAGATGGCAGAAGGCACTGATTTGAGTCTTGTGCCTGTTAACTCTCCGGTTGAGGGAACTGTGGAGTATAAAATTGAAAGCCGTCAACATATTGCATCAGGAACCAGTATTACAGCTTACAATTCTAACCCGCCAAATTCTGGCAGCCATTGGCCCGCTCCTGCAAAAAATGGAGTTTACGATAAGCAATTACCAGACGAACAGTTAGTTCATAACTTAGAGCATGGTCATGTGTGGATTTCGTATAAACCAGATACCCCAGAAGACGTTGTAAATAAGCTGAAGGAAATTGTTGGTGAAGATGACTGGAAACTGGTTTTGGAACCACGAGACAAAAACGATTCGCAGATTGCACTTGTATCTTGGGGAAGAGTGTTGAAATTGGACCAACTGGATGAAAATAAGGTAAAAGATTTTATCAAGACATACCGAAATAGGGGTCCTGAGAAGACGCCAGACTAGGTTTTTGCAGGTTTGTATTTTGCACCTTGTCCTTCAAAAAACGCTCAACTAAGGCATTTTTCTAGCTTTCGACCATTTATCTTCGTTTCGCTCAGGATTCCGTCGGCATCATATTTCTTTATAAGTTCGATTCTCAATAATCAAACAGCCGACTTCATCATGTTTTTGAAGTACAAGGATGCAAACTCCAAATGCGTTTTTGTTTCCTTTTGGTTTTGAATTGCGATTGTACTGAGCATATAATCAAAGAGTGGTAAAGAATTTTTTCCTAAAGATTAACTTGAACTGGCGCGCTTATTTGGCGGAATTTTTGGGAACCTTTTTCATGGTTTTAATTTCTTTGGGGACAGTTTTGGGTGATATTTCCACTGGTTTAGTTGGTGTTTTGGGTATAGGTTTTGCTTTTGCTTTTTCTTATATGGTTATGGTTTTTGCAACTATTCATATATCTGGCG
This sequence comes from uncultured Gammaproteobacteria bacterium, assembly GCA_964348615.1. Lineage (GTDB taxonomy): Bacteria > Patescibacteriota > Microgenomatia > Curtissbacterales > GWA2-41-24 > DATIHT01. Next base: position 3,811 of record CAYGDE010000014.1, on the reverse strand, counting down.
GGCACTTGAATCCGGCAATTTCGCTTTCTTTATGGTTTTCTAAAAAGTTAAAAGGTTTGGATTTATTATTTTATGTGTTTTTTCAGTTTTTGGGAGGGTTTTTGGCGGCTGTTTTTATGTTTTTGTTGTTTGGTCCTAACTTTGCCGGTGCTGCTGTTTTTGAAGTTTTAGGCGATATATCTTTACAAAAAGCAGTTTTGGCTGAAGCGCTTGCAAGTTTTGTTTTGGTTTTTGTCTATTTTTCTACGTTGGTAGACCGGCGTGGGCCGGTGAGTTTTGGACCGTTTGCTTTGGGGGCTGCAACCTTTGCACTTTTTCTATTTTCATTTCCATTTGTGGGGGGCGTAATAAATCCGGCTCAAGCTTTTGGGATGTCAGTTGTTTCCAATTCTTACAGTAATTTATTGATTTTTTTAATCGGGCCATTTTGTGGGAGTTTGTTTGGTTTGGTGTACGAGTGGTTGTTTGTGGGAAAAATGAAGAAGTAGGTAATACATTTTAGCATGCACCAGTCTTGTCGCAATCAAAAAACGTTCGGCTGGTACTTTTTTTAAGTTCGAACATTTTATTTCGCCTCACTCACGTCTCCGTTAACCATAATCGCATCTATAATTTCATAGTGCTTATTGGGTTGACTTCGCCATGTTTTTGATTTGCGTCAAGCCTGTTACATACTAAGCACTATGTGAGAAGGCAGCCATTTAACTATATAGCGAATTAGGTTAAAATTACTTCAATGTCTAACTCCTCGGTAAAAAATCCAATTATTGATGACCAAACTGCCCAGGTTCAGGCTGCCGGTACAGGTCGTTCCGCCAAAGAGCAAGAGCCAGGTGCGGCTGCCACTTCTGCTTTTGAAGAAGAAGAAAAGCTAATGGAGAGTATTAAAACCACAGCGGAAACTGCAGACAGGCAAGCACTTGAAGCATTGCAAGGAACTCTTGCGGAAACCAAAAGAGCTACATTTGAGCCTGAATTACCCCCCGATGTTGAAGATGCAGGAGTCGTTAATCCGATAAAAGCTGCAGAAGAAGTAGTGAAAAGTGGAACGACTGTTGAATTGCCCGTTTCAGAAAAAGAATATGATCTGGCTAAGAAAACTAAAGTAAGCGGTAAAAGCGACATAAAGCGAAACGTATTTGGAGTTTCCTCTTTGGCGGCTATGGCTATTTGGGTAGGAAAAATGTTGAAAAAGGCACACAGACATACGATGAAGGTAGTTTTTAAAAAGGAGGCATCCTAATATATGCCGATAGAAGAGCAAGTTGTTTCTAATTCTCCAGGACAAATAGACGTAACTGCGGGAATTGAGCTGTTGTTGTCCACCCTGGGATTTTTAGCGCTAGTGATTTTTGTTCTTGGCGGCATGGCTTTTCTTGTGGGATGGGTTTGGATACTTTGGATGCGTAATAAAGATAGGGAAGAAAAATCTTTAGATTTTGTTTTGCTTTTGGTTGCGGTTCCTAGGGATAACGAAATTAAGATTGATGCTGCCGAGCAGATGCTTTCTTCTTTGGCCTCGGTTCACCATGAAAGTACCTTTTCGTTTTTAAAACCCCACGAGCATTTCTCTTTTGAAATTGTGGCAACCCCAGAAGAAATAAAGTTTTATATCTCCTGTCCACGCGAACTGCAAGATTTGGTAGAAAAACAGATCCACGGTTCTTATCCGGGTGCCGATGTTCGTGAAGTTGAAGAATATAATATTTTTTCTGAAGAAGGCAAATTGGCCTTTGCCGCCCTAAAGCTAAAAAGTTCAAGTTATTATCCTATAAAAACCTTTAAGGATTTAGCGGTTGATCCTTTGTCTCAGATTACCTCAGCTCTTGCCAAGATGGGTCCGGGGGAGGGTGCTGCAATTCAGATTATTGCGATTCCTACCGGTCATTCTTGGAAAGCAGCTGGGCACAAATATGTCCACAAAACCAAGGAGCATGAGATGAAATCTGAAGGAAAGGCGATTCCTGAACCAAAAAAGATGGAGGCAGTAGAGAACAAGATTGAAAAGCCAGGATTTGAGGTTTTGGTTCGGATAATGGTCTCTTCCACAACAGAAGCTGCTGCAAAGGTACATTTGGATAACATCAAATCAACATTTTCTCAGTTTTCTTCAGAATATAACGGATTTTCCGGTGCCAAAATCCGTTTTAAAAAGCAATTTTTGGTTGACTTCGTTTATAGGTATCAGCCAATTTTTGGTAAACAGGGAGTTTTAAATTCTGAAGAATTGGCAACACTTTTTCACCTGCCCAATAAAACCGTGGAAACACCGGGAATACTTTGGGTAAATGCGAAAAGAGCTCCGGCGCCGGCACAAATTCCGTCTTCGGGGCTGCATTTGGGTAAGAGTGTTTACAGGGGAACAACAAAAGAAGTTTATATTTCAGACGACGATAGAAGAAGGCACATGTATATTATCGGTAAAACCGGTACCGGAAAGACAGAAACTTTGAAATATTTGGTGATGCAAGACATCAAAGCCGGGCATGGTGTTTGTTTTATTGATCCGCACGGGGACGCAGCAGAGGACATCCTTTCCCAAATTCCGCCAGAAAGAGCAGAGGATGTAATTTATTTTAATCCCGCAGATACTGAAAGACCACTGGGCATGAACATGTTGGAGGCAAGTTCTGAGCAGGAGAAGCATTTTATTGCTTCAAACATTGTAGGGTTGATGTACAAGCTTTATGACCCGCACAAAACTGGAATTATTGGGCCAAGATTTGAACATGCCATTAGAAACGCGATGCTTACTGTTATGTGCGAACCGGGTAATACTTTTGTCGAAATCGTCCGAATTCTTACCGATGCAAAGTTCGTACAAGAGCTTTTGCCGAAAGTACAAGACCCAGTTGTAAGGCGCTACTGGACAGACCAGATTGCCCAGACTTCCGACTTTCATAAGAGTGAAGTTTTGGACTACATTGTTTCCAAGTTTGGCAGATTCGTTACCGACAGATTGATGAGAAATATTATTGGTCAGTCTAAAAGTGCATTTAATATCCGGGAAGTGATGGACCAACAAAAGATTTTGATTGTTAACCTTTCTAAGGGGCGAATGGGTGAAGAAAATTCTAACTTTTTAGGGTTGGTTTTGGTACCGAAGATTTTGGTTGCAGCAATGAGTAGGCAGGATGTTCCGGAAGACCAGAGGCCAGACTTTTTCTTGTACGTGGACGAGTTTCAAAACTTTGCAACCGAAACCTTTGCCGATATTCTGGCAGAGGCCAGAAAATTCCACTTGAATTTAATTGTTGCCAACCAGTTTATAGGGCAAATTGAAGAAGAAGTTAAAAACGCAATTTTTGGAAACGTAGGAACGATTGTTAGCTTTAGGATTGGTGTTACCGATGCCAACTATTTGCAGCACGAATTTACGCCAATATTTAACGAAACGGATTTAATTAACGTTGAAAGGTTTCAAGCGTTTGCCAAAACTATTGTGCGCAATGAACCTGTGCCTCCGTTTTCTTTGGATACAACACGCGATTTGGCGAAGATGGACAAAGACCCAAGAATTGCAGAAATGATTAAGCAGCTTTCAAGGCTTCGATATGGGCGAGATGTAAATGTGGTAGATGCCGAAATTGTGCACCGAGCAAGATTATAATTTTTTCCATTATTTATGTTAAAATTAGCTTCAATTGGGAGCTGTAGCTCAGTGGTAGAGCGCTACTCTTATATCTTGCTCTTGGGTGCATAGCTCAGTGGTAGAGCGCCACTCTTATAAAGTGGTGGTCCATGGTTCGAATCCATGTGCACCCACCCATGCAAGATAGATGAGCAAGATGTATTCTTGCGAATATAAAGT
>CAYGDE010000013.1:1345-18543 GCA_964348615.1 uncultured Gammaproteobacteria bacterium | reverse complement strand
CGGCACTTGTTCCGTATAAACGGGTATCTGAAACTATAAAGGCAGTTGCAAAAACGAAACTGAGCCTTTTAGTTTTGGGTGACGGAGAACTTCGGGGCCAAATAGATGCTCTCGGGAAAAGATTATTAGGATCAAGATACAAGAGACTAGTTGTACCTTATAGCGAAATTGCTTCTTATTACAGGGCAGGGCAAATTTTTACATTAGCTTCAAAAACCGAAGCGTTCGGAACGTCATACATAGAGGCTATGGCCTGCAACTTGCCAGTTGTTACAGCAAGCGATAACTCCAGAGCCGAAATAATAGGAGATGCAGGGATACTTACTGAACCAGCAAACATAGAACAGTACGCCAAAGATTTAGAACTAGCCGCCAAAACTAATTATAGAAATAAGCCATACGCCCAAGCGCTAAATTTTAGTTGGAACAAAATTGTCCAGAAATACGATGATTTAATATCAACCCTTCTAGAAAAAGGCTGATGACATTTTTAAAAAAGTATTACTTACTTTTTCTTATTTTAATTTTCTCGTCAATTTTAATTTCTACAAACCTAAACAAGCCATTTTTTGGTCATCACGACTGGAATAGTGCTTGGTACTCGCATATTGCTAGAAATTTTCTAAAATATGGATTTTTACAAACAAAGTTTGGTTCAGTTATGAACCTAGAATACACAACCCCTGAAAACTTTCAATTTTCTACTCACTACCCACCAGTTTTGCCAATTGCGCTCGCATTAAGTTTTAAATTTTTTGGTATTCACGAATGGACGGCCAGAATTATACCTTTGTTATTTTCGCTGGGTACAATAACAGCCATCTATTTTTTGGGGGTGAAGTTTTTTAATAAAAAAACAGCAGTGCTTGCGTCCATATTCTCAACCTTGATGCCACTTGTTGTTTATTTTGGCAAAATGCCCGTTCAAGAAGTACTAACACTCGCACCAGTTTTGCTTTCGGTTATTTTTTATTTCGAATTTTTTCAAAAACCCAGAAGAAAAAATCTGCTTAAAGTAATTGCAAGTCTCGTCTTTTCTCATTTAATAAATTGGCCGGGGTACTACGTAACACCGCTATTTTTTCTGCACTTTCTCTTGTTTTCAAAAACAAAGAATAAACTATTATTTGCATCTATTTTTCCAATGGTAAGTTTAAGTATGTTTGCACTCCACGCTCTTCACCTACTAATTCTAACAAAAGATCCACTAGGGGGAGGGATGATTAAAATCTTACTTTTTAGATTGAATCTTTCCGAAAAATCGCTTGGTTACTCTAATTTAGGCTACCTCAATAATCAGTTCCATTTAATACTTACATATTTCACAAAACCAATAGTATTTTTGGCCGCAGTAACTGTTGTATGGATGCTTAAAAATTACTCAAAGTGGAAAACGTCTTCGCAAATCCAGCTGCTTATAATTTTGGGAATTTTTGGCATTGTGCACAATCTTGTTTTTAGAAATATGGGGTTCATTCACGACTATATGATTATTTACATGTGGCCATTTTTTGCCCTATCCGCCGCCTGGGGGTTTTTTCTATTATTGGATAAGCTGAATTTAAAATCGAAATCGAAAGCAATAATTCTTGCCACAATTGTTTGTATACTAATTATTTTTCCCAGCCGAAAGTTTGTCGCAGCGCTTCAAAACAGCCAAAATTTTAAAGTCGGTTACGATCTTGGTATTTTGATAAAAGAAAGAACAAATCAGAAAGACAACGTGCTTGTTCTCTCGCCAGATTTTGGGACTTATTACAATGTTTATGCGAATTTCTATTCAGATCGAAATATTATTTTCAACATTCCAACAGAAAATATTCTTCAAATAGCAAAAAGCGGTGATTATAAATTAATTATTGCAATTCCGAATCGGGACACACCCAAAAGCCAGTTAGAAGCCTTACAAAAAAATTATAAAGAAACTAAAATAGGGGAGTTTAATATTTTTAACATCAAATGAAAAACAAACCATTGGTCTCGATAATAATTCCAACCTATAACGAAGAAAAAGAAATTTCGAATTGCTTGAGATCTCTTACTGCTCAGTCATACACGCCGCAAGAGATAATTCTGGTTGACGACGGGTCTACAGATAAAACTTCTGAAATTATTTCCAGTTTTAAGTTTTTAGTTTCCAGTTTTAAGTTTTTACATCAAGATCATAAAGGCCCGGGACCTGCAAGGAATTTGGGGGCAAAAGAGGCAAAAGGAGAGATATTGGTCTTTGTAGATGCGGATATGACTTTTGAGAAAAATTTTATTAAGGATTTAACAGCGCCAATTGCAAAAGGTCAGACAATTGGTACTTTTTCCAAAAACGAAATGGTTGCAAACAGTAAAAATTCATGGTCTGTATGCTGGAACATTAATAGGAATGTACCGCCAGACAGAATGCTTCCCAAAAGTTATCCGGACCAAGCGCCTGTTTTTCGCGCCATTTTAAAAAGTGAATTTGAAAAAGTAGGCGGTTTTGATGCGACAGGGGAATATACAGACGATTGGTCACTGTCACGGAAGTTAAAAGTAAAATCCAAACAGGTCAAAGGTGCAGTTTACTTCCACAAAAACCCTTCTTCTTTAAAAGAAGTTTTTAAACAAGCAAGGTGGATTGGAAAGAGTGAATTTATAAGTGGGAGCCTTATTAGAAAAACCAGGTCGCTCTTTTTTTATAGCATACCAGTGTCAATTTTTATCGGAATCTACAAATCAATACTTAATTTAACCATTTACTTTTTCCTATTCAAGCTCATTTACGATTTTGCAATTTGGACCTCAGTTCTTAAATCTTTCCTTGGCGAAGAAAAATCAAAGTAATTTGTCATCAAGATGAGCTGTGTCATTGATGAGTTCTTCCAAAACTTCTTCATTGTGGATTTTAAACATTGTTATAGACGTATTTTTTATCCGCCCGTCAATTTTTCTCTCAACAGGTATCTTTTTAATCAGTTTTATTAAAATTTTAATAACCCCTCCATGAGTAACCATTAAAACCGTTTTGCCTTCATGTAGGTTCATAATATTTTTCATTTCGCTTCGAACTCTCAATTCTACATCTTGTGGGGATTCACCATTTTTAGGTCGAAACCTATATCGCGTTTTATCCGGCATTGAATCTAATTTGCCAAAAACATAATCAACTTCTTCCCCTTCAAAAATTCCAAATGAGCGTTCATTTAAATTTTTTGTAACAATAATTTTTGTACTTATAGTCTTTGAAATGATTCGTGCCGTCTGTTTTGCCCTTTTTAAATCGGATGCGTAAATAACATCAATCTTAAATTGTGTCAGCTTCTGTGCAGTGAATTGTGCTTGGCGTTTGCCTTTTTTGTTTAGTACTGAAGAATCCGAAGAACCTTGAATTTTACCAATGCTATTCCATGTTGTTTCTCCATGCCTTATTAAAATTAAGGTTATCATCAGCCACATTATATGATAAACTCAGTGGAAAATACCCAATAATGATATTGTTAATTCTCGCGACCGCACTCATTTTAAGATGCATTTCGACAAATCAAAGCTTGTGGCTGGATGAAGCAATCAATGTTAACAATGCAGCCAGTCTCGATCTCAAATCTTTAATATTGAACTATTCTCTTTCCGATTTTCATCCACCTCTTTATCATATTATTTTAAACTTTGTTACAGAAATTGCTGGCAATTCGGAAATTGCTGTACGAATACCTTCAGTTATATTTGGAGTAACTACTGTCTACTTTACATACCTTATTGCAAAAAAGCTTTTTGAAAAGAAAACTGCACTTATTGCAGCGACTCTTATAGCTACTTCGCCGCTTGCCATATACTATTCACAAGAAGCACGAATGTATGCATTGGCAGCAGCAGCAGTTAGCTCCTCTGTTTATTTTTTCATCTCAATTTTGGAAAAAAACAAACTTTTTAATTGGATCGGTTTTATAGCCGCAACCATTTTTATGCTTTACAGTGACTATTTACCCTACCTGTTGATACCAATATACCTGTTTTATTTATTTACAATCAGAAAAACTATAAAATTCGAAACTTTAAAGACTTTTCTTCCCGCCCTAATTATTATTTTCTTTTCGCTGGTACCTTGGTTCTTACTTTTTCCAAAGCAGGTCCAAATCGGGCTTTCTGCAGCAGCTGCATCCCCCGCATGGGCACAGGTGGTTGGCTCGCCCGACCTAAAAAACCTTGTGCTTACTTTTGTTAAATTCACAATAGGCAGAGTGTCTTTCGAAAATGATTTAACTTACGCGCTTGTTTTTGCTCCAATCGCAATTTTTGTAGTTGCCCTATTCGGGCTTTCCGCCCTTAGAATTTCCAAACAAAGATCATTTTTATGGTATTGGCTTTTTGGGTCAATAATTTTAGGTTTTGCAATATCATTTTTCATTCCTGTTTTTTCCTACTTTAGATTTCTTTTCGCCCTCCCTGCTTTTTACATCCTGGCAGCAGGTGCAATAACTATTGTAAATTGGCCGCCACTAGTCAGAGTTCTTTTGGGGATTTTTTTGGCAATTAATATAGTTTCGACTACGATATATTTAACCAATCCAAAATTTCAAAGAGAGAATTGGCGGGACGCGACCGAATATGTTGTTAAAAACTCCAATCAAGATTCTCTCGTGCTTTTCGAATCTAACTACACCGTCGGGCCGTTCGACTACTACAACCGAGGAAGAGTAAAAGCAGAAGGCGGATTAGACGACTTCAGCCCAGACCCGGGGAAAGTTAAACAAAGAATTGAAAAATTAACGCAAGATAAAAATCGAGTTTTTCTTTTTCAATATCTTTCACAAATCACAGACCCACAAGGATTGATATTTGAATATCTTTCAAATTTAGGATTTTCTAATATTTCCACGAAAGATTACCCAGGGGTAGGATTTGTTTATGAATTTCAACGCTGATATGAAAAACTTTCAAAAAAAGATATTTGACAAATTTTTCTGGGGACAACATCCGGAAGCAGCAATAAGATACTCACCAGTAGTGAGAGAAATTAAAGCACATCATTTGCAAAATTCTAAAATTTTGGAAATAGGCCCAGGATCCTCTGGGATAATACCCTATTTAAAAGTACCCATCGATGGGGTAGATGTAGATTTTTCCGGTTCTCCCCAGACCGAGCTGTTAACAAAGATAAAAGGAACGGCCACAAATCTACCGTTCAGAAAAAATTCTTACGATGTGACGATTTCCGTAGATGTTTTAGAACATTTAACAAAACCAGATAGAGAAAAGGCAATTGCACAAATATTAAAAAATTCAAAAAAACTTGCAATTATAGTTGTTCCAATTGGTGAGCTTTCCCAAAAACAAGACAAAGAACTAAAAACTCGCTGGGAAAGAATTTTTAAAACAAAAAACCAATTTCTTTCAGAGCATGTCCAAAATGGTTTACCAAAAACAGACGATATTTTGGTAACCATAGACAGGGAAGCAAGAAAGTTAGACAAAAAAGTCAAAGTGAAATCATTCCCAAACCTTAATCTAAAAGTTCGCAAAATCTTAATGTATACGTGGATAAGCAAAAGCAAAATCACATACTACCTATACATGAAAGGCTATTTACTGCTCCTACCATTTTTTAAATTGGCAAACTTTGGCGACTGCTATCGAAGAGTCTTTGTGATAGAATTCGTCTCATGAAAATAGGGATAGATATTTCCCAAATTGTCTACGGCACCGGGGTTTCCACCTACACTAGAAAACTTGTTGAAAATTTATTAAAAATTGACACAAAAAACCAATATATTTTATTTGGTTCTTCCCTAAGAGCAAAAGGAAAATTGCAAGAATTTGCAAAATCTCTAGAAAATTTTAAAAACATCCAATTTAAATTCGTTTCTCTACCGCCAGTTTTATTGGAAATATTTTGGAATAAACTACATATTTTTCCTATCGAAAAATTTATTGGAGAAGTTGACATCTTCCATTCGTCCGATTGGATTCAGCCTCCTGTCAAATCAAAGACCACTAAAAAAATTACAACCGTTCACGACATGGTGCCTTATTTGTTTCCAAACTCGGTTCATCCGAAAATTGTAGCAGCGCACAAAATAAGATTAGACAGAGTAAAAGAAGAGGTAGACTTAATACTTGCCGATTCCAAATCAACAAAAGAGGACATTGTTAAATTCCTGCAAATTCCACAAGAGCAAATCAAAGTAATATACCTTGCTCCTTCAGAAAAATTTAAACCTCAAGACGATCAAAAAGTAAAAAAGGTTTTGGAAAAATATAAAGTAAAAAAACCCTACATCCTTTCTGTAGCCACTCAAGAACCCAGGAAAAACATTCAAAATCTTCTGGATGTTTTTGAAAAAATTAACCAAAAAACATCAGATTACCAGCTCGTTTTAACCGGAAAATACGGATGGGGTCCTGCTTTCCATTCTCCTCAAAACGTAATTTGGACCGAATACGTGCCAAGCGAAGACTTGGTTGCACTCTATGCAGGCTGCAGAGTTTTCGTCTACCCTTCACTTTATGAAGGATTCGGCTTGCCAATTTTAGAAGCGATGGCTTGTGGTGCTCCTGTTGTTACTTCAAACAATTCTTCTATGGCAGAAATTGCCAAAGACGCGGCTATTTTAGTGGACCCCAGAAGCACAGGGCAAATCCAAAAAGCCATTGAAATGATTTTAGATTTGAATTTAGAAAATTATCAAAAAATGGCTCGCGCCAGTATGGACAGAGCAAGAAGCTATACCTGGAAAAAAACTGCGCATGAAACACTTGAAGCCTACAAAGAATTATTTTCCTGAAAATATGTAAATACTTGATACCCAGTACATGGTACTTGATACAATCAAGACATGGTAATTGGTATTGATGGAAATGAAGCCAACGCTAAAAATAGGGTAGGTTCTGGCACATACGCTCATGAACTACTGAGACAGTTTTCAAAAAATAAATCCCACGCTTTCACGATTTATTTAAAGGAACCCCCAGTTGGTGATCTTCCAGTGGAAAATTCAAACTTTAAATATCACATTTTTGGTCCCAAAAAACTGTGGACTCAGTTTGCTCTCCCAATACAACTTACATTAAAAGGGCCAAAAATAGACGTATTTTTTTCAACAGCCCATTACGGACCCCGATTTTCTAAAGTTCCATATGTTGTTACAATCCACGATTTATCTTATCTTCACTTTCCGGATCTATTTAAAAAAGACGATCTAATGCAACTCACTTCATGGTCTAAGTACTCTGTCGAAAAATCGGCGCACATTATCTGCCCTTCACAATCAACAAAAGATGACATAGTCGAAAGTTATCAAATCGAACCTTCAAAAATCAGTGTTACCTACGAAGGGTACGACCAAAGCCGATTTAAACCAGAATCGAAAGTCAAAATTGAAAGTGTAAAGTCAAAATATAAAATCAAGGGGGATTACATAATTTTTGTGGGTACATTGCAGCCACGTAAAAACGTCGAGCGTTTAATTGAAGCCTTTTCCAAAGTAATTCTAAAATCTCAATTCTCAAGTCTCAAATTAGTCATATCAGGCAAAAAAGGTTGGCTTTATGACCCTATACTATCCAAAGCCAAAGAATTAAAAATAGAAAATAGCGTGGTTTTTTGTGATTTTGTTCCAGACAAAGACCTGCCTGCACTCATTTCAGGAGCAAAACTTTATGTTAACCCTTCACTATGGGAGGGATTCGGTATACCAGTTATCGAAGCACAAGCGTGTGGGGTGCCAACAGTCGTTTCAAAAACATCGAGTTTGCCCGAAATAGCGGGGGATAGTGCAATTCTTGTTGATCCGACAAATATAGCATCTATCGAAGATGGCATTGTACAAGGACTCGATCCAAAAATTGCCTCATTGCAAATTGCGAAGGGTTTTAAAAACATCAAGCGCTTTTCCTGGGAAAATTGCGCCCGCCAGACCCTGAAAGTATTGGAAAAAGCAGCCCATGTTTAATCTTTTGCATAAAGGTAGTAAAATTTACGTCAAATGACAATAGAAGCAAGAGACGGATTTTTTGGATCCGTTAAACAAGGAATTCCACTTAAAGACGCCATAATGGGTAAAAGAACATGGTCTCCGCTTGGAATAAAGGTGGTCTCAAATAGTTTGGGCGGTTCACCGATAGCTGAAATCGTATATGAACCAAGTGGCCCAGATGCACTTTTGGCTCAGCTGAACACATATGGGGGGTATAAAAACACAACAGGGGACAAACAGGTGCTAGCAACGCAGGACGAGATAAATGATCCCAAAAGACCGTGGTCTGGGCAAATTCGTTGGACACCTGACAAATAATAAAACCCATAGTAAACTTATAATTTGTCCATATTTTTACCCCATAGTATAATACAACCATGACTGAAGTTGACTGGGGCTCAATCCAAGCATTTCTAATCAAAGAAAGAGAAGGCAGAGTCATTAGAAATGTTACAAAAAGCACCATTCACGTAGGTAGTTTTCATAACCTCACTGGTGAAGAAATTATTGAGGTTGTTTCCACAGCTGACAGGTTGGAAGACTTTCTAAACCCGATAGCGGTAGGCGAGCTTTTCACCGCCTTATCATCTCAAGATCGAGGGGGTCAGCCTATTGGTTTATTTAGGTTAGTTGCCCAAAAACTGCTAATTGCAAACATGGCGAAACTAGGGCAGAAATATGATTTTGATAATCCTGTCCATATGTTTCTTTCCGATATAGCGCATACAACCGCTTATCAGTCTGCTATGGATATGGGATTGATAGAACCAGATCAGGCCCAAATCGACAATACAATATTTGAAAAACACCATGGCTGGTATGTCCCGACAAATAAAAAATACTCAAGAATAAAAGACGAGGAATTTAAACAAATAAAGAGTGTATGTGTTCACCCCAGGCTTGCAAGAAGATGGATTGAGGCATTTAAAGAAGGCTATGTGCTTGCAGCTGCTTCTAGATAGTATTTAGTTTATACTAAAAATATGAAAGACCGGATGGGTAGGGAATTATCAATTGCCGAAGTTTTTAGAAAAGGCACCACGAGGCTTTTTAACATATACCTCGATCTTGCCTTAATGAAACTTATTATAGTTTCTTGTTTAGTCCCCTTTCATTCGGTTCGCAAACTTATCTTCAGAATTTATGGTGTCAAAATTGGCAAAAACTCCTTCATACATATGGGAGCCCGTTTTTACTTTCCGGCAAATATTGAAATAGGCCAAGGTACGATAATCGGTGACCATTGTTTTTTAGACGGCAGAGCAAAGTTAACAATTGGTGACAACGTAGACATTGCTTCACAAGTACTAATTTATAATTCCGAACATGACATTAAATCTGAAGGCTTTAATCCGGTAGAAGAGCCGGTGGAAATAGGCGACTATGTGTTTATTGGCCCAAGGTCAATTATTTTACCGGGGGTAAAAATTGGCAAGGGAGCCATTGTTGCAGCTGGAGCAGTTGTCACAAAAGACGTCTTACCTTTTGAAATTGTGGGCGGTGTACCAGCTGTTAAAATAGGGGAGCGCAAGGAAAAAGACCTACATTACAAACTCGGCCGCGCAAGACTTTTTCAATGAATCTTTTTTTATTTTTACTGGTTGGTATTTTTGGCGGGACAACCGGTTCACTTATCAAATATGTTGGACAAGAAGTTCCGCCTATTTTATTAACTTCTATCCGTTTTGGAGTCTCAGCACTGCTTCTTCTTCCGCTGATTTTCTTTTATAAAGAAAAATTTCCCAAAAAACAGTGGAAATTACTGTTTTTTTCTGGCATAGCCTTGGCAACAAATGTAATGTTATTTGCCACAGGTGTACAGCACACTTCCGCGATAATGTCTCAAATCATCTATACTCCAACCAGCATTTTAGTTGCTATTTTTGGCTACCTTTTTTTAGGCGAAAAATTATCCAAAAACCAAATGATTGGGCTTGCAATAACAATTTTTGGCATGCTGATTTTAATTCTTGGATCTATTGAAAATGGGGACATTCATTCTTTTGGAAAACCTTTTGGAAATTTTCTTATCATAATTGCCCTTTTTTGCTGGACTGCCTATCTGGTTATTTCCAGAAAAGCGATTCAAGATATTTCTCCTCTTGCTTCGACTTTCTACAATTTTTTAGTTGCGTTTGTTATAACCCTAATTGTAATGCCCATTGAGTCAGCCAGCAGCACAAAATCAATTCAGGTAACGGTGCCGCTTATAATTGCTTCGGTACTTTTAGTGACCACTTCGACCTTTTTTATATTTTTGTATCAAAGATTTTTAAAAACTACTTCCGCATTTTCTGCGTCTCTTGTCACCTATATAAATCCAATCGCAGCAGCCTTTGTTGGGATAAGCGTATTTGGAGAACGTTTAACGCCCCAACTTTTAATTGGGGCATTGATTGTTTTTGTCGGAGTATTTATGGCAACATCTTACGACTTTGTCAGAGGTAAAATTAAAAAAACTAAATGGATATTTCTGTAATTATTGTAAATTGGAACACAAAAAAACTGCTCGAAGCGTGTCTAAGATCAATCGTTGAAAAAATAGGGGAGATTGGTAAGGTTGGGGATTTTACATATGAGGTGATTATTGTCGATAACGGTTCCGAAGATGGCAGCCAAAAGATGGTTAAAACCAAATTTCCAAAAGTAAGGCTTTTTGAAAATAGTCAAAACCTGGGTTTTTCAAAGGCCAACAATCAGGGAATAAAAATTGCAAAAGGAAAATATATTTTTCTTTTAAATTCCGACACTTTTTTTGTTGAAAATACCCTCCAAAAGCTAATTGAACATGCAGATAAAACAGAAAACTTGGGTGCGCTTGGGCCAATGCTTCTAAATGAGGACAAATCACCTCAGCAGTCCGTAGGGTTTTTCCCGAACCTGCCTCAGGTTTTTTGGTGGATGAGCTTTATTGACGATTTGCCTTTTGGGTCAATTCTTAGGCCCTACCATGTCGATCATGACAGCTTTTACAGAAATGACCAAAAAGTGGATTGGATAACCGGAGCGGCAATGTTTATTCCCAAAAGTGTGATCGAAAAAGTTGGGCTTTTGGATGAAAAAATATTTATGTATGGGGAGGATGTAGATTGGTGTTATCGAATTAAAAATGCCGGATTTAAAATTTTCTACTCCCCCACCACCAAGCTTGTTCATATTGGCAGGGGATCTGCAAAAAAGGTTTCCAAAAATGCAATTTTGGGGGAATATAAGGGTTTGATTTATTTTTATAAAAAACATAAATCGACCTTGTCTTTGCAAGTTTTAAAAAGCTTGCTTAAAATAGGAGCAATAGGAAGAATATTAGTCTTTACCCTTTTTGGGAAAAGGGAGACTGCCCAATTTTATGTCGAAGCTCTTAAAGTGGATTGATGATCATGCTCTTGAATACTTTTCTTTTGCACTTTTAATTTTTATTCCACTCTACCCAAAAATTCCCTTGGCAGATCTAATACCTGGTTATATCGTTAGGTTAAGGTTAGACGACTTGCTAGTAGCAACAGCCTTTGCGGCTTTTTTAGTTCAGCTTGCAAGGAAAAAAGTCTCATTGAAAGGTAATCCTCTTTTTATCCCGATGCTGCTTTACACAATAATTGGCTTTTTGTCGTCTCTTAGCGCGATTTTTATCACTCACACAGTGCCGCAGGACCAGATTCATATCATGAAACTTTTCTTTAATTGGGCAAGACGCATAGAATACTTTTCCGTCTTCTTCGTTTTCTTCTCTTCGATAAAATCGCTCGATCAAATAAAAAAGTATGTTTATTTATCTGCAATTGTTTTGCTGGCGGTTTCTATTTACGGATTTGGCCAGAAATATTTATATTGGCCGGCCTTTTCCACAATGAATAGGGAATTTTCCAAGGGCGTAAAGCTTTATCTAACAGAACATGCAAGGGTACTTTCTACTTTTGGTGGCCACTATGATTTAGCAGCTTACCTAATGATGACATTAACATTGTTTATTCCCCTAATCTCAATAGTCAAAAATTACTGGCATAAATTTTTGTTTTTAACAGTAAGCCTTTTTGGGTTTTGGCTTTTAATATTAACTGTTTCCAGGACCTCATTTCTGGCATATCTGGTTTCAATAACAGTCGTTTTTGTATTTCTTGCTTCCAAAAAAAGTTTTATGTGGGCATTTATACATTGGTTTGTTGTTATTTCGATTTCGGCAGGAGTAATGCTGTCATTCGGGGATCTTTCGGACAGGTTTGCACACGTTCTTAAATTGGATAAACTAAATTTATCTTCAGCCCTAAAACCTATTAAAAAAGAACCGCCAAAAGATTCCCAAGCAGCATACCTTGAAGTTGGCAGTTCTTCAGATATTCCACCCTCTACCGAAAAGCCGAAAGAAGTAGTAACCAGCGGTGTGCAATCTGCTGTGCCTTCGGATGTGTATACAAACATTCCAGAATATGGTGCTTCGCAAGAAGGTCTACCGGCATCACTGGCAGCAAAACCCAGGGTTTATTCACAAGCAGCAGTGCAGTACGATCTTTCAACGGGAATAAGGCTTGATTACACCTGGCCTCAGGCCATTAAAGGTTTTGCCAAAAATCCCCTTCTAGGGTCTGGATATTCAACCCTTACAAAAAGACAAGTTGAAGATTTTACCGAGGCTGAATCCACTGACAATGATTTTTTAAGGGCGCTAGGTGAAACTGGCCTACTAGGGTTTTTAACATTTTTTGGAACAATTGCTTTTATTTGTTACTACTCAATCGCAAATTTCAAAAAAATTAAAGATCCATTTTACGCAACAGTAGTTGCCGGTTTAGTCGCAGCAACAATTGGCCTTTTGGTAAATGCCGTCTATATAGATGTTTTTGAAGCCTCAAAAGTCGCCTACTTTTTCTGGATTATGATGGCAATACTCATATCTACCATCAAGCTATCCACAAAGAGCAAAAATCAAGAATCATGAGGAGACTGGAAATCTTTGTCCTTGTCGCAATAATAATCCTCGCATTCGGCCTTCGTCTTTATAAAATCAATCGTCCCATCGCAGATTGGCATTCGTGGAGACAAGCCGATACAGCAGCAGTTGCCAGGAACTTCACAAAAGATGGATTTAATCTTTTGGTCCCAAAGTACGATGATATGTCTTCCCAGGCAAACGGTCTGGATAACCCTCAAAGGTATAGGTTTGTAGAATTTCCCATTTACAACTCGCTGGTTGCTATTGTTTGGAAAATAGTTGGTTCCACGCAGGCGGTTTACGCAAGGTTAACTACGGTTGTTATTACTCTTTTTTCAACTTTGTTTCTATACCTTTTAGTTAAGAAATTTTCAAACTGGCAAACAGCCTCATTGGCTGCATTTTTCTTTGCAATAATTCCATACAATGTTTTTTATTCTTCGACCGTCCTGCCTGCACCTTTTATGGTCTTTTCTCTTTTAGGGCTTTACTACTTTTTTGCAAAATGGATGGAAAATGATAAAAAAATGTTATTTGGAATACTTTCTGTAGTTTTTGCCAACTTAGCGATTCTTTCATGGCCCATCGCACTTCTTTTTATGTTACCGCCATTTTATTTAGCCTACGAAAAATATCAGCTTTCGCTTTTCAAAAAACCCCACTTATGGGTTTTTGCAATTCTTTCTCTTACCCCTTTTATCCTTTGGCGCATATGGATGCTAAAATTTCCACAAGGTATCCCAAATTTCCAATTTTTATTAAATGAAAATAATATTCGTTTTAAAGGCGCCTTTTTCCGTTGGTTAATTGCCGAACGCATGGGCAAATTAATTCTGACCACATGCGGTTTTGCCCTTCTTATTTTGGGGCTGGTTCAAAAAGAGGGCAGGGAGAAGTGGTTTTATTTTTCGTATCTTGCATCTACCCTACTTTACCTTTCGGTTTTTGCTTCTGGTAATGTCAGGCACGATTACTACCAAATTCCCGCAGTTCCAATACTTTGTGTATTTATGGCAATTGGTGCCAAGATGTTACTTTTCCCCACAAAAGATTTTGTAAACAAATATATTTCGCGAACTATTTTAGCCGGATTAGTATTCTTAACGGTTGCGCTTGGGTATTACGAAGTACAAGGGTTTTATTGGATCAACAAACCCGAAATTGTCGAGGCAGGCAAAGCTGCTGATCGTCTGTTACCCAAAGAGGCAACTGTCGTTGCGCCCTACCTGGGGGATACCGCTCTTCTTTATCAAACCGGAAGACGCGGGTATCCAATAACAGACAGGGATCTGCGCGATTACATTAAGGCAGGTACCAAATTCCTTGTTTCCGTGGACGTTAACGATGCTGGTATCCAAAATCTCGCCCAAGATTGCAAGACCATCGAAAAAACAGATAAGTATGTAATTGTAGAGATGTTCGAGGATTGCATTGGAAAATGAAGATTCTCATGATCACCCCCTATCTGCCATATCCTCTTGTCTCTGGCGGACAAATTCGCACATATAATTTGCTTAAAAATTTGGCCTTAAAACATCAAATAACCCTGGCCTCTTTTATAAGAGACCCTGAAGAAAAAAAGTATTTAAAAGACCTCCAGCCTTATTGTCAAAAAGTCATTGTTTTTAAAAGAAGGAAGGCTTGGTCGCCCATTAATATTATTCTTTCCGCAATTACCCCGTTTCCATTTTTGGTTTGTATCTACTTTGATATGAGAGTAAGAAGAGAAATAAAGCTTGAACTGGAAAAAGAAAATTACGATTTAATTCACGCCGAAACTTTTTATGTAATGCCTAATATTCCGCAAACAAAAATCCCTATTTTTTTGGTTGAGCAGGTTATTGAATATTTAGTTTATCAGAGATTTGTTGAAGGAATATCAAGGTGGATGTTTTTCATAAAACCCCTTTTAACATTAGATGTTTTCAAAATTAAATGGTGGGAAAGATATTACTGGAAAAAGGCAAGAAGGTTAGCAGCCATGTCTGAAGAAGATAAAAACTTTATTCAAAAGTTGGAACCTAAACTTAAAGTAGATGTTGTTGCCAATGGAGTGGATATCGATTATTTTGCAAAAACGAAAAAACAAAAACCCAAAGCACCAACAGTGTTATTTGTTGGGCAATTTAAATGGCTTCCAAACAGAGATGCGACGAAATTTTTAGTTGAAGAAATCTGGCCCAAAATAAAAGAAAAAATTAAAAATGCCAAACTTTGGATTGTAGGAAGAAATCCCCCTGCGGATATTTTAAATTTTGCATCCGAGGACATTCGTGTAGATGGGGGAGTGGAAGACATTAGAACTGCTTATGGCGGAAGTGATGTTTTACTGGCTCCAATAAGAAACGGCCGGGGTACAAAGTATAAAATTTTAGAAGCAATGGCAACAAAAACCCCAATTGTTGGAACCCGCCTTGCAGTGGAAGGTATCAATGTAAAAAGCGGCAAGCAGGCCTTGGTTGCGCCAAATGCCCAAGAGCTCGCAGACGAAACAGTGAAAGTTTTAAAAGATCCCAAACTGGGTGAAAAGCTTGCAACTGCTTCTTATTCCCTAGTCAAAGATAAATACAGTTGGGAAAAAATTTCGGCAAACCTTGACAGCCTTTATCAAGAAGTAGGGAAACAATAATGGACCTTTCCATCGTCATCGTTTCATATAACACCCAAGAGGTCTTAGATGCTTGCTTAAAATCTGTGCAAGTTGCCATCAAAAACTTAAAGTCCGAGGTTTTTGTTGTCGACAATAACTCCAGCGATAAAACACTAGAGATGATTAGATCAAATTTCCCTTGGGCCAAACTCATAGCCAACAGCCAAAATCTTGGTTTTTCAAAAGCCAATAATCAAGCTTTAATAAAAGCCAAAGGGAAATACATTTTAATCCTCAACCCGGACACGGAAGTTTTCCCCAAAACTCTTACTTCCATGATGAGTTACATGGACAAAAATCCCAACGCTGGAATTTCTACGTGCAGGGTTGAATTGCCAAACGGTCAATTAGACAAAGACTGCCGTAGACATTTTCCAACTCCATGGAGATCGTTTACCCACTTTTCAAACCTTTCAAAAATTTTCCAAGGTTCCAGAATCTTTGACCAGTATTACGTGGGTTATGTGAAAGACGATATAGAGCAAGAAGTGGATTCATGCGTTGGGGCGTTTATGATGATAAGAAAATCAGCCCTCGAGAAAGTTGGTTTTTTCGATGAAGACTTTTTCTTTTACGGTGAAGATCTGGACTTATGCTACCGATTTGGCCAAAAAGGTTATAAGGTAGTATTTACCCCGATTACAAAAATAATTCACCACAAAGGGGTAGCTTCTGGCATGAAAAAATCATCAAGCCACATAACCAAAGCCACAAAAGAGTCAAAACGCCGTGCCCTATATGAATCTGTCCATTCGATGGAGATTTTTTACAAAAAACACTATTTAAACTCCTACCCGTTTTTTATAAACTGGTTAGTGATACTTTCGTTAAAAATTTTAGAAAGGGTTCGAGTCTTGTTCGCATGAAAATCGGAATTGATGCTAGATTTGTTGGCCCGCAAGGAACTGGGCTGGGAAAGTATACAGAAAAGCTCGTTTTAAATTTAGCAAAAATAGACAGTAATAATGATTATTATATTTTTCTAAAAGAAGACAATTGGTCTTATTTAAACCTTGCAAAATACAAAAATTTCAAAAAGATTTTAGCTAATGTTTCTTGGTATTCGGTGGAAGAGCAAATCAAAATGGCTTCTATTTTTAAATACCAGCATTTAGACCTTTTGCATGTACCCCACTTTAATGTACCCATTATGTACAAAGGGAAATTTGTTGTTACTATTCACGACTTGATCCATCATAAATTTGCAGAAACGAGTGCAAGTAGCAGAAACACAATTATGTTTAAAATAAAAAGATTTGCGTACAAAAAAGTAATCGAAAATGCAATTTATAAATCGCAAAAAATAATTACACCCTCCCATTTTGTTAAAGAAGACATTGCCCAAAACTTTAAAGTTGACCCCACAAAGATAATTGTCACACACGAAGCAGCAGAAGAAGAATATTCAAACCGCCAACCGTTAACCCCCAACCGTCAACCAACTTTACTTTATGTCGGCAACGCATATCCGCATAAAAATCTTGAACGTCTTCTTGATGCTTTCAAATTACTTACTACCAACTACACACTACCCGCTACTCACTTAATCATTGTTAGCCCTCGCGATGTTTTTTCTCAAAGGCTAGAGGAGGAAATTAAAAAAAGAAATTTACAAAAAAGTGTCGAGATTAAAAATTATATGGAACCGAATGAACTTTCCAAACTTTTCCAAAAAGCC
>CAYGDE010000013.1:0-1245 GCA_964348615.1 uncultured Gammaproteobacteria bacterium | reverse complement strand
CAAAAAAATACTCTTGGCAAAAAATGGCACAAGAAACACTTGCGGTTTACCAATATGCTTGACACATTAGCCTAAATGATTTAAATTACAAAACAAATTGTATGCAAGATCGACAAAACGGGCCTACGCCCGATATTTTTAGGCCAAAAGAAACCCTGCAACCTTTTACCGCGAAAACGGTATTAGTAACTGGAGGATCAAACGGAATTGGAGCAGAAACGTGTCGAGAGTTTGCCAGACAAGGAGCAGCAAGGATAGTTTTTGTCTCCAGACCACAAAACGAAGACAGGGCACGTGGAATTGAAGCAGAATTAGTTTCTCTTGGTACAGAAGTTTTATGGATCGGTGCCGATTTTTCGCAAAAAGAAGCCCCCGCTGCAGTTATTCAAGAATTAAAAAAACACGAAATTGGCAAAATAGATGTTCTTGTTAACAACGCTGCGGTTGCTGGAGAAAATAGTAAATTCACAGATGAAGAAAAAGCGGCAATGATGAGAGCTAATTATCTTGCACCCGTCGCTTTAACGATTGGTTTGAAGGATATGCTAGCTAAAAATTCTTCTGTTATCAACGTTGCTAGCGTGGCAGGCATTTGGGAAGACAAGATTCAACCCACTTACTCCAAAAGCAAGAAACTATTAATAAACATGACAAAAGCTTGGGCAAGAAGTAAATGGTTTGATGAAAGTATACGGTTTAATACTATAGTTCCAGGCTTTGTTGAAAATACCGGGATAACAAGCTGGGTTCCACTGTCTGCCAAAGAGATCTTTAGGCAAGAAACCCCAGGAGAAATGGCGACAACTCGTTCTATCGCACGAAAAATTTGCGAGATGGCAAGTCCTTTTTTCAAGGAAAATGGCGCAGTGTTAGTAGAAGACGGTGGGTTAGGCGAGAAATCTCCAGACGTTTTCAAAAGAGCTGCTGGGTTAGCGTTAAGAGCACTAGCAACACAGAGAAAAGAATCAAGGGTTACATCTCAAGGATAAATTAGCATCAAAAGCAAAGAATCAATGTCCCGCCCCACAAGCTTTGACAAAAAAGATCTTCTTGTTTTTCTAATCCTTCTTCTCTTTGCCCCTTTATATTTTTACAATCTTTCAGGCCACAGTCTTGTAGATTTTGACGAAGCCTGGTTTGGCGAAATCGCCAAAAACATCCTCAAATCTGGTCAACCTTTTATGCCCACCTTCAACGGCTTGCCATTTTGGGATCATCCTCCCTTTGGCTTCATAGCAATGGCAG
>CAYGDE010000012.1:3195-19248 GCA_964348615.1 uncultured Gammaproteobacteria bacterium | reverse complement strand
TAAATTGGCAATATAACAGAAAGTACCAAAACGCCTACTCCTAGTCCCAAAATAACCAAAATAATTGGCTCCAAAGCTGTAGTTAAATTCCTAATTGCATTTTCACTTTCACCTTCAAAAAAAAGCGAGAGCCTTAAAAGTACTTCATCCATTTTGCCGGTTTCTTCGCCAACTCTAAGCATCTGGCCAATGATGGGTGGAAAAATTGGGCTTGCGGCAAGTGGCTGGTAAAGTGGAGAGCCACGTTCCACCCTGGCAATTGCAAATTCCAACGCTTCTTTGTAAGACTGGCTGCCCAAAAGACCAGAAACTACCTTAAGTGCTGTAATAATGGGAATACCAGCGCCAATCAAAAGTCCGAGAGTTCTTGTAAATTGCGCCAAAACCAAAGCTTTTTTAATCTTACCCCAAATGGGCAGCCTCAAAAACACCTTGGAAAGCAATTGGTCTCCAGTTTCTGTTTTTGCAAAAACTTTAAAACCGTAAGTAAACATCCCAAGAAAAATTAATATTAACCACCAAAACCCTCGAATTGTATCTGAAGCAAAAATAAGAATCCTTGTAGGAAGCGGCAGGGAAGCACCAATCTCTGAGTATAAACCGGTAAGCTTTGGAATCACAAAAACCATCATCACGACAATAACAATGATCATCACCACAATAACAATTGCGGGGTAGATAAAAGCCCCTTTAGTTTTGGACTTAAACTCACGGTCTTTTTCCAATGTTTCTGCCAGTTTCAGAAGAATTTTGTCCATAACTCCGCCCGTTTCTCCTGCTTCAATCAGCTTAATATAGATTGTGTCAAAAACTTTTGTGTGCTTACCCAAAGCAGCAGAAAGTGACATTCCACCTTCAACGTCTGCAACTACCTCACCAATAATTCTTGAAAATGCAACGCTTTTTGTCTGCTTTTCTAAAATCACCAAAGCATCTGTCAGCGGAAGTCCGGCAGCAATCATGGTAGAAAGTTGTCTTGTAAAATTAACAACCTCAGAAGAAGAAATCCCGCCACCTATTTTTGGTACTAAACCAGAAATCCCACCAAAACCGTTTTTTTGCTTTATGGAAATTGGCACCAGGCCCTGCTTTTGTAAAGTAGCAACTAGAGCTCGTTCGTCAATAACCTCAACTTCACCGGAGAATTTTTTTCCATTTATATCTTTGGCAGAAAAAGAGTAAAGACTCACTGGTCCTCGCTATCTAATTGTTCATTCCCAACTAATCTATCCAGCTCTTCCGGCCTTATGCTATATGTTTTTGCAACATCCAAAGACACCCTTCCAGCCCTCACAAGATAACCCAGAGAGGCATCTAAAAGAATCATACCTTCTTGTCCGGATGTTTGAATAATATTATCAATCTGGTGTGTTTTACCTTCTCTTATCGCAGTTTGCACAGCACTAGTTGAAAGCAGCACTTCACAAACAGGCAATCTTCCACCGCCAATTGCGGGAACAAGCCTTATGGAAAGAATGCCGGCAATGGTTGAAGCAAGCTGCATTCTTACCTGGACCTGTTGATTTTCAGGAAAAACGTCAATGATCCTGTCAATTGATTGGGCAGCAGAATTTGTATGCAGTGTAGCAAACACCAAATGGCCAGTTTCTGCAATCGTAATAGCAGCAGCAATCGTCTCAAAATCACGCATCTCACCAACCAATACAACATCTGGATCCTCCCTCAATGCAGACCTTAGCGCAATTTCCCAAGAATGAGTATCCAAATGCATTTCCCTCTGTGAAATTAACGATTTGCCTTTTGGGTATACATATTCAATTGGATCCTCGATAGTAACTACGTGCGAAGATCTGCTTTGGTTAATTTCATTAATCATCGAAGCAATAGTCGTCGATTTCCCATGCCCTGTGGGCCCTGTTACCAATAGGAAACCTTGTCTAAGCTTTGTGAAGTTGTGACACACTCGTGGCAAATTCAACTCCTCGATTGTTTTAATATAGGAAGGAATAAGTCTCAAAGCGGCAGAAAGATAGCCTTTTTGGAAATAAGCATTAACCCGGAACCTGGCAACGTCACCAAGAGCAAAAGAAAAATCCAGCTCTTTATTCACCAAAAGCATTTCTTTTTGTTCTGCAGATAAAAGTTCAAATACCAATCCTTCTGTGTCTTCTGGGGTTAAAACACCAGCAGAAACCGGCAAAAGCTGTCCGTCAACTCGCACCATGGCAGGACTTCCAACAATTAAGTGCAAGTCAGAAGCTTCTTTTTTAACAACAATTTCTAAATAGTCTTGTATACTCATAATTCTTTACATTTCACTTTGACTTTGACTACTCTTCGGCAACTCTCAGAACTTCTTCTATAGTTGTAACACCTTCAAGAACTTTTAAAAAGCCGTCCTGTTTCATGGTGATCATACCCTCACTAATGGCTTGTTTTTCAATTAGCCCAGAAGTTTGCCGGGCCAAAATCATCTTGCCTACGGGTTCGGAAATTACCAAAACCTCAAATATCCCAACCCTATCTAAATATCCAGTGTTATTGCATTCTGCACAGCCCTTACCAACATACAAGTTAATATTTTTCTCTTTTGAAAAATCGTAAAGGTTGCCAACCGCAGACTTTATCCGAGAAAGTACATCTGGCGCAACAGCTCTTTTTATCTTACATGTTGGACAAATCTTCCTTACAACTCTTTGCCCAACCACACAAGTTACAGTTGAGGCAATAAGATACGGTTCTGCCTGCATATCCAAAAGCCTCGGCAATGCACCAGCTGCATTGTTAGTATGAAGTGTTGAAAAAACCAAATGGCCTGTTAGCGAGGCTTGTATCGCCAAATCGGTAGTCTCACGATCCCGAATCTCACCGACCATAACAATATTAGGGTCTTGTCGCAAAAAAGATCTAAGCCCGGAAGCGAATGTCAGACCGGCAAGCGTATTAATCTGGACCTGATTAACACCTGCAATTTGATATTCGACAGGATCTTCCAAAGTAACAATGTTTACCCGTGTTGAATTCAGCTTGGAAAGAATAGAGTAGAGGGTTGTTGTTTTACCTGAACCGGTTGGCCCTGTAATTAAAATAATCCCGTGCGGTCTGGCAACATTTTCTTCCAAATGCCGCAGGGCCATACCCCGCAGTCCTAATTCTGTCAAAGTAGGAACGCCTCCAGATTTTTTCAAAAGTCGCATAACGACTTTTTCACCAAAAGCAGTTGGCATTGTAGAAATACGCAAATCTATATCTTGTTCACCAGTTTTAAAGTTAAAACGAGCATCCTGAGGCAACCTTTTTTCATCAATCTTCATATTACCCAAAATTTTTATTCTGGAAACAATTGCATCATGGATTCTTCTGGGCAAAATTAGCTTTTCGTGCAAAATTCCGTCTATTCTGTACCTAATCCTAGTTTCATTTTCCAAAGGTTCGATGTGAATATCTGAAGCCCTAATCCTGATTCCATATTCCAAAAGAGTAGAAACAATTCTCGCAACGGGCGCTTCCCCTAAAACACCAGTTATGGTTACTTGCTGCGAAGTTAAAGCCGCTCCCGCAACCCCCGAAGAAGCCTCTTTCAAAGCCTCACCAACCTCCAGGGAAAGCCCTCTTGTATATTGCTCTGAAATCGCTTTGAGGATAGCTTCTTCTGTAGCAATATAAGGTCTAACCACAAATCCGGTTTTTTTCTCGATAAACTCCAAAACTTGTAAATCCAACGGGTCTACCATCGCAACGGAAAGCGTATTTGCATCTTTTGCGATAGGGATAACTACAAATCTTTTAGCAACAACTTCTGGTAAATATGCCAAAACTTCCGGTGAAATTGGATTCTTGTCTGGAGCAACATAAGGCACCCCAATAACTTGAGCTTTTGCCTCTGCCAACTTTTCCGCAGGAACCCATCCCATTTGGGAAATAATATTCTCAGAAGATTCTTGTCTTCTTTTAGATTCACTTTTTATAAAAGTTACTTGTTCTTGGGTAAGTGCGCCTTTTGAAAAAAGGACATCCTCGATATAGGCTGCTTTTGGGGCACCTTTTTGAATAATTGAAGCCAATGGGACAGAATTCGCCATTTATTTTTTATTTATAAGATACACAAAAACCACTAACCTCGAAAAGTTAGCTAACAACAACTAACTTGATCATAACAAATATAGAAAAACAATTGCTACACTGGTATATTGTTTGAGCCAAAAAAACAAATGACATCAACATTTCAAAGTTATCTTATCATTGCTCCAAACCCAGAATTGGCAAGAGAAAAAACACAAAAACTAGCCGAAGCGTTCGGAATCGATATTGAAAAAGCGTCCACAGACATCTACTTTATAAAAGCCGCAAAGAAAGAAATCGCAATAGAACAAATAAGACAACTAAGGGGGCATATTTTCCAAAAACCATTGCAAAACATGTATAAATTCGTCGTTTTGGAAAACGCCCACGATGCAACACTTGAAGCCCAAAACGCACTCCTAAAATTACTGGAAGAACCTCCGTCCCACGCCATAATCGTCCTTGAAGCACAAAATAAAGCACTGCTACTGCCAACAATTCTGTCAAGAGTAACAACAAAGTCAGGCCACGAACCTAAAACCCCTGGGACCAAAACAATCCCAAAAAACCAAATGCTTTTTGAAAAAGACCTAGAAACTCTACTTAAAAAAATCTCCGAAGTCGAAAATCCGCAAGAGTTTTTGGACGAACAAATCATCGTGCTTTCCGATCTGCTTGTAAAATCGGCCAAAAATCAAGATCAAAAACAAACCCTTACCCAAATCAGCAAAGCAATCGAAGCTTGTGCACAAGCCAATCAGATGCTGGCCTCAAATGTTAACCCAACATTTGTCCTCTCAAACCTTGTGTTTTCACTAAATGTCACCTAATTTTAGCTTGCATCAGAAGCTAATTTTCTGGTAAAATTGACAGAATGGTGCAATTTCTGCAACACTGTTCCGAAAGTTCAAAATTGATGTTCAAAACTACCAAACACATACTACAAACTACTCACTAACTTATGCCTGACGCCTCCTCCGACTCCTACACAGCCAAAGATATTCAAGTCCTTGAGGGGCTTGAACCTGTTCGAAAAAGACCAGGAATGTATATCGGTTCTACCGATATCAACGGACTGCACGAGCTTGTTAAAGAAATTATCGACAATTCGGTAGACGAAGCACTCGCAGGCTACACCAAAAATGTTTGGCTAGTTATAGACGATGAAGAAAAAATTTCAGTTGTTGACGACGGTAGAGGAATACCGGTAGATATTCACCCAAAAGCCAAAAAATCCTCACTGGAAGTTACAATGACAGTCCTTCATGCCGGTGGAAAATTTGGCGACGGGGCATATAAAGTTTCAGGCGGTCTTCACGGAGTCGGGGCATCCGCTGTAAACGCCCTTTCCGATTGGATGAGAGTAGAAGTCAGAAGAGACAATAAAATTTACTTCCAAGAATACAAACGCGGCAAACCCCAAGGAAAAGTTGAAGAAACCAAAGAAACTCAAATTCCCAAATTTATCCCTATTCCAAAAACTGGTACTACAACGTTTTTCCTACCCGACAAATCAATATTCCAAACAATAAAAACCGACTTTAGAGCAATAACCAAAAGGATCAAAGAACGTGCATATTTAGTCGCTGGGCTATTTTTTCACCTATACGACTTACGCTCTGGCCAAGAAATTCACTATTATTTCGACGGCGGAATAGAATCTTTGGTTCGCCATCTAAATAAAAATAAAGCCCCAATCAACGAAAGGCCATTTTATGTTTCCAAGGAAGTAAACGGTATCTTGGTCGAGGCATCTTTCCAATACAACAATGGCTACAACGAAACTCTGGAATCTTTTGCCAACGTAATCAATACCCATGAAGGCGGAACACATTTAACTGGCTTCCGGATGGCCCTAACTCGCTCAGTCAACGATTACGCACGTAAAAACGGCTATTTAAAAGAAAAGGACGACAACTTAACAGGGGAAGACATGCGTGAAGGGCTAACTGCTGTTGTTGCCATCAAAATGAATTCGGAAAATCTCCAGTTTGAAGGCCAAACAAAAGGGAAATTAGGCAATGCTGAAATCCAACCGGCGGTAAACCAGGTCGTAAAAGAAGGAATCGATATATATCTGGAAGAAAATCCCCAAGAAGCCAGAAGAATCATGGAAAAGGTGATACTGGCAGCCAAAGCCAGACTGGCAGCGCGTGCTGCCAAAGACGCAGTTTTAAGAAAAGGCGCACTCGAAGGCATGACTTTGCCTGGAAAACTTACAGACTGTCAAGAAAAAGACCCG
The DNA here is from genome assembly GCA_964348615.1 of uncultured Gammaproteobacteria bacterium. Lineage (GTDB taxonomy): Bacteria > Patescibacteriota > Microgenomatia > Curtissbacterales > GWA2-41-24 > DATIHT01. The sequence goes on along the minus strand of CAYGDE010000012.1, from coordinate 12,983 downwards.
GCACAAAGCGAAATCTACCTGGTTGAGGGAGATTCTGCAGGCGGAAGCGCCAAACAAGGCAGAGACCGCAAGTACCAGGCTATTCTCCCTCTTCGTGGAAAAATTTTAAACACCGAAAGGGCGCGCTTGGACAAAATTTTGGAATTTGAAGAAATTAAAACTTTAATCATTGCCCTTGGCACCGGAATAGGTGACACAATCAACATCGACAAGATTCGCTATCACAGAGTAGTCGTTATGACAGACGCCGATGTCGATGGCGAACACATTATGACGCTTCTTTTAACTTTTTTCTTCCGTTATATCCCTCAAGTTATCGAGAAGGGTTATTTATACGTTGCCATGCCTCCTTTATATAAGATAACGTTTGGAGGTAGAGAGACGCACTACGTCTTTACCGACGAAGAAAAAGAAACTCTTATAAAATCCAAAACCGACGGCAAAACCGTAGGTATCCAAAGATACAAAGGTCTGGGTGAAATGAACCCAGAACAACTTTGGGAAACAACCATGAACCCCCAAACAAGAACGATGAAACAAATCCGAATTGCAGACGCAGCCGAAGCAGACGCCACATTTTCCATGCTTATGGGCAGCGAGGTACCGCCCAGAAAAAGATTTATCCAGACACATGCAAAAAACGCCACTTTGGACATATAGCCATGAAGAATCAGCTCAAATCTCAAAACGAAAATAACAGCATAGTAACGGAATTTATAGAAAAATCGCCGCTGCCTACAAATCCGGCCTTAAAAACTGTCGAGATGGCCAAAAAAAACGTGATCCAAATTAAAAACAATCAAATTATAGCTGGTATTGTAGGAACATCGGGGTTTGTAGTATTTGCTCTTGGGGTTGAAAGTTTTATATCCACAATTCCTGCACTTTCATCTCCATTTGTCGAGGTTGCAATTGGCCTAATTATGCTTTCAGTTTCAGGATTACTTTTAAAAAAACTGAATTGAATCATGGATACAACACCGGAAGAACCTAAACTTTACGAATTTAACAGGACTATTGATCCCTCAGAAGTCAGTCTGCGCAGTAGCTTCAATTTTTTTGACAACCCCCAAAACTCCGGGCCGAAAACTGTCACGCAAACAGCAAGGTTAAGGAATGTTGGCCAAATTACAGGTGTGGCAACCGAGGAGGAATCAAAATATAAGGTCCTGTTTGAAGTGGATACAGTACCCCAAGCTACCCAAAAGGAACCAAACGAACCAATTACCGGTATTGCCACCCAAGGCCTCATTTTAACAGTTGAACTTCCAGACTCAAAGCAAAACTACGCATCGCTGGGGAGAGTAGAAAAGGAACCAGACATAACTAGGATAATTTTTGATAAGTGGCAAGAGCACAGCGACATAAAAAGAAGTTCGGATTTAAATCGAAGGTTAAAAGAACGTATAGGTCAACCTTTAACCATAGAAAGGACAGAGCTGCAAAAAGCTATATTCTTATTTTCAACCCGAACTCAATAACATGGGCGACATAGGAAAAATAAAACAAGTAGAAATAGTCGAAGAAATGCAAAAGTCCTACCTGGACTATGCAATGTCGGTTATCGTCGCACGGGCACTTCCGGATGTCCGCGATGGTTTAAAGCCCGTCCACCGCAGGATTATCTACGCTATGCAAAAGCTTGGCCTAACACATAGCGCCCACTACAGCAAAAGTGCAAAAGTTGTCGGTGAAGTTTTAGGTAAATACCACCCCCATGGCGATGCTCCGGTATACGAAGCGCTCGTCCGTATGGCCCAAGATTTTTCCATGCGCTATACGCTGGTAGACGGACAAGGGAACTTTGGGTCTGTAGACGGCGACTCACCAGCTGCCATGAGGTATACCGAATGCCGTCTGGACAGTATTGCAGAAGCCCTGCTTTACGACCTGGAAAAAAATACCGTAGATTTTATCGACAATTTCGACGGCTCTTTGCAAGAGCCGGTTTACTTGCCTGCAGTTTTACCAAACCTTTTAATTAACGGCACTTCGGGTATTGCAGTCGGTATGGCAACCAATATACCTCCGCACAACCTAAATGAAGTTGTCGACGCCACAATTTACCAAATAGACAACCCCGAAGCGACAGTTGAAGACCTAATGCAGTTTGTAAAAGGCCCGGATTTCCCAACCGGCGCCCAAATCTACGATATTTCCGAAATAACCGCTGCATACGCAACCGGCAGAGGCAAAATTATGATGCGGGCAAGGGCAGAAATAGAAGAGACCAAAAACGGTAGATTTCAAATAACTGTACACGACCTTCCATACCAAGTAAATAAAGCCACCTTGGTTTCAAGAATCGCCGAACTTGTAAAAGACAAAAAACTCGAGGGCATTTCCGACCTTCGTGACGAATCGGACAGAAAAGGGTTAAGGGTAGTTGTCGAACTTAAACGCGATGCACGCCCACAATCCGTTCTAAACAATCTCTACAAACATACAAGCCTCCAGCAATCATTCCCTGTTAATACAGTAGCCTTGGTAAACGGTGTGCCCCAAACCCTGACCTTAAAAATGATTCTTGAGGAATTTATAAAACACAGAAAATCAGTTATTACCAGAAGAAGCCAATTCGAACTAGACGAGGCCAGGAAACGCGAGCACATTTTGGAAGGATTAAAAATTGCCGTAGATAATATCGATGAAGTTATCGAAACTATTAAAAAAAGTAAGGACCAGCAAGATGCCAAAGAAAACCTTATTAGAAAATTTAAACTCTCCGAAATTCAGTCTCTTGCAATTTTAGACATGCAGTTAAAAAGATTGGCAGCACTTGAACGCCAAAAAATAGAAGAAGAATTAAAAATGATAAGGGAACTGATAGCCTACCTGGAAGATTTACTAGCCCATCCGGAAAAAATCTTAAAAGTAGCCAAAGAGGAACTTTTAAAATTAAAAGAAAAATTTGGGGACGAAAGAAAAACAAAAGTTTATAAGCAAAAAATCGGTCAGTTTTCGGAAGAGGACCTAATTCCAAATGAACCAACAATCGTAACAATTACAGTCGGTGGCTATGTTAAACGTCAAGATCTTGGTTCATTTAGAACTCAAAGGAGGGGCGGTAAGGGAATTTCCGGAATAACAACAAAACAAGAGGATATTGTTTCGCAACTTTTTGCAACCCAAACCCACGACAATCTGCTTTTCTTCACAAATAGAGGCCGCGTATTCCAACTTAAAGTTTACGAACTGCCAGATTCCTCGCGCGTTGCCAAAGGTGTTGCTATTGTAAACCTCCTAGAGCTGCAAACTGAAGAAAAAATCCTCTCCATTTTGCCTGTTAAAAAACAAACCTCCAAAACCGAAGCTAAAAACAACTTTGTTTTAATGGCAACCAAAAATGGCACCATCAAAAAGACTCCGATTTTGGCATATGAAGCAATCAGAAGATCCGGTATTATTGCCATCAAATTAACACCCGGCGACCAGCTCAGGTGGGCAAAATTAACAGACGGCAACGATTTAGTATTTTTGGTTTCCAAAAAAGGTTTATCTATTAAATTTGACGAAAAAGATGTCAGGCCAATGGCCAGGGACACCATGGGAGTTCGGGGGATAAAAATCAAACCGGGCGATGAACTTATTGGCATGGACGTTATCCAAAAAGGCGACGACAAAGCGGATCTTTTGGTAATTTGCGAAAAGGGCATCGGCAAAAAAACCCAAATTTCTGCATGGCCCAATCAGCTCCGTGGGGGAGTAGGGGTAAAAGCGGCTAACCTCGCTGAAAAAACAGGGGATATCCAAACCGCCCAAATTCTAACCAAAGAAGACGAAGGTTTAATATTGACTTCGCAAAAAGGCCAAGTGATGAGAACTACTCTAAGGTCAATTCCAAGGCTTACAAGAGATACACAAGGAGTTATTGTCATGCGTCTTTCCGCTGGTGATAAAGTGGCAGCGGCAACCGTAATTCAAAAGAAAAAGGAAGACGCAGACGAACCGTTCACCGAATTAAAACTTGAGAACACCGAAACTAAATCAAAACAACCAGCCAAGAGCCCAGTACCAACAGAGGCTACAAAACCTATTGCACCAAAGGCTAAAAAAAGCTAAAATACACACTAATCTGGAAAAGCAATTTAATACTAATTCGAAATATAAAAATATAATGGTTAAAAAGCCTCTGGGGCTTTTTTTTTAAGATGAAAGCTAAACTTGTCCTTAAAAACGGCATGATTTTCGAAGGAACGGGCTTCGGGGCACCAAAATCCCAGGCCGGTGAAGTGGTATTTGCAACAGGGATGGTAGGCTACGATCTTTCACTAACAGACCCCTCGTACAAAGGCCAAATTCTCACTTTTACATACCCACAAATTGGCAATTGGGGAGTGCCCAAACAGCAATACCTTGAATCTTCAAAAATCCATGTTGCAGGTGTAATAATTTCTGATCTAACCACACATCCGTCACACTGGCAATCAACAAAAACTTTAGACACTTGGTTAAAAGAAGAAGGGATTCCTGCAATTTTTGGCATCGATACCAGAATGCTTACGCAAAAGCTAAGAGAAAATGGTGTCATGCTTGGAAAAATCGTAATAGACGGAAAAGATGTAAAAATATCGGATCCAAATCGGAGGAACCTGGTTGCCGAAGTATCGCCAAAAGAAATAAAAATCTGGAGACCAGAAACCAGAGACCAGAAACCAGTCGAACTGAACAGCAAAACTGGTCCCTGGAAACTAAAAACTGTTAACCTAAATATCGGATTACTAAATTGTGGAGCTAAACAAAACATCATCCGTTGTCTCACTGCTCGCGGTGCAAAAGTATACGAACTTCCTTGGGATTACGACCCATTCAAGATGAATCTCGAGCTTGATGGTTTGGTGATCTCCAACGGACCGGGTGACCCAAAAATGGCCGATAAATCTATTGCAATTATAAAAAAATCTTTATCAAAAAAACTCCCGACATTTGGTATCTGTCTTGGTAATCAACTACTAGCCCTTGCAGCAGGAGGAGATACCTATAAGCTAAAGTTTGGTCACCGTGCCCAAAATCAACCCACTATCCTTCAAGGTTCCAAGAAATGTTATATAACAACCCAAAACCATGGCTTTTGTGTGGACGAAAAAAAGCTTCCAAAAGGGTTCAGGCGCTGGTTTTACAATGCAAACGACAATACCAACGAAGGGATTCATCACGAGTCACTGCCATTTTTCTCTGTCCAGTTCCATCCAGAAGCGTCGCCAGGCCCAAAAGATACGGAGTGGTTATTTGACTATTTTCTAAAAGCAGTAAAGAAAACCAAATTAAAATGAAAAAAGCAAAGTCAAAAATTCTACTTCTAGGTTCCGGGGCTCTGCAAATTGGTCAGGCAGGAGAATTCGACTATTCCGGCTCTCAAGCAATCAAGGCTTTCAAGGAAGAAGGTAAGGAAGTCATTTTAATAAACCCAAACATCGCAACCATTCAAACTTCGCAAAATTTTGCCACTCGAGTTTATTTCCTGCCAGTTGAACCTCACTTTGTAGAAGAAGTAATAAAGTTAGAAAAACCAAAAGAAATTGCACTTTCGTTTGGTGGTCAAACTGCCTTAAATTGCGGTCTTGCACTTTCAAAATCTGGTATTTTAAAAAAATATGGGGTAAAAGTCTTAGGAACCCCAATAAAAGCCATAGAATTAACAGAAGACAGGCATCTTTTTGCCAAAATGCTCGAAAGCATTAATCTTAAAATCCCAAAAAGTGCAGCTGTAAAATCAATATCCCAAGCAAAATCTGCTGTTTTAAAAATTGGATATCCTGTCATTGTTAGAAGCGCCTTTTCCTTGGGCGGGCAAGATTCTGGGGTCGCTCAAAACATTAACCAGCTTGAAGAACTTGTTACGCGCGCACTTACCAAATCTCCCCAGGTATTAATAGAAGAATATCTGGCTGGATGGAAAGAAATCGAATACGAAATAGTCCGCGACAAATACGACAATTGCATTACAGTCTGCAACATGGAAAACGTCGACCCCATGGGAATTCATACCGGTGAATCGATAGTCGTTGCACCTTCGCAAACACTTAACAACAACGAATATCACACGCTGCGGGAAATCGCCATCAAAGTAATAAGGCATCTGGGAATAGTTGGGGAATGCAATATCCAATTTGCCCTGAATCCGAAGCCAGTAACCAGAGACCAGAGACCAGAGACCAGAAAAAATAAAAAAGGCACCTGGTCCCCGGAGACTGGCAACTATTATCTCGACTATCGCATCATCGAGGTCAACGCCCGCCTTTCCAGATCGTCTGCTTTGGCATCCAAAGCCACTGGCTATCCTCTTGCATACATTGCTGCAAAACTTGGCATGGGTTACGGGCTTACCGAAATCAAAAACGCAGTCACCAAAAAAACAATAGCTGCCTTCGAACCGGCTCTGGACTATATAGTTGTCAAAATCCCAAGATGGGATCTTTCAAAATTCCAAAAAAGCCACGGCCAAATTGGTTCGTATATGCAGTCTGTGGGGGAAGTTATGGCCATAGGTAGAAAATTTGAAGAAAGTCTGCAAAAAGCAACAAGAATGCTAGACATTGGGCTGGATGGAATTATGGATGAAAAAGCCCAGGTGGAACCCTACGAAAAACCAACCCCATGGCGGATATTTGCCATTGCCAAAGCAATTAAAGAAAAGACCCCCATCAAAAAGGTTGCTCAAAAAACTGGCATCGATCCCTATTTCTTGGAAAAAATTAAAAACATCGCACAAATGGAAAAAAATCTTAGAAACAAGAAGCTTGATAAAGAAAACTTAACTGAAGCCAAACAATATGGATTTTCAGACAAACGGCTAGCCGATCTCACAGGAACATCTGAAAAGGCAATAAGAACACAAAGGGAAAAATTGAATATTCATCCATCGGTAAAACAAATCGACACCCTAGCAGCAGAATACCCAGCCCAGACGAACTACCTTTACCTTACCTACAACGCAGACAAAGACGACATAGAAAAATCTTCAGATAAAAAAATCATCGTCCTTGGCTCTGGCCCTTACCGAATTGGTTCCTCGGTAGAGTTTGACTGGTGCTGTGTTACTTGTGCCCAAACAATAGCCCAAAATAATTATTCTCCAATCATAATAAACTGCAACCCAGAAACAGTATCAACGGATTTTGACATGGCAAAAAAACTTTATTTTGATGAGCTCTCCACAGAATCAGTTTTAGAAATTTGCCAGAAAGAAAATCCAGAAGGGGTGGTAGTATCCATGGGTGGACAAACCCCCAGCAATATTGTCCTTTCTCTTGCCGCCGAAAATATAAAAATCCTCGGCACCTCACCAAGTTCAATCGACAGGGCTGAAGACAGGAATAAGTTTTCAAGTCTTTGTGATGATTTGAAAATAGCCCAACCCAGATGGGCAATGCTTAAAAACATCCAAGAAGCATTAAATTTTGCAAACTCAATTGATTACCCAGTTTTAGTAAGGCCTTCCTATGTACTTTCAGGTGCGGCTATGAATGTGGCTTTCGAACCGGAAGATTTAAAAAGTTATCTACAAGCAGCTTCAAAAATATCAAGTGAATATCCGGTTGTTATTTCTAAGTATCACACGGATTCCAAAGAAATTGAGCTGGATGCAGTTGCGTCTTCGGGCAAAATTTTAACTTATGCAATTTCCGAGCATGTTGAAAATGCCGGCGTACACTCTGGCGATTCTACAATGGTTTTGCCTGCACAAAAAGTAAACCAAAAAACCCAAGGGCAAATATTAAAAATCTGCCAAAAAATCGCCCATGCTTTAAAAATTACCGGGCCTTTTAATATCCAATTTTTGGCCAAAGACAATAATGTTATGGTCATAGAATGCAACCTCCGTGCATCCCGCAGTCTCCCTTTTGTCAGCAAGGTAACCGGTATTAACTTCGTTAAAATTGCAACAAATTCGATGCTCGGCAAAAATTCTCAATTCTCAACTATCAATTCTCAAGTCAAAGGGTACGTTGGTGTAAAAGCTCCCCAGTTTTCTTTCTCTCGCGTAAAAGGTGCAGACCCAATCCTTCGCGTAGAAATGGCCTCCACAGGAGAAGTGGCATGTTTTGGTAAAGACACAGAAGAAGCCTTCTTAAAATCCATTATCGCAACCGGCGTAAAACTTCCTCAAAAATCGGTCTTTATTTCGCTTGCCGGTGATGAAAATAAAACAAAATTCAAAGATTCCGCCCAAAAACTTGCAAACATGGGCCTAAAAATATACGCCACCGCAGGAACAACCGCCTTTCTTAAAAAGAATAAAATAGAAGCAACCAAGCTTTATAAAATCCACGAAAAGAAAAAACCCAATGCACTCGACGCACTCCTTGCCAAAAAAATCGACCTCGTAATCAATATTGTCGACCCGTACTTTAAGCGCGAATTCGACGATGACTACGAAATTCGAAGAGCAGCAATCGACTACGGTATCCCTGTTCTTACCAATATCCAAACCGCCGAACTTTTTGTTCACGCAATTACCACAAAAAAGCTTTCAGATCTAAAAATCCTACCCTGGAATTTCTACGTAAAACACACCACTTAAACACTTTTTTAGCCATGCTTAAAATAGCAAAAACAATACCCCAGGTAAAAAAATTAAGTGGAGAATTCAAAGGTTCTGTTGGGTTTATTCCAACAATGGGATACCTGCACGAAGGACATTTGAGCTTAATAAGACTATCCAAAACTCAAAACGACTTCACAATAGTTAGCATTTTTGTAAACCCTACACAATTTGGATCACATGAAGATCTTGAGTCATACCCGCGAAATACTAAACGTGATTTAAAACTTCTGAAAAATGCAGGCGTAGATTTTGTTCTCTTGCCCACAGCAAAAGAACTCTATCCCCAAAACTACAAAACATATACTGAAGTAACAGGTCTTTCCAATTTGTTAGAAGGAAAAAGTAGGCCAGGACACTTTAGGGGAGTAGCCACAATTGTTTTAAAACTCATAAATATCACCTGCCCAACTCGTCTTTATCTTGGGCAAAAAGACGCACAACAAGTAGCTGTAATTAAAAAAATGGTTCAAGATTTAAATATTCCCATTCAAGTGGTAGTAGGGGAGACCATAAGAGAAAAAGACGGACTGGCAATGAGCAGTCGAAATGTATATTTGGATAAAAACCAACGAAAAGAAGCAACAATAATCTACAGATCCCTAAAATTAGCAGAAAATCTGTTCCAAAAAGGGGAGAGGGATTCAAAAAAAATAAAGAAGGCTATACGAGAATTAATTCAAACCACAAAAGCAGAGGTAGATTACATTAGCGCTGCCGATAAAAAGACTTTAAAAGAAAAAAAGACTATCGACAAAAATACGCTGATAACCTTAGCAGTAAAATTTGGCAAAACAAGATTAATTGACAATATTGTGCTAAGATCCAACTCTCAATGAACGTAAAAGCCAAAATTCTAAATGATATTGGCGTCAAAAAAACCAAAGCCAGAATTGCTGTATTGGATTTTTTACAAGCTGCACAAAAACCTTTGGACGTTTTAGAAATCCAGCAATTTCTAGAAAAAAAGAAAATTGAGGCAGACAAAGTAACAATTTACAGAATCTTAGATTTGTACGTATCAAAGAGCCTCGCAAAAAAACTAGAGTTCCAAGAAGGGAAATTTCGCTATGAAGGGACGGGCGAACATCACCATCATTTAATTTGTATAAATTGTAAAACAGTAGAAGACATTGACCTGGAAAACGATGTAACCAAACATGAGAAATATATAAAAGAGGCAAAAGGATTCAAAGTGCAGAGCCATTCACTAGAATTTTTTGGCCTCTGCAAAAACTGCCAA